>CAKSEO010000080.1 GCA_934446565.1 uncultured Oscillospiraceae bacterium | reverse complement strand
TCCGGTTCGGGTAAATCCACGGCGATAAAGCACATAATCGCTTCGGAGTACGCCCGCGGCACGAAGATAATCGTCATTGACCCGGAGGGAGAATACAAGGATATGTGCCTGAATCCGCTGTTTGAAGGCTCATGGATAGACGTTGCCGGAGGGCGCGGCGGGCTTATAAATCCGCTCCAGATACGCCCTGTCCCGCCTGACGTGGACGATAATTCCGACCCGGTGAAAAAGGACAGCATAGGCGACCTCGCAGTGCATTTAAAGACCTTGCAGACGTTCTTCCGGCTGTACATACCCTCGATGGACGACCGCCTGAGAGCCATTCTCGACCAGTCGCTTGTGGAACTGTATTTTTCTTTTGGAATCACATGGGAAACCGATGTTTCCGGCATGAAAGCGGAGCGCTTTCCGATTCTTAGCGACCTGTACAGCCTCATCTCCCGAAAAGCAGAATCCGGCGGCAGGAACGACGAGTGTTACTCAGACCTCAAAACATACTTGGAGGGAGCCGCAAACGGTGCAGACCACCTGCTCTGGAACGGTTACACGACCATAAATCCCACCAGCGGATTTATTGTGCTGGATACAAAATCCCTGATACAGATGTCCGGAACGGTGCTGGCGGCGCAGTATTTCAACGTGCTTTCGTGGTGCTGGGAGCAGATAACCCGCGACCGCAAGGAGCGCATAATGCTGATAGCCGACGAGTGCTGGACGATGATTGACCCGCGCTGTCCGCAGTCACCAGAAAAACGCTGAATAAAACAGATTCGGCTCGTTCAAACGAGTGCACTCACGCGCCTGAATCTGTTACGCTTCGCTATATTCAGCGTATTTCTTGAGTTCCTCAAAAACGCCGAGAAGCGCGCCCGGAAATACGAGGGAAGCATAGTCGTAGGAACGCAGTCCACAAACGATTTTCTCGACCCGGAGGTCAAATTTTACGGGCAGTCTGTGCTTGACCTGCCGACCTACAAACTGCTGTTTTCAATGGACGGGCAGTCCCTCAAAGAAGCCGCAGAACTGTTCGACCTGAACGATTCACAGACCGAACTGATTTCCTCCGGACAGCGCGGAATGGCGCTGATGAAAGTCGGCAGGCAGGCGGCAAAAGTGCGGTTCGTGCTGAGTGATGAGCGACTTGAAATGTTCGGGCGCGGCGGCGGAAGATAACAGAATTTATCGATATATTCACTTGACAATTTGTTGATAAATGAGTATAATATAAGTGCGGAGGTGATATTATGTCAATCGCTTACAACACTTTGAACAGCCTTGTTCCGATAACTCAGTTCAACAAGGGTCAGGCTTCCAAAATATTTGACAGACTTACGAATGAAAAACAGCTCATTGTTCTGAAAAACAATGTCCCGGCGGCGGTAATTCTTTCCCCGGAGGAATATATCAGGCTTTCTGAAATGGCGGAGGATCATTATCTTGCGCTAGAAGCCCAGAGCCGTCTTGCGAAATCTTCTGAAACCGTATCGTTTGACGACGTGATGAAGAATGCCGGAATCACTCAGGCTGACCTTGACGACGCAGAGGAGCCGGATATCGAATGACATGGAACATCGAATTTCTGAAAGAAGCTGAAAAAGACCTGAACGACCATGACGGCTCCGTCAAAAAGCAGGTGTTAAAGGGAATACAAAAAGTCAGCCAGAATCCTCTGCCGGACTTTCAGGGCGGTTATGGCAAGCCGCTTGGCAATCTCGGAGGAACCAACCTTTCCGGATTGATGAAAATCAAATTCAGAAAGATAGGAATACGGGTAGTCTACAAGGTAGAAATAGTCGGAAATGTAATGAAAATTATCATTATTTCTGCCCGCAGCGACAATCAGGTATATCTTGAAGCAGAGGTCAGGCGCACAAAATACGGATTATAACAATATTATATTCAGCAGCCGAGATTTTTCCCGGCTGCTTTTTTATTGGAGGAAAGCATGGCAGTAAATCCGAAACTGATTTTAATAGCGTCAGAGCTGGCGGGAAACGAGAAAGTCCGCAAAACTCTGCTGTATATCCTGTTCTTTTCGCTGGGACTGATAATGCTGATTTTCGTTGTGTTCATCGGGCTTATCAGCGGACTTCTCAGCATTGCGCAGGACAACGACCTCAGAAACCACTGGAATTATTACAGAACCAGCATTTCCGAGGTTTTCGGTGGTATCGAGGGCGAGATAAATTCCGATGTGAAAAGCGAGGTCTACGACTTTCTGCCGGAGTTCTCCGTGAACCTTTCCAAAGCCGCTATCGCGAACAATTTCGACAACAGCTCCCTGATTTTATAGTATATTCTTTTGAGCGTGGGGTGTCAAGTTTTATTATACAACACCAGCAGGAGATACTCGAACGCCTGAAAGCCGAGCGCGATATCCGCGGGCATTTCCGTAATCTTGTCGTTGCCGCGACCGGTACAGGCAAAACGGTAATTTCCGCGTTCGATTATCGCAGATTCCGCAGCGAAAACGCAGGCAAACCCTGCCGTCTGTTGTTCGTGGCGCACCGCAAGGAGATCCTTGAACAAAGTATAAAATGCTTCCGCGGAGTACTTCACGACCCGAATTTCGGCGAGCTGTTCGTTGGCGAACATCGTCCGGATTCGCTGGATAATCTGTTCGT
>CAKSEO010000079.1 GCA_934446565.1 uncultured Oscillospiraceae bacterium | reverse complement strand
CCCGGGAAACCCGGAGCAAAAAACGGATTTCAAAAGCCCGCTTCGCGGGCAAATTCGATTTTTTCGACAAGCTGAGCCGCCCGGAAACCGGACGGCTCTGCAATATTCAGATGTTTATTCAGCGGAAAGAATCGTGCCGCCGCCAACGACTATATCGCCGAGGTAAAGCACCACCGCCTGACCTGCGGTGACAGCCCTCTGCGGCTCGCGGAACTCAACATGTACGGTTCCGTCAGCGCTGGCGTAAACCGCAGCGGCAGCCTCCCTGCCGTTGTAACGCGTACGCGCAGTTACCTCGACCGGCTCTGTCGGGGCGTTCTCCCAGAGCATCCAGTTGAAATCCCCGGCGGTAAGGCGGCTGGAATACAGCCCCTCCTCGCGGGAAAGGGTGACGGTGTTGCGCTGCATATCCTTCGCGCAGACGTACATGCGCTCGCCGAAGCCCACGCCAAGCCCCTTGCGCTGACCTATCGTGTACCTGATTATCCCGGAGTGCTCGCCGATGACGTTGCCATCTGTGTCGAGGAACGCTCCGTGCGGGTAGGTCTTTCCGGTGCGCATGCGGATGAACTCCGCGTAGTCACCGTCGGGAACGAAGCAGATGTCCTGGCTGTCGTGCTTGTGGGCGTTCAGCAGCCCGAGCTTTTCAGCGTAGGCGCGTACCTCATCCTTGCTGGCGAAGTCGCCGAGCGGGAAAATCGTGTGGGAAAGCTGTTCCTGCGACATCGAGTAGAGGACGTAGCTCTGATCCTTGGCAAGGTTTTTCGCCCTTTTCAGCACCCACCTGCCGTATTCCGGGAGGAACTCCGTCCGGGCGTAATGTCCGGTGACGATGTAGTCGCAGCCAAGCGCGCGGCCGCGCTGATACAGCAGCTCGAACTTCATATAGCGGTTGCAGTCGATACAGGGGTTAGGCGTCAGCCCGTTTTCGTAGGCGCTGATGAACCTCCCCACGACGTCCCGCTCGAATTCCTCAACGAAGTTGAACACGTAGAACTTCATGCCCATGGAGTAGGCGGCGTTACGCGCGTCCTCGGCGTCGTCGGCGGTGCAGCAGGACTTTTCGGTGCAGGTGCAGTCGGCGTTGTTCCGCAGCTTCATCGTGACGCCGATACAGTCGTAGCCGCGCTGTACCATCAGCGCCGCCGCAACGGAGCTGTCAACTCCTCCGCTCATTGCGATGAGCGCGGTAGGCTTGTCCGTCATTCGCCGAGCCTCAGCATTTCGTCGATGCAGTGCTTAGCTGCAAGGCGCTCCTGCTCGTCGATGTTGATCTCGAAACCGTCGCGACCCTCGAGGGTGTGCAGTACGTCTGCGATGGTGGTGACCTTCATGTTGTGGCACACGCAGTCCTTGGAGAGCGGGAAGAACAGCTTTTCGGGGTGGTCGATACCGAGGTGCTGTACGATGCTGTTTTCGGTGCCGATGATGAATTCCTTGGCGTCGCTCTTTGCGGCGTAGGCCATTATTTCGGTGGTGCTTCCGGTGAAGTCGGCGAGGTCAACTATTTCAGGGCGGCACTCCGGGTGGACGAGCAGCAGGGCGTCCGGATGGAGCTTCTTTGCTGCGCGGACGTCGGCGGCGGTGAGTTTCGCGTGAGTGGGGCAGCCGCCGTGGATGAGCTGTATTTCCTTTTCGGGTACCTGCTTCTTGACGAAATCGCCGAGGTTGCAGTCCGGGATGAACAGGATCTTGTCCGCGTCGAGCTTCTTGATTATCTTGACGGCGGAGGAGGATGTTACGCAGACATCCGAAAGGGTCTTGAGCGCAGCGGTGGTGTTTATGTAGGCAACGACCTTGTGGTCGGGGTACATCTGCTTGAGCTGGGTGAGCATGTCAACATCGAGCTGCTCAGCCATGGGGCAGCCAGCCTCCTCGCGGGGGATGAGCACGCGCTTTTCCGGCGAGAGTATCTTGACGGTCTCAGCCATGAAGCGGACGCCGCACATCATAACAGTCGCGTTGGGAGCCTTTGCGGCTTTCTGCGCAAGTCCGAAAGAATCGCCGACGAAATCAGCGACTTCAAGGATGTCGTGGGTCTGGTAGCAGTGCGCCAGGATACAGACGTCCTTTTCCTTCTTGAGCTCGATTATCCTTTTCTGAATGTCGTTTAACATAAGTTTCTCCTCCCGGAAAGCGGCGGTATCAGCCACCGCGTCCATGTATTATATCGAGTAGTCGCCGCCGGTGGAATTGTCGATGATATCCTGTAGTGTAACGCTGTCGAGGTAGTTGTTTATCGCCTTGTAGAGCCCCTCCCAGACGGGCAGGGTGATACACTCCGACGCGCGGGGGCACTCGTTCACGGGGTACTGTAAACAGCTCACGGGGCAGAGACTGCCCTCAGTGACGCGAAGTATCTCGCCAACGGTGTACTGGTCGGGGTCCTTTGACAGCGCGTACCCGCCCTGGTAGCCGCGGTTGGTGCGGAGCAGGTCTGCCTTGTTCAGCAGGGGAACTATCTGTTCCAGGTATTTTTTAGATATATCCTGACGATCAGCGATATCCTTTAAAGCGATGAATCCGTCCGAACGGTGGATAGCGAGGTCAAGCATCATTCTGAGCGCGTAGCGCCCTTTGGTAGAAATTTTCAATTTAAAGCCCCTTTCAAGCCGTGAAACGTTCCGGGGCAGAGTTTTTCCCCGGGTCTATGCATAATTATACCATAGGTTTAGTAGGTTTTCAAGGGGTTTATGAAAATTTTTTTGACCTCTCTGAAATTATACACTGCAAAGCGGAGTTTGTCAAGAAAATAAAAAAGCGCACGATAGATGACCGTGCGCTTCAGACCGTCGAAAAAGTCACTAAAGTGACTTTTCCGCCGAACATCCGCCCTGCGCGCACGGTTTGTCGGCGTT
>CAKSEO010000078.1 GCA_934446565.1 uncultured Oscillospiraceae bacterium | reverse complement strand
TATACACCGGTGAGTACTTTTATAAGTGTGGATTTACCAGCGCCGTTCTCGCCCATCAGCGCGTGTATTTCGCCCTTGTGCAGTGTGAATTCAACGTTCTGGAGCGCTTTCACACCGGGGAATTCTTTACATATGCCCTCTAGCCTGAGAACAACATTTTCATCACGCATTGTCTTCGCCTCCGGTTTGTTAGTTAACAGAACGGTCCGATACAAGGGATTTGTTATCCATCATATCGGACCGTTTCCGTCATGGCTGATCAGCTGATTCAGCTAGGCTGTTCAGAACGATCAGATACCGTACTTGTCAACGTCCTCCTGAGTGATAGTGGAGGCGTCGAAGCCCTTCTCGTCCATAATGATGACCTTGTTTGCGGGAGATGTGCCGTTCTCAAGATCCTTGATGATGGAGTCGATGTAGGAAGCCTGGAAAGGATTGCACTGACCATCGTAGTTCCAGCTGCCGGAAAGGAGGTTCTCAAGAGCCCACTTGTTGCAGTCGAAGCCCATTACGATAACGTCCTTGCCAACGCCGTGGGAGATGTTAGCCTTGTCGAGGGCTGCAACTGCGCCCTTTGCCATATCGTCGTTCTCGGCGTAGATAACGTTGAAGGAAGTGCCGCTGTCGATGATGGACTGAACGATCTGCTGTGCTGTTTCTGCATTCCAGTCAGCGGTCTGCTGTGTAACGAGGTTCCAGCTGTCGTCCTCAGCTACCTTGGTGTCGAGGGCGCCGGTTCTGCCGACCTGTGCGGCGGAGCCCATCGTGCCCTGGATATGTACTATGTTGTACTCTGAAAGTCCCTGGGAAGCCAGCCAGTCAACTGCGGTCTGACCCTCCTTAGCCATGTCTGATACGATGGATGCTTCGTACAGGCTTTCGTCAGCGTCGATGGTTCTGTCGAACAGGATAACCTTGATTCCCTGAGCCTGAGCGTCCTTGAGCACGGAGTCCCAGCCGGAAGTGCCAGCGGCGGAGATGAGCAGGTAGTCCACCTCGGACTGAATGAATGTCTGCGCTGCTGCGATCTGCTCGTCGTTCTTAAGGCTGTATGCAAAGGAAGCGTCGTAGCCGTTCTCCTCTGTGAATGTAGCCTTCATGTCCTTGTCGTTTGCTGTACGATAGCCGGACTCGTTGGGGTCGTTGTTGATTATTCCAACTTTAATGAGGTCTCCGCTTGCAGAACCAGAGCCAGATCCGCTGCTGCCGGATTCAGCAGTGCTGCCGTTACCTGAGCTGCAGCCTGCGAGTACGCTTGCAGTGAGTGCCAGACCGAGTACCGATGCGAGTATCTTCTTGATTTTCATAGCTTTTTCCCTCCGATAAAAAATGATCGTTATGGTTTTGTTTTGGAACGCTTATAACAAATTCCCAGCATATTTGCTACAAATTTTATTTTTTGTCTGCGTTCCTGTTTGTTGTCCTTATTTTAGCACAAAGACTCAATAAATGCAATGCACAGAATACACATTCTTTCGGGAAAACTTTTGTGCAAGTGTGACAAACCACGCATTTCTCCTACAAACAAATGTGCTGCTGTGCAAAAACATCTTGACAAATCAAGTGCAAAGTTGTATCATATACGCAGGTGGATTTGTATTCTACTGGAGTTTGAATTTGTACTTTTTATTTATAGGGGCGATAATATATGACTAAATATGAAGCTGTCGCGCAGGCAATAAAAACTGATATTGAAAACGGCGTATACACCGAGGGTCAGGCGATACCTACCGAGGAGCTGCTCACAGCCCAGTATAACGTCAGCCGCCAGACGATACGCAAGGCACTGGCACTCCTGGTAGAAGACGATCTTATAATAAAGCGGCAGGGCAGCGGTTCGGTGGTAAGACCGAAGCGGCTGAACCCGAGGACCGGAAAGATAGCGGTAGTTGCAACGTACATCAGCGACTACATTTTTCCGAGTCAGCTGCGGGCTGTGGACGAAGTGCTGTCCGAGAATAAGTACACCGCGGTTCTTTCTGCGACCCGTAACCGCGTCTGCAACGAGCGCGCTATTCTCGAAGAGATACTGAAAAATCCCGTTGACGGCATACTGATAGAGGGTACAAAATCCGCAATGCCGAACCCGAATTTCGATTTATATGAGAAGCTTATAGGCATGGGTATCCCGGTAGTCTTTTTCAACGGATATTACCCGACCCTCAGCGGCACATATTCCGTCTGTGCGGACAATCAGGCAGGTGGCGCCGAACTTGTGCGGCATCTCATTGACCGCGGCCATACGAGAATCGCAGGGTATTTCAAGAGCGATGATATCCAGGGTCATCAGCGGTATTCAGGCTTTATTTCAGAGCTTTTCCGCAGCGGTCTGATAATCCCTGACGAGAACGTGTTCTGGTACACCACTGAGACAAAGGAAAAACTCTTCGATGATCCGGAGGAGGTGCTAAAGCGCCTCGGCGATAATACGGCGGTCGTTTGCTATAACGACGAGGTGGCATTCGGGCTTGTGAAATGCCTGCTTTCCAATGGCAGACGCGTTCCGGAGGACGTTGCGGTAGTCAGCTTCGACAACAGCAATCTCAGCCGGATATCCCAGGTTCCGATAACCTCGCTTTCCTATGAGAACAGGAACATAGGCAGGATAGCCGCACAAAAGCTTGTCGATATCCTGAACGGCAGGGAGGTTTCTTCTGAAGTGCTGCCGTGGACTTTTATCCAGAAAGAAAGCTCATAAATATTAAATGCCCCCCTTTTGTTAGACAAAGTGGTATAATTAAAATATACCAAAATTGAAACTAATGAAAGGGGGCATTTTTTATGCCAAAAGGTCAACTAAATAAAGGGTATACTCCGGAGTTCAAAATTATGGTAAGGCCGAAGGTCGTTGCTTTGTGTAAGACCGTTTTATGCGGATAGAAGCGTTTTTAACAAGAGTAGCGGAGATCAGGTGATCTCCGCTCAGCTTGTCGAAAAAGTCCAGCGAAAGCTGGGCTTTTTTACGTAAATATGGTATAATAAAAAAGGGTGA
>CAKSEO010000077.1 GCA_934446565.1 uncultured Oscillospiraceae bacterium | reverse complement strand
TGCCCCGGGAAACCCGGAGCAAAAAACGGATTTCAAAAGCCCGCTTCGCGGGCAAATTCGATTTTTTCGACAAGCTGGCATGGCGCCGCTTTTTAAAGCGGCGCCATGTTTTTGTTGATGTAATTACTTTCTCTTACGCGAAACAGTCAGCAGCGCCGCCGATAATGCGGACGCTCCTAAAAATGAAATGAATACCGCGGAGCTTATGCCAGTATTCGGATTGTGTTCCCCAACCGGGACTTCAGGCGTGCCGCCAGATTCTGTAGAGCCTGCGGTATTCGATGTCTCGGGAGCTTCGGACACGATAACTATCCTGCCGCTTCCGTGCGGGTCGGAATACTCATCGCCCACTGTTCCGCCTAGATTCTCTGTAAGGAAGTCGATGAGGGTCTGATTGTCGAGAGCGATCTCCTTTGCAACAATGGGGCAGTCCCTGAACATGGTCATTCCGCCGCCGTAACTGAGGAAATAGTAGTTGTGAGAAGCTACGGTGTAGGTCCTGTCAGGGTCGAGCGGTTTTGCGCCGACGTATACGTTGCTTACGCGGTATTCGCCGTCCACGCTTATGAAGTTTCCGTTCTGGTCAGTTTTAACGGACGAGGGGATATATGAATTTATCTGATATGTAAGCCCAGAAACCTGAATGAAGTTGCCGTCCTCCTCGGGATAGTGCATAGCGCCCACCTCCAGGCAGTCCAGTATCTGCTGACCGGTCGCCTTTATTATGCACAGCGAATTTCCGAACGGCTGAACATCAATGATATCTCCGTAGGTTATGTCTCCGACAGGGATATTTGCGCGGACTCCGCCGCCGTTTATTATCGCGATATCGGCTTTGGTCTTTGCGCGGAAAGCGTCAGCGCAGAGGTCGCCGAGGTTTGTTTCAGCGTTTCTGACAGCGCGGTCATTGGTGTCAGGGTCGTTCACAGTTAGCTCTACGTCGGTTCTGGCTACCACTGTATCCGCAAGCTCGGCATACTGGTCGTAAATGCCTGCTATGAAATCGGACGCGCCCTGATATGCAGCAAATTCAGCCGAGTCCATATCTTCGGATACGGCGTATGCGCTTTTTTCGATGAGCTCGCAGGTAACGTTATTATCGGCAATGGTTATCTGACCGATGTTCTGAAGCTTTGTTCCGGTGGAGGCAAGTGGGACATCGCGACCGTCCTTATCCGTTACAGTGCTCTCAAGCACGCTGTGGGAGTGCCCGTCGATAAAGCCGCTTAGACCGCTCACATGTTCGATTACGGCTGTAGAGCTCCATCTGTCGTCGTAAACGTAGTCTCCCATATGTCCTATTGCGAAAACCATGTCTGCGCCGTTTGAATATGCGGCGTCCACCGCTTCCTGCACTGCGTTGTAGAGTAATGTGCCGTCATCGCCGCCCATAAATCCATAGATGAAATTTCCGTTTTCGTCCGTGAAATTGGAGGGTCTGCTGGAGAATGGAGTTTCCGGAGTGGTGATGCCCACGAATCCTATTTTCAGGGGCTCGGCGTCGATTATGGTGTATGCCTGGAAAGGCTTTTCTCCGGTGCGGAGGTCTGTGAAATTAACGGAAAGATACTGGAATCCAGCTTCGTCCGCCAGCTTTAGGAATGTGTCCGCGCCATAGTCGAATTCGTGGTTTCCGGGGACTGCGACATCGTATCCAAGCATGTTCATTATCTGCATGGGATATTCTCCGTCGGACAGGGTGCCGATAACGCCTCCCTGCACGAAATCGCCGGCATCGACCATTATAACGTCGTAGCCCTCGTCCTCAAGATGCGCCTTGTATGCGGCAAGGTCAGCCGCGCCGTAGGAGTAGTCGTCTGCGTCGAATCCACAGTGAACATCGTTCGTATGCAGGATAACAACGCCGTTAGTGGTGATTTCCTCTGTTCCTGAGTTTTCTGCGGATGCGACGGAAGCGTACGTCATGATCGACGCCGACAGCACAGCGGCAGAAATAAGGAAAGACGTGGATCTTTTCATTGCTTATACCTCTTTCTTTTGCATTAGTCATGCCTGGTAACGCGTAAGCTGTGAGTATGTATCCTTTCAGGCAATCTAATGGTAACCTCTAAAAACCTCCTTCACGGCAGATTTCTATGACTTATATCATCTGCTTCGTTGTCAAACCTTGAAATACATACAGTATACGCATTATCGCTTCGCGAAAACGCTGCGGTTTGACGCCTAGCATCTGATATAAGTCATGTACGAAATCTGCTCGTGTCCCGGTTTTTAGAGGTTACCTAATTATATTATACACCATAAATAGAAGTTAAAGTATATTTTTTTGAAAAAAAAGCAAAGAAAATAGGTAAGAATTTATGGATCAGGTCTTATCTGACTTTTTCTCATCCAGCAGCATTACTCCATCTGGAGGATTGTGGTCTATCGCGCCGACTATCCGGTGTGGGAGGTATGGCTCTTCAAGGTAAGCGATGTCATCGCCGGAAAGTTTCACGGACAGCGCTGCGGCTGCGTCATCCAGGTATGCTGATTTTGTTGCGCCGACTATCGGGGAGGCCACGCCCTTTGCCCAGCGCCATGCAAGCGCTATCTCCTGCATTTTCACGCCGTAGCGCTCTGCGAGGTCATGCACGCGGGAGACTATCTGCATATCCTGTTCCTCGGTGCGGTCGTATTTTCCCATAGCTACGCGGTCAGTCCTGCTGCGGAGAGTGTCCGCGTTCCAGGTCGGGCGGGTCAGGTGTCCTGCGGCAAGCGGGCTGTACGACATAAGCTCACGATTTATCGCCTCTCTTGAAAGCCTGCCCGGATTAAAATATACCTTCGAGGCGATGACCGCCTTGTCGCGGCTGACATTGTTTTTCAGAGCCCTGCCGAGATATTCCTTGCTTGTGCCGGCGGAGTAACCGTTTGCGGTGTCGAAAAAGTTTATTCCGAGGTCAAGGGTGTGTTTCACCACATCGGCGGTGGATGCTTCGTCAAGAGTCCAGTCGTGCATCGTTCGAGGGCAAATTCGATTTTTTCGACAAACTGAAATGCGGCGCATTATACGCCGCATCAGCTTGTCGAAAAAGCCATCTTTCGTAGAAAAAAGAAAGAGGGCTTTTTGAATATTAAGCAGTGAGGAATATGA
>CAKSEO010000076.1 GCA_934446565.1 uncultured Oscillospiraceae bacterium | reverse complement strand
GGCAACGCCGACAAACCGTGCGCGCAGGGCGGATGTTCGGCGGAAAAGTCACTTTAGTGACTTTTTCGACGGTCTGTAAGGGGCTGCGAAAACAGCCCCTTTTATGTTTTTCAGACATACTTATTGCCCTGTCTGAAAAGGCAGGGCAATAAGTGTATTTGCTGTTTATGCTTCTGGATTTAATTCGCTTATTTCTCCGCGTATCGGGATAAACAGAAACCGTTTCCCCTCCGCCTGGGACTCAAGCTCGGAGCGTGTTCCAAGGCTCAGCCAAATCAGCGCAACCTCTCCATGGAAGTTCTCGGCGGCGGTCTGCGCGGCGAGTATAGTGTCCTCGGTCAGACGGCAGGTGATGAACAGCACTGCCGCCGTTCCGCTGTGGCATGCCGCACGGAGCGTATCGTTGATATCCATGACTTCCAGCTTCGCCGGAAGTACCGACATCATATCATAGAAGCTCTCAAAGTCGCTCATGTCGCGAATAACATGGCGAAATTCCGGTTGGTATGCTCCGAAATCCACAAGCGCGCCGTCGCCGGATCTGACCGCCGCCTGGGCAAGCGCCAGTGCGGCTTCGATAATGGCGTCAGCCTGCTTCATGACTGCTCCCGGGGTGGCGCCGTCAAAGCTGTAATCGCATATCACAGCAGTTTTGCAATCGGTCGCTTCATCGTACTGCTTTATCATAAGGTCGTCGAGCTTGGCAGTAAGTTTCCAGTGTACCAGCTGCATTATATCGCCCGGGCGATATTCCCGGACGTGTGAGAAATCCTCCCGCTCGCCCTGTAGCAGCGGGGCAGGATTGGAGCTGTTTTCGCTGTGAGACTCCGCAGGAAGTTCTCCGATATCAAGCCTGCGCGGCAGAAATATCAGGGTCTCCTCGCTGGATATCTTTCTTGAAATGCAGATTATCCGGAGCGGGTCGAAAACCGAAATGCGGCTTATTTCTGCGATATAGGAGCCACGGTAGCGGTGCATTCCGGATACGGATATGCGGCATTTACCGAATGGCGGAACTGCGGCATAGACGCGTTTGGCACAGAATAATCCGGTGTCACGATCCGGGAGATTACACTGGAGCTCTACGGGCGCAAGCGGAATTATAGACCGGCTGCGTACGTACAGCCATATTTCGATGTCGGTTTCCTTAGGATGCACCTCGCGCCGTTCGATGAATCCTGCCTCGGCGGTACGGCTTGCTAAGAGCGCGGTCAGCGCTGCGATAATCGGATACACCGCCGCCGCGATGAGCATCACCGCTGAGATACGGCTCTGATATGTTATCGAAAACACAAGGAACGCCAGCGCCATTATGATATACAGTACCCTGTTTCTACGCATGTTTCCCCCTGTGCGTCAAAGCCCGCGCCTTACCGGCGGGGTGACGGCGGATACAGCGTCCTGGAGGACTGTTGTGACATTCATACGGCGCATTTTCATTTCCTGACGCAGGACTATCCTGTGGCTGAAAACCGGTATCATGAGCCTTACGATATCCTCCGGCACGACATAGTCTCTGCCATCGAGGTAAGCAAACGCGCGGCTTGCCTGCATTATCGCGAGGGAGGCTCTGGGGCTTACGCCGAGTTCTACTCCGCCGTGATTCCTGGTGGCGGCGGAAAGCTCTGCAACATAGCGGCAAAGGCTCTCTGCGAAGTTCACCTGCTGAACCTCATAAATGCACTGTGCGAGTTGCTCCGCGGTCATCACCGGCTGTATTTCGTTGACCGGATTTTCGCCAAGACGATCCAGCAGTATACCGGTTTCTTCCTCAACAGAGGGGTATCCCATGCTGATTTTTATCATAAATCTGTCGAGCTGTGCTTCCGGAAGCGGGAATGTTCCGACATAGCCCTGGGAATTCTGCGTTGCGATAACGATGAATGGATTCGGCAGTTCATGAACTACACCGTCAACGGTGACGCGCTTTTCCTCCATTGCCTCCAGCAGCGCGGACTGCGTTTTCGGAGATGTACGGTTTATCTCGTCGGCAAGCAGTATGTTCGTCATTACAAGCCCGGCGCGGTATTCAAATCGGTTCTCTTCCCGGTTGAACATGGTGAATCCGGTGATATCCGACGCCATTACGTCCGGGGTGAACTGAGCTCTGCGGAATGAGAGTCCGGTCGCTTTTCCCAGCGCCATCGCAAGGGTAGTCTTTCCTACGCCGGGTACGTCCTCGATAAGGACGTGACCCTGTGCGAGCAGTGCTGTCAGAATGAGCTGAACAGCTTCGTCCTTTCCTTTTATGACTTTTGATATCTCTGCTGACAGCTTTTTCATAAGCTGCTGATTTTCATTTGTATAAGCCATTTAAAGCTCCTTGTCTTTATTTGACCATTCTTCCCTGAATAAACTGATTTTAAAGTGCAAAAACATCATCCGGAACATTGCAGTTTATCGGAAGCGCTATCATGCGTTTATTATAACACAGTTTTTGTACTAATTCAACCACTTTAACAGATTTTTGCTCAAAAACTATATCAATTGTTTTTGCATTCCTGCCGCAGCCAGCGTATAAGTGCATCGCAGCCTTCGCATACATCACGGTAGGTAGTTTCGAACTCTCCGGTGTACCATGGGTCGGCGATATCAAGGCCGGCATGCTTTGATGAACGGTCCGTGAAATCCAGCAGGCGGTGTATCTTTCCGGAATACTTATCTCCGGCTATACGGGTCATATTGCGGATATTTGCGCTGTCCATACCAATCAGGAGATCGTATTCCTCGGCGTCGGCGCGGGTCATCTGACGTGCGCGTTTTGCGGAGAAGTCTATGCCGAGTCTGCGGAGTATAGCGGCGGTGCCGTAGTGTACCGGATTGCCGATCTCCTCTGTCGATGTCGCTGCCGACGCGGCTGTTATGTCAGTTATTCCGCGTTTTTTCAGCATGTCGAGAAATATAAATTCCGCCATAGGTGAGCGGCAGATATTGCCGTGGCAGACGAATAATACTTTATACATCGGGTAAATTCCTTTCAGAAGGCTTTGTTTGGTGTTATTTTGCCGCAATTTGCGTACTGTCATATTTTACGGATTTGCGGTTGATTTCACAGAAATACGGCAAATCGCGGACGTGTGTAGTAGTCAGATAGTAGTAAAAATCCGTAGTTTTACTACTAAGGATTTATAGCATATCCGCAAGGATATGCTACAGCTTGTCGAAAAAGCCATCTTTCGTAGAAAAAAGAAAGAGGGCTTTTTGAATATTAAGCAGTGAGGAATATGAA
>CAKSEO010000075.1 GCA_934446565.1 uncultured Oscillospiraceae bacterium | reverse complement strand
CTGCTCATCGTAAGCATAGTCGGCAAGTTCGATCCGTTTGTTTCCGTCAAGATTCATGAGTGCGCCGTAGGGGTGTTCGTCGGAATACAAGGCGGTGAGGAATGACTTCAAGTCAATAACGTCGTTGGAATAACAGCGTTCCTCATCGTACTGATTTATGCGGAATTCAATGCTCATAATTACATCTCCATTTCTTCGTTTTCGTCGTCGGAATAATCGCTCATGACCGCTTCATCATGCGGTTTGTCGGCAACCTCCAGTTCGGCGTTTATCTGAGCCTGACGTTCCAGACCGGCGCGAAGCTGTTCCTCATACTGGAACGGCTTGCCGTACTGCTCCTTTGCGTTTGAAAGCTGCTTTTTTGCCTGCTCCAGCTCAGCATTAAGTCCGTGGATCTGCTCCGGAATGCGCTCATACAGATTGCACAGCCTGGTCACACCGCCAAGCCCGCTCATCGAGTAATCGCAGGTATAATGCCCGTTCGCCTTCAGCGACAGCGACACCAGAGCGCCCTGGTGCATCAGCACGATTTTGAAATCGTTCAGCTCGCCGACTGCCCTCGATTTGTACTCCTGATAATCGTCGGACATCATGTATTTTGTAACCAGCGCCGCCAGCTCGTCGCCGGCTTTGGAGCGCTCAACATAAGTCCTGCCGCCAAGCGTCATGCGGAAGTTATCTTCCGTTATCGGCGGCGCTGCGGAAATCAGCTCGATATCCTTTTTCGTCCACTCGATCATTTTTTCTTTTCGGGAAATCAAATCCGGATATCGCCTGCTGATATCGTATTCAAAAGAGCGCTGCTGCTGATAATAATTCGCCTGCAATAATTTCAGACGATTCACCTCGTTGTCCACCGTCATTTTCTCGGCTATCAGGGGATTTCCAGTCGTTGCGGCTTTCATCTCGGCGAACGTCAGCGCGGTATCGTCAATATCCTCGCAGGTTCGCGCGGCTGGCTTTCCGGACATTATCTGCGAGATTATCTGCTGTTTCTTCTCAAGGATCTGCCAGCGATAATTGTCAAATGTGCCTTTTGTGGAGTAGTACCCAATGTAGACCTCGGAATTTTCGTTGCCCTGGCGTATTCCGCGGCCGTTGCGCTGTTCGATGTCAGAGGGACGGTATGGTGCGTCAAGATGGTGCAGGGCAGACAGCTTCCGCTGGATATTCACGCCGGTTCCGAGCTTTCCGGTCGAACCGATGATGATTTTTATTTCGGCATTATTCACCTTTTCGAACATGGCAAGGCGCTGTTTGTCATTCGCGGCATCATGCACGAAAGCTATTTCATTTTCGGTGAATTCGCCTGACCTCACCAGCCTGTCCCGAAGCGCCTGATATACCGAGAATGCGTCTTTTTTTGGCGTATTCGTGTCGCAGAAAACCGCCTGCGCCGTGCCGGAATTTGCCTTGTTTATCTCGATTATCTTATCGGCACAGAGAGCAACCTTTCCGCCGTCATATTCCTCGGCTTCCGGGTCGATAATGCGGGCGTCCAGCGCGACTTTGGTCATGTAGGTGCAGACGGCGAGCATATTATCCTCGTCCGGCTGTACCATTTTCGCTTCGATTCTCCGTGCGCGCTCGATTCCAGCATCGGTCTGCAATTCCTGCTCGGGGGACTTTTCGCAGATTATCATCTCCGGCTTTCCGTTCTGGATCGCCGGCAGTTTGAGGTTCATATCAGCCGTTTTTGCAATGTCGAACACCTCGCCGAACAGATTGCAAAGCTCATTAAGATTGACGAAATTAGAAAATCTCGTCCGCGGACGGAATCCGTCACCGCTGGGCTTGACCTCGATAGACTGGGTAATCACGCCGAAAACGGAAGCCCAGTTATCAAAGTATCCGATATTCATATCGTCCAGCGTCTGCTTCTGGAGGAGGTACTGCCACACAAACAGTTCGGTTATGGAATTGCTGATCGGCGTTCCAGTGGCGAAAACCACGCCGCCGCCGTTATGAAGCTCCTGCAAATAGCGGCACTTCATTTCCATATCGAACGCTTTCTGTGAGTTCGCATTCGCGTTCACGCCGGCTACGTTGTTCATCTTGGAGAAAACGGCGAGATTCTTGTAATTATGCGCTTCGTCCACAAAAAGAAAATCACACCCGAGTTCCTCGAATGTGATGAAATCGTCTTTCTTAAATGAGGCGCGCATTTTCTCGATTTTCTTCTCGATCTGCTTGCGCTGGCGCTCCAGAGCCTTGACCGTGAAACGCTCGCCCTTATCAGCTTTAGCCGCCTGTATCGCATTGGAGATTTCGGTCAGCTTCTCATCATACATCGCCTCCTGACGTTCAAGGGACAGCGGCATTTTTTCAAACTGCGACTGCGGAATTACTATCGCGTCGAAATTCCCGACGGATATCTTTGAAAGGAAACGCCGCCGCTGTGATTTTTCCATATCTTTCGACGTGGCTACAAGTATTTTTGCTTCCGGGAAGAACCGCTGTAATTCCTCGCCGAACTGCGCCACGACTGCATTCGGCACGACGTACATCGGCTTGGTGCAGGCTCCTATGGATTTGAGGTACATTCCCGCCGCGCCCATCGCCGCCGTCTTTCCTGCGCCGACTTCATGCGCCATCATGCAGGTTCCGGTGGCGGCAATTCGCGCGATAACGTTTTTCTGGTGAGGACGCAGGGTAAGGTTCGGATTCATGCCAGGTATCGTGATATAATCGCCGTTGTAAGTCCTCGGCTTGATGTTGTTGAACAGCGCATTGAAGCGGTCCTCGATAATCTGTATGCGGTCTTTATCCGCCATTACCCAGTCGTGGAACGCCTGCTCAATTTTGTCCTGACATTCACGCGCAAGAATGGTTTCCTTTGCGTTGAATACCCTTTCCGTTCTGCCGTCCGGAAGCTCCCGGTAATCGTTCACGACTGCGCGTTTCTGGTTCAGAAGAAGCTCCGTCAGCTCGTAGGCGTTGAGCCGTTTTGTGCCGTAGGTTTCAGTAGAAAGCACATCCGACATTCCGCTTGAATTGGTCACTTTCCACTGGTTCATCTCCGGCGAATAATTAACGGTTATCTCCTTTGAATAGCCGCGCATATTCGGACGGTGCCTCTGCCATTCCGGCGTCTGGAACGTTTCGTAAACGAAGTCCTGAAACATTTCCGGCTCAATGTAGATGGTTCCCACGCGGAAACCGATATCTTCGATCCCTATTCTCGGCGGCTGATTATCCAGCAATGCGGTTACGTTGCGCTCATATTCCGGGTCGGTTTTGGCGGCTTCCTGAGCCAGAGCCAGCTTAGTGCGGACGTGTCCGGAGAGGTATTCCTCTGCGGTTTCCCAGCCGGAATATCTGCCGCCGGTGTTCTTCGCCGGATTGCAGTAAATATGCTCGCCAAGCTCCGAAATTACCGCGTCCTTGTCCTTTCCGCAGAGCTGAGAAATGTACTCCAGATCAACTGTCTGCTTTAGGTTTATCGAGAGGTGAAGCGCTTCAAGGGCGGTGTCAACGTGCGCCGGAACGCGGTCAACGTTTATCGTCCGCTGAGTGAAGATATCCGCTTTGGAAAACCGCTGTTTCCCGTCCGGGAGTTCCTCGACATTTTCAATCGAGGTCAGCCGCGGCGCGCGGATATCGTCTGCAAATGCGCTGATATTTGTGCGGCTGTTGAGGTGTCCGTATTTCTTTACAAAGCCGTCGTATGCGTTATTTAAGCGGCTTTGGAGCGCTTTCAGCTCATCGTCGGAACACCCTTTCTTCTGCGCGGCGGTCACTTCGTTCAGCCGGTCGAGTATGCCGCACATGGCTTTTATGCGCGGCTCCGAACTGCCCGTAAACGGCACTGCACTGCGGTTTTCCGCATAGTACAGCGAACCTCCGCTGACGTAATATGTGTACGGAGTCACGCCGTCCGGGATATCTCCGTATTCTTCTTTCGGTAATTCATCGTCTATGGTCGGCTCGGCGGAGAAATTTCCGTCAAGTCTGCCAATGGTTTCGGAAAGCCGTTCAGCGGTGTTGCCGTTTGACTTTATCGTGCGCGTATTTCCGAATCTTCCGGACACGATTTCCGGAGTTCCGAGGACCATTTCGGGGTTCTGCCGGAAGTACCTGTTTTCCTGAAATATGCTTGCTTCGCCGTAAACTCGCTCAGAGCGCACCCAATCCGGATCTCGGTCATTTTCATGCTCAAATTTGAGTTTCTGAAAGAAAAGAATATCCGTGACTGTCTGTGTTCCGGCTGTGCGGAATGCGTCCTCCGGGAGTCTTACGCCGCCGAGAAAATCCGCTTTTCCGGACAGCTCACGGCGGAACGAATCATCGTACTTATCCATTGTTCCGGCGGAGGTGATAAGCGCCATGATTCCGCCGGGCTTCAGCTTGTCGATGGATTTCGCGAAGAAGTAATCGTGGATAAGATATTCGTCATATTCCGGGTCGTAGGGCTTGAAATCCCCGAATGGCACGTTTCCGATAATCACATCAAATGTGCCGTTTTCGAACTTAGTACGCTCAAATCCACGGTTCTGTATTTTCGCTTCGGGGTAGAGTTCCTTTGCGATACGGGCGGTCAGGCTGTCGACTTCAACGCCATATAAACGGCTGTTCTCCGCCATTTCCGCCGGGAGGTTTCCGAAGAAATTACCCGTTCCCATTGCCGGGTCGAGAATCTCGCCGCCGGTAAATCCCATGTTTTCAAGCGCCGTGTAAATGCTCTTTATGATATA
>CAKSEO010000074.1 GCA_934446565.1 uncultured Oscillospiraceae bacterium | reverse complement strand
AACTCTTGTTTTCCCCCACACCCCTTTAGCGCCTTTTGGTCGTTTAGCTGCGCGCCAGCGCGCAGAGTAGCCGCGCTTCGTGCAGAGTAACCGCGCTTACGCGCGGAGGTTTCGCCTACGGCGACGAGGGCTCTGCCCTCGACCTGCAAGGGGGGCGCGCCCCCCTTGACTCCCAATTGGGGGTAGCAGTAAGACGAATTCTACCCGTCTAAATTATAGTTTTTTCAACAGACTGAACCATCTCACCCGTTCATGTCGGCTAAAACAATCAATTCCCTCCTGGACCTCAAACGATATAATCCAAAATTCCTGCGAAAATATCAAGATTATTTGTGCATATTTTAAACATTCAACACGATTCATTTTACGTTTTCAGCAGTTTCAACAGATGAATTTTGTTCATCTTACACAAAACCCCAAACGAAAATACCCCAATCCGAGTCCATGTACAAATTGGCGTCTTAACATTTTCGTCAAACTTGAACATTGAAAAATACATAATTTCCCGATATAATTGTTCCAGGGGGAGATAATGTGAAATTCTCAAATACCATCGAGCTGGAAATAAGCGGCGAGCGCGCCCTGTTCCGCGACCCGACGAGTTCTGAATCGCTACCCGTACCAAGCTATGAATCCCTGAAAGGCATTCTGGGCTCCATTTACTGGAACCCGGTCTTTACATGGGTCCCGGACAATCTGCGAGTTATGGAACACATTTCCTGGCACGGCGAGGGAATGCGTATTTCTACGTTTTCAGAGTCCACTAACAGCAAACGCGTCCAGAATGCCAGCGTTCAATATCTCCGCAGTGTGAAATATCAGCTCCGTGCGCACTTCATCTGGAACGAGCAGCGCCCCGACCTGGAGCATGACCGCGATGAGAACAAACACTTCCGGATAGCGCTGCGAAGCCTTTCCCGCGGAGGACGCAGGGCAATCTACCTGGGTTCGGCGGACTGCCCAGGGACGGTGCGTTCGATACACTTCGGCAGCGGCGCCGGTGACTACGATAATACCGGATCAACAGATCTTGGCAGTCTGTTCCACAGCTTTGACCACGCCGCAGGAATACCGCTGTACTCCGACCTTTCGATGGACAACGGGCTCATAGACCTGTCCCCCGTCAATACTCGACAGAAAGGGCGACCATCATGCCGCAGCTTTTGAACCACCGCATAGATTTCCAGGCGCTCATCACAGTTGATTCCGCAAACCCCAACGGAGACCCGATGAAGAAAGGACTGCCCCGGACAGACAGCCTGGGACGCGGCGTTATCTCTGCCGTCTGTATCCGAAGGAAGCTCCGGAATGCGCTCGCGGAAATGGGGCAGCCTATACTGATCTCACCGCCGGAATCCAGTGGTGACGACCTTGCATGGAGACTTTCCACGCTGGCTTCCTGCCCTGACGGAGATATACCTGCAGAGGCCTGCCGGAAATGGTACGACGTACGCGCTTTCGGGCAGCTGTTTTCCGTCAGGAAGATGCACGCTCCCGGTGTACGTGGCGCAGTGTCATTACAGCCGGCGGTGAGCGTCTGCCCGGTCAGATTAGTTTCCACCGGGATAACCTGCTGCCTGCCGGCGAGCGAACGCGCTGCGATGGGATTTAAAAGCACAGTCGAACATGGACTGTACATCCTCCGCGGCTCAGTTATACCGGGTATTGCCGAAAAGAACGGCTTCACTCTGACCGATTGCGAATTGCTCCGGAAAGCTCTGCTTCGATTCCCGGACTTTGATTGCTCAACCTCGCGCCCTGCGGGTTCTATGGAAGTCCGTCGGCTCTACTGGTGGGAGCACCCCGGCAAACTTGGAGTATGTTCTCCTGCGCGGGTGTTCAGCAGCGTTTCAGTCCAGCCGCTGAAAGAGCGTCCTCTCTGCTTTGAAGACTACGCCGTCTTGTACACGCCGATTCCCGGCGTGTCGCTCTCCATATATGGTGAAAACGACAAAAACGATATGCTTACAGCCGTCGGGGAGACCTGGCGCGGATAAATCAAATTATGCGAAAACGCGGCGCAGGAAGAGATCTCCTGCGCCGCAGCGTTTTTTATTTTCCGTATATTCAGCGCTCGCCCAGCATATAGGCGAAAACGCCCTGCCGCAGCCGTTCCAGCCCGTCTTTCAGAACGGAATGCGGGCATGCTGCATTGAGCCGCAGGAAATACCTGCCGTTACCGCGGTAGTGTTCCCCGGCTGAGAGGTACAGCCCGGTTTTCTGCCTGATAAATTCCGCAAGCCTATCCGAATCGTCAGTAAATTCCGAGCAGTCAAGCCAGAAAAGATATGTCGCTGCGGAATCCACTATCCGCACCTGCGGAAGCTTTTCCGCGAGGAACTCAGCGGCAATACGGCGATTCTCAGCAATGTAGCGGCGAAGCTGGTCAAGCCACTCCCCGCCCTGCGTGAACGCAGCAACGGCGGCGGTGACAGCAAACACATTAGGCTCGGCGCACTCATCCGTATTGAGCCCGCGCCACACTCTGTGCCGGATAGTTTCGTCCGCAGCGTAGACTGCGGCAGTCTGGAGCCCCGCAATATTGAACGCCTTTGTAGGCGCAATGCAGGTCACGCTGTTCATCCGGCAGTCGTCAGACACCGAGGCAAACGGAACGTACTCCGCTCCTGGTTCTGTGAGGTCGCAGTGGATCTCGTCTGAAACAACAATGACGTGGTATTTCCGGCAGAGCCTGCCTATCCGAGCGAGGGTATCGCGGTCCCAGAGGACGCCGCCGGGGTTCTGCGGATCGCAGAGCAGCATGAGAGAGGTCTGCGGGTCGGAGAGCTTCTTCTCGAGGTCGGCAAAATCTACGCGGTAAGCACCATTCTCGTAGAGTAGCGGGCTTTCCAGAACGTTCCTTCCATTGTTTACGATGGAATTGAAGAAGATATTGTACACCGGTGTCTGGACGAGAACGTTCTCGCCGACAGTCGTGAGCTTGCGCACGATGCTCGAAATAGCCGGAACAACGCCGGTGCAGAACATCAGCCACTCCCGCTTTATCTCAAAGCCGTGGCGCTCCCTCCACCAGCCGATGTAGGCGTTATACCACTCATCCGGAACGTCAGTGTAGCCGAAAACGCCATGCTGTGCACGCTCTGACAGCGCGCTGATTATCTCAGGAGCGGTGCGGAAATCCATATCCGCGACCCACAATGGCAGCTCGTTTTCCGCAACGTCCCATTTCAATGAATGTGTTCCCCGGCGCTCGACCGGCGTATCAAAATCGTACTTCATACTATCTCCTTAAACGTTACACCGCTTGCGCAGACGAAACCTCCACTGCGATTTACAATTTTAGTCCTGCTGACGTCCACCTTGTCCTCCTCCAGGATAAGCTCGCCGATGCTGTCCGCAGTAATGCTCCCGCCGGATGGATTTTTCACGCTGTCCACCCTGCCTGTTATATTCGCATCAACCGTGGAATACTCGAACGCCAGCGTCGTATTGAGCAGGCGGCAGTCTTTCAGTGTAAGGTTTTCCGCATAGCAAAGCCCCTGCAGGCTCTCGATGGTGCAATTTACCAGCGTAAGTCCACGGGAATTCCAGCCGAGGTATTCTCCGCTGATGAACGAATCATAAACGGTAACGTTGTCAGTATTCCAGAACGCGTCCTTGCTAAGCATACGGGAGTTGCGGACAGTGATATTCTCCGCGCCGTCGAACGGGTAGTTCCCGAAAAGCTCCAGCCCGTCTATTTCCATGTTTCGGCTGTTCATCGCGAAGTAGTCTCCCTTGGCGCGTACTCCGGAAAGCGTTACGCCGTCGCAGCTCCAGAGCGTTTCTGCGGCGTTAGGCATGGTGACGTTCTCAAGGGAAAGCTCCCGGCAGCGGCGGAAAGTTTTAGGCGCCTCTATGGACGTGTTGACTGCCGACAGCCTGTCGGTGTACCAGATCCCGGCGCGCGCTGTATCGGCGAGCACGCAGTCTCGGAGTTGGATGTCCCGGCTGTACCACAGAGGGTATTTCCAGCGGAAAATGCTGTTGTAGAGTGCGATATTGCGGCTCTCCTTGAGAGGGGACTCGCCGTCGCCGAAAATAGTGTCGTAAATATCAAGGTCGTGACCCTGGAAAAGTGAGCGTTCTCCTGTCAACACCTGCTGGTGCAGTTCTTTTTTATTCTCCATCTTTGTTCTCCTTACAAGGACACGCGTCCTTTTTCAGCTGATATTCTATATAATCTATCTGTGCGATAAGGCTTTCTCTGTCGTGAATCTCGTCTAGGAGCTGCCTGCGGCGACGCTCCAGTAGCTTGAATATTGCGCAGTCACAGGATCTCAGAGCCTGGTCTATTTCCTGGATGGTGATTCCTGCGCCTAGCATGCAGGTTATAAGCTCCGGCTGTATTACTCTGCTCATAATTATACTCCGTTTTTTCTGTTTTGTAAAGCGGTAGTTTCCGCCTTGTAACAGTATAGCACGATTTTTGTTGAATAGCAATTGCTTATATTGAATAGCGCTGTATGCTTTTTTTCTATAGTGCGGAGTATTGGGTTGAGCAGAGGGGGATGTTGGCTAGGATATATGGTTAAGCTATAATTTAGGATGGCAGTGATAAATTAGTAGGCGCCCCAACCGGGAGTCAAGGGGGGCGCGCCCCCCTTGCAGGTCGAGGGCAGAGCCCTCGTCGCCGCGAATGCGGCGAAACCTCCGCACGAAGTGCGGTTACTCCGTGCGAAGCACGGCTACTCTGCGCGCTGGCGCGCAGCTAAACGACCCAAAGGCGCTAAAGGGGTGTGGGGGAAAACAAGAGTTTTCCCCCACAGTCTTTATCAAATTCCTGACGTTTAGACAT
>CAKSEO010000073.1 GCA_934446565.1 uncultured Oscillospiraceae bacterium | reverse complement strand
CCGAAACGGCAGCATAATGCGTGTCTTTAGCAACATCAATTCCAACAAAAATCATAGTGATCACCTCGAAAAAAGTAGCACCGCTTGTCCACCTGATTTTATCCGCGTATCCTTGCGTGAAATGAAAAGTCACCTGAACGGGCTTTATCCAGCTATAAACATCTTGAATAAAATCGTGGCAATAAACTCCTAAAAACCGTCATGCGGCAGGACAAAATAAAAAGTCCACGGTGTTCAAGCTTATTATATAACATTTCGGCGCGGTTCGCCGAAAATTTGAACAGTTCCTCTCGCTACGCTCGCTCCACTGTTCAAATTTTCCCTTGCTTCGGAGATGAGCGTAAATCTTATGAAAGGATATGATATGGGGCTTAACTATATCATACAAGGACAACATGAAAAACGAACTGAAAAAGCTAAACTACAAGAACTTTATCATGCTGACCATCGCGGGATTCATCAACGCGTTCGGCATCACGGTATTTCTCATGCCGGTGAATCTGTATGACAGCGGTATTTCCGGCACTTCCATGCTGCTTGGGTACCTCACGCCGGATTACCTCACGCTTTCGATATTCCTGCTGGTGCTGAACCTCCCGCTGTTCCTGTACGGGCTAAAACGGCAGGGGCTGGCGTTCACGATATACGCCTGCTATTCAGTGGCGTGCTACTCGTTCTTTTCGTGGCTCATCACTGATGTGCTGCCGATAGACGTTTCGCTCGCCTCGCCGCTTGCCGAAAACGACCTGGTGCTGTGTTCGCTGTTCGGCGGCGTTATCTCCGGCGTGGGAAGCGGTCTTGCGGTGCGCTTCGGCGGCGCTATGGACGGTATCGAGGTGCTTGCGGTCATTTTCTCGAAAAAGCTCGGAATGACGGTCGGCACGTTCGTGATGATCTACAACGTCATACTTTACATTGCCTGCGGTTTCATCTTCGAAAGCTGGGTATTGCCGCTGTATTCCATCATCGCGTACTTCGCGGCGCTGAAAACGCTCGACTTCATCGTCGAGGGCATCAGCCGTTCGAAAGCCGCGCTCATCGTCACGACGCTCCCTGACGAAGTCGGAAAGGCGCTGGGAGACGCTTTCGGCTGCGGTATCACGGAGATACCTGCAAAGGGCGGCTACTCCGGCACTCCGAGGACTGTGCTGTACTTCGTCGTGAACCGTTTCCAGATAGGGAAAATGCGCGGGATAGTCCACGATGTGGACCCTTACGCGTACATCACCATCAATGAGGTCGCGGATATTTTCAGCGCAAACCACGATACATAAGCAAGGATTGTACAAAATCACAAATAATCTGGCGGTATACGCGGATTATTTTCTCGCAGGACGGTTGACAAAACCGCTTGAATGTGCTATCATATTAAAGTACCGCGCAGCGGTGCATTCATTACAGATATTTACATATGGGAAGGAACACAACTATGAAGATCAAGAGAATAGCAGCCCTGCTCCTTGCAGGAATTATGACAGTAGGACTTTGCTCCTGCGCTTCCAGCGGCAATTCCAGCTCCGCGGCTGACAATGCGGACAGCTCCAACGCTGACAGCTCTGCGGCAGATAACGCAGACAGCACAGCTTCCGAGGGCGGCGACTGGCAGTACATTGCTGACAAGGGCAACTTCGTTGCAGGCATCACCCTGTTCGAACCGATGAACTACTACGATGAGAACGGCGAGCTGACCGGCTTTGAGACCGAGTTCACAAAGGCAGTCTGCGAGAAGCTCGGCGTTGAGGCCAAGTTCCAGGAGATCGAGTGGGACAAGAAGGAGATCGAGCTGAACGCAAAGACCATCGACGCTATCTGGAACGGTCTGACCGTTACCGAGGAGCGCAAGGAGAACATGGGCTTCTCCAAGTCCTATGTAAGAAACAAGCAGGTCGTAGTTATCAAGGCTGACAACAAGGATAAGTACACCGACGAGGCTTCCATGGCTGGCGCTTCCTGCGCAGCAGAGAGCGGTTCCGCAGGTCAGACCGCTATCGAGACAAGCTCTGTTCTTTCCCAGAACGAGTTCGTTGGCGCTTCCGCGCAGAAGGACGTTCTGCTCGAGGTCAAGGCTGGCACAGTTGAGCTGGGCGTTCTTGACTATGTAATGGCTAAGGCTTCCATCGGCGAAGGCACCGACTACGACGACCTGATGATCGTCGAGGGCGTTGAGCTTGCTCCCGAGGAGTACGCTATCGGCATGAGAAAGGGCGACACCGAGACCATCGACAAGGTAAACGGCGCGATCGACGAGCTGGTTGCCGACGGCACTCTCAAGGCGCTTGCCGAGAAGTACGGCCTGGCTGACGTTTACGCTTTCGATAACTGATAATCCGAGCAAATATGCGGGGTGGGACGCTAAGCCCCACCTTGCTTTTTATTAAGAGAACGAGGTCAAAAAATGTCATTTCTTGAAGTTACCGCGCAGCTTGCGAACGGATTCCTCACCACGCTGCTTATTTTCGGCGTGACGCTGGTGGGCGCTATCCCGCTTGGACTGCTGATCACTCTTGGCTCAATGTCGAAGATACCTCCGGTGAAGTGGATTTTCAAGATTTTCGTCTGGATAATCCGCGGAACTCCGCTTATGCTCCAGATAATCCTGGTGTTCTACGGACCGGGACTGATGGGGCTGTCGCTAAGGTTCGACAGACTCATGGCGGTCATACTGGCGTTCATCATCAACTACGCCTGCTATTTCTCGGAGATCTACCGCGGCGGTATCGAGAGCATTCCCAAGGGGCAGTACGAGGCGGGGCAGGTGCTCGGCATGACTAAGGCGCAGATATTCTTCAAGGTAGTGCTGTTCCAGGTCATCAAGCGCATAGTTCCCCCGATGGGCAACGAGATAATCACGCTCGTCAAGGATACCTCCCTTGCGCGCGTTATCGCGGTCGTGGAGCTCGTCAAGGCTGCTGAGACCATCGTTTCCCTGAAGTCCCTCATCTGGCCGCTGTTCTACGTCGGCGCGTTCTACCTGCTGTTTACCGGCATCGTGACGCTGCTGCTGAACTACGCCGAGAAGAAGCTGAACTACTACCAGGGCTGATCGGGAGGTGCGAAAATGGCATTATTAGAGGTCAACGGCATATTCAAGCGCTTCGGCAGGACCGAGGTGCTCAAGGGTATAGATTTCACGATGGAAAAGGGCGAGGTGCTGGCGATAATCGGCTCCTCCGGCAGCGGAAAGACTACGCTGCTGCGCTGCCTGAACTTCCTGGAGAGCCCGGATTCCGGACGTATCGTCCTGAACGGCGAGGAGATATACAACGCGGAGGGGAAGTACACCGACCGGGAGATACGCGAAAAGCGGCTGAATTTCGGACTGGTGTTCCAGTCGTTCAACCTGTTCCCGCAGTACACCGTGCTGCGCAACGTTTGCCTTGCTCCGGAGCTCATGCGGATAAACCAGAGTACGGAAAAGCTGTCCCGCGCGGACAAGGCGCGCATAAAGAGCGAAATAGAGGATAATGCCCGGACGATACTGGCGTCCGTGGGGCTGTCCGAGAAGCTGATGAATTACCCCTGCGAGCTTTCCGGCGGTCAGCAGCAGCGAGTTGCGATCGCGAGGGCGCTTGCGATGGAGCCCGTCATACTGTGCTTCGACGAGCCTACGTCGGCGCTCGACCCGGAGCTGACCGGCGAGGTGCTGCGCGTTATCCGCGAGCTGAAGGACGCGGGACGCACGATGATACTGGTAACTCACGAAATGGGCTTCGCAAGGAGCGCCGCCGATAAGGTGATATTCATGGCTGACGGCGTTATCGAGGAGTACGGCACTCCGGAGGAGGTATTCGGCAGCCCCAAGAGCGAAAAGACCGTATCGTTCCTGGAAAAGTCCCTCGAGAACATAACCTGATCAGCGAAATGCAACTTCTAGCTTCGTAGCTTGCAGAAATGCATAGATGCAAGCGGGAAATCCTGCAAATCCGGGCGACTGATGAAAGGCTATAAGACTTTGAATTCAGCTGAAATCTGTCGGATTGTGCAATATGCACTAATAAGCTATGCATGAATATAAAACTATTTGTGCATATATGTGATTGACAAAATCGCATATTTCGGCTAAAATATAAGTGTAATCAAGAAACAAAGGCGTTTCAGAGTACGGGGTCGTTGCCCCTGTCTGAAGCGCCATTTTTGTTTCAAAGACCTAAACATAACTCTAAGGAGGAAAAGGGACATGGCAGAACATTTTAACGTAGTTGAGCAGTTCGGTATCGACGTTTTCAATGAGGAAACGATGAAGCAGAGGCTTCCGAAGAACGTGTTCAAGGCTCTGAAAAAGACCATCGCAGAGGGCAAGGAACTCGACAGCAGCATTGCCGACGTAGTTGCAAGCGCAATGAAGGACTGGGCAATTGAAAAGGGCGCAACACATTACACCCACTGGTTCCAGCCGATGACCGGTATCACCGCTGAGAAGCACGACAGCTTCATCTCCCCGATGGGCGACGGCACAGTCATCATGGAGTTCTCCGGCAAGGAGCTCATCAAGGGCGAGCCTGACGCGTCTAGCTTCCCGTCCGGCGGTATCAGAGCTACATTCGAGGCAAGAGGCTACACCGCATGGGATCCTACCTCCTATGCATTCGTAAAGGGCGGCTCCCTGTATATCCCGACCGCATTCTATTCCTACTCCGGCGAGGCACTGGACAAGAAAACTCCGCTGCTCCGCTCCATGGACGTAGTTTCCGACGCAGCACTGAGAATTCTTAGACTTTTCGGCAACACCACCACAAAGAGAGTAGTTGCAACAGTAGGTGCCGAGCAGGAGTACTTCCTGGTAAACAAGGCTACCTACGATAAGAGAAAGGACCTGATCTTCACCGGAAGAACGCTGTTCGGCGCTCCCGCTCCCAAGGGTCAGGAACTTGACGACCACTATTTCGGAACCATCAAGGACCGCGTAGCAAGCTACATGAAGGACCTTGACGAGCACATGTGGAAGCTCGGCATCACCTCCAAGACCAAGCACAACGAGGTCGCTCCGGCACAGCACGAGAACGCTCCTATCTTCGCTCCGGCTAACCTGGCTACTGACCAGAACCAGCTCACAATGGAGCTGATGAAGAAGATCGCGCTCGAGCACGGACTGGTTTGCCTGCTGCACGAGAAGCCTTTCGCTGGTATCAACGGTTCCGGTAAGCACGACAACTGGTCGCTGTCCACCGACGACGGTCAGAACCTGCTCGACCCCGGCAAGAGCCCGATGGAGAACGCGCAGTTCCTGACATTCCTGGTAGCGATCATCAAGGCTGTTGACGAGTATTCCGACCTGCTCAGACTCGCTGTAGCTTCCGCCGGCAACGATCACAGACTTGGCGCTAACGAGGCACCTCCTGCAATCATCTCCATCTTCCTCGGCGAGGAGCTTGAGAACGTTATCGA
>CAKSEO010000072.1 GCA_934446565.1 uncultured Oscillospiraceae bacterium | reverse complement strand
TTTTTATCACCCTTTTTTATTATACCATATTTACGTAAAAAAGCCCAGCTTTCGCTGGACTTTTTCGACAAGCTGAAATCCCGCAGCTTATACGGCTGCGGGATTTCTGTATTGCTATATCAGAGCTGGATAGTGTCTCTGTCGCGGAGGGTGAACGCGCCTACGAGGTTCTTCATCGTAGTCGCTTGTGCGGAAAGCTCCTCGGACGCCGCAGCGGATTCCTCCGCTGTTGCGGAGTTCGTCTGTACGACGTTGGATATCTGGTCGATTCCGACGGATATCTGCTTGATGGAGCCTGCTGCTTCCCTTGTGGAAGTGGATATCTTGTTATTCAGTTCTGCAACTCTTGCTGCGGAGTCAACTACGCCGTTCATCATCTCGGCAGTTTCGTTAACTAGCGCGCTGCCGTTTTCGATAGCGGTAACTGTACTTTCGATCATGTTGGTAGTGTTCTGTGCAGCTTCGGCTGACTTCGCGGCAAGGTTGCGCACCTCGTCAGCTACTACAGCGAAGCCCTTGCCAGCCTCGCCTGCACGTGCAGCCTCGATAGCGGCGTTGAGCGCAAGTATGTTGGTCTGGAATGCGATGTCTTCGATGGTCTTGATGATGTTCTTTGTCTCGGCGGAGGAGGTTTTTATCTCTTCCATTGCGGTGATGAGGTTTTCCATCTTCTCGGAAGCGCTGCCGAGCTTTTCTCCGGCTTCTCTTGTATTGCTGCTTGCCTCGTCGGCGTCATTTGCGTTTTGGTGTATCATGTCGGATACCACGCTGATGGTAGCCGCAAGCTCCTCAACAGAGGAAGCCTGCTCGGTTGCGCCCTGTGACAGCGCCTGTGCTCCCGCAGAAACCTGGTCGGAGCCAGCCGCTACCTGGTCGGAGGCGGTGCTTATTTCTGCCATCGTCGCGCTAAGCTTGTGGTTGATATCGCGAACATAGTGCAGCAGCTTCTCGCAGTCGCCGACATAGTATTTCTCGTTCTCTGCGGTATGGACGTTCAGGTTGCCCGAGGACATCGCCTCGAGTATGCGCCCGATATCGCTGATGATGTTGTTGAGGTTCGAAACCACCGTCTTGGTAGCCTCGGAAAGCACTCCGGTTTCGTCCTGGAAATGGATCTCGGGTACCGGGCTTGTGAGGTCGCCCTGTGCGAGCTTTTCGATACGCTCGGTGCATACTTTCACGGAGCCGCCTATCCGCTTGCCGATACGGATAGAAATGAATACTGAGACAGCGCATGCAACTGCCAGCAGTATGCAAGTCATAACGATAGCGCGGACAGTGGAATCCATGAAGTCGCCGGTGGGGCAGTAAATCGCGAGTGACCAGCCGTTAGAATCAGGAATGGGCGAATATGCCAGGAACTTGCTTACGCCGTTGAGGGTGTACTCCGCAATGCCGGTTTCGCCTGCGCGCATTCTCTCGTGCGCGGTCGCGAGGGTCTGGTAGCCTGCCTGACCGGAAGTGTCAGCAGCTGCAAGCTCCTCGATGTTCTCGCCGCGCTTTACAAGCTCGCTGTCAACGTCGGCGATGGTGTTGCCGTTCTTGTCGATGATGTAAGCTCCGCAGTTGTCGCTGAGCTTTATCGACCTTACGATGTCGTTGAGGAACTCCGGGTCGGGCACGATCATTACGCAGCCTGCAACTTCACCGCCAGTCACGCCATTGTTCCAGATAGGCGCAGCTATGATCACCATCAGCTCGCCGGTCAGTCTGGAAACGGTCGGCTCGGTAACGGTGACGTTGCCCTTCATCGCATTCTGGAAGTACTCACGGTCGGAATAGTTGTTTCCGTCAAGACAGTCGCCGTTGGACTTGATGATATTGCAACTCTGAAGCTTATGACGCTCTATAGTCTGCTGAACTATCTCGTTAAGCTCGCTGTCGGTGGTCGCCGGGTCGGAAAGCTGTGGCATAGCGCCAAGCTCACGGGCGATGTTCGAATAGGACCGCACCTCCCAGTATGTGCGGTCTGCCGCCAGGCCCGCCGAAGCGGTCATGCTGCTGTTGACAAGGCTCACGGTACTGTTGTAGGACATTACGCACGCGAACGTGCCCAGCACGAACAGCGATACCGCTACCAGCAGGATACTGCTGACCAGTATCCTCTTACCGATTGATTTCATAAAAAACCTCCCTGATTTTTATATCACACCAAGAGTTTCCGTTGTCTTTGTAACGGAAAAGTTGTCAGATGATGTAATTTGCTGTAAGATAATTATATCACAAATCACTTTACAATTCAAGAAGTTTATCCGATATATTCTGACAATCGGGAATTATTTGTGTATAATATATAATTCAGGGAGTGTAATTTATACGAATACGAACTGCACCAGCAGCATGTAAATGACGGTACCGCCCGCGATGGAAAGCAGCATCTTGCGCTTCCAGAGGTGCAGCCCTACGGTAGCGGCTCCGGCGATGAGCTCCGGAAGCCCCCAGCTGTATTCCGTGACGGAAACGCTGCGCAGGCAGTAGACGATGAGCATTCCGAAGATAGCGCCCGGGAGCACCTTTCCAAGGTACTGTATGTATTTCGGTGTGGGCTTTTCCGAGCGGAACACCAGGAACGGGAGGAATCGCGTAGCCATGGTTCCCAGAGTGCACATTGCGATGGTGATGACCTGTTCCGTTATAGTCACTGCTGGTCACCCGCCTTCCGCTCGATGGGCTTCCTGAATGCGGTGAGCAGCAGGAGTATGCAGATCATCGTCGGTATCATGAAGTTATCCCTGCCAAATATCAGCAGGCAGACGATACTTGCGCCAAGTCCCGCCAGCTCGCTGAAATGCCGCTTTTCCTTGAGCCACTGCTCCAGAAAAATAACTATGAACATCGCCGTCATGACGAAATCCAGCCCCTTGGTGTCGAACGTGATGAGGTTCCCCAGCAGCCCGCCGATGGTGGCTCCTCCGACCCAGTAGAACTGATTCAGCAGCGTCACGAAGAAGTAGAACCACCCCTTGTCGCAGTCCTCCGGGACCTCCGCAGTGCAGTTAATGCTGAACGTTTCGTCGCACATTCCGTAGATGAGGTAGAATTTCTTCCAGCCCATGCCCTTGAACTTGTCCAGCATGGAGATCCCGTAGAACAGGTGGCGCGCCTGTATCATCAGTGAAACCATCAGCACCTGAAGCGGCGCGAACGGCGAAAGCAGCATCTCCGCCGCAAGAAATTCCAGGCTCCCTCCGAAAATCACCGCCGCCATTATCATCGGGTAAACAAAGCTGAACCCTGATACGTTCATATATATTCCGTAAGCCATTCCCAGAAACAGGAATCCCGCAAGGATGGGGATAGTTTTCGGGAAAGCAGCCCTGAACGACCGCAGTACTATTCCCTTGTCGTTAACTTTGTCCATAGTGTGCCTCCAATCTTGAACAACTATTAATTATATCATGTTTGTATGTATTTTGCAAGAAAGTATCAGGAATCGCAGCCAGTATATGTTAATTCGGGCCTCCGTATTAGGGCAACACCGCACAATTAACGGCTAATCTGACTGCGCAATCGCACGACAATTATTATGCGGTATTGCCTTAGGTAAAAAAGTGCTTTACAATCCACGCAGAATATGTTATAATTATTTGCATAACCGCGCAAAAGAAAGGAACGATATATGAAAAAGCTACTGTGCCTTGTTATGGCGATGTTCGCTGCATTGTCGCTGACGGCATGCTCGGCTGATACGGTTTCCGGGGTGCTGCCGGAGCTGTCGCAGATAGTTGATGAGATACTACAGACTGCGGAGGAAAGCTCCCCGAAAACGGCGGAAGTTCTGAGCTCCATCGAATCCGACGGCTTCCAGGATGATCATTCCGAGGAACACTCCGTGTCCGAAACCGAGCAGGACGGCTTCCCGCAGCCGTCTGACGAAACTGTGGAGCAGCCAAATGCGCCCCCCGCTGAAAGCTCCATCGACGAAAACGGCAGCTACACCACTAAGGACGACGTCGCGCTGTATATCCACACTTTCGGAAAGCTTCCGCAGAACTTCATCACAAAGAAGCAGGCGCGCGAGCTTGGATGGGGCGGCGGCTCGCTTGAGCCATACGCGCCGGGGAAGTGCATAGGCGGCGACCGTTTCGGAAATTACGAGGGGCTTCTTCCGGAGGGGCACAGCTACACCGAATGCGACGTAAATACGCTTGGGGCTTCCAGCCGCGGCGCAGAGCGCATTATTTTCTCGTCGGACGGGCTTATTTACTACACCGGCGACCATTACGCTCACTTCACATTACTTTACGGAGAGGAATAAACCATGAAAACACTGATAATCGACGCTGCCACTGTTGACAGCATGTACACCATTCACGACCGTTTCTTCGCCGCATTTGATTTTGCGGACTGCTACGGAGAGACGCTGGATTCCCTGCACGACTACCTTTGCGAGATAAACAAGTTTGACGCACATGTCAGGATAACCAACAACTCCAGCCTGGAAAAGGCAGTCGGCGAAAAGGAAGCCGCTGCGCTCCGCAGAGTGCTCACAGATACCGCGTCTGAGAACCCCAGGTTCACTGTGGAATTCGTAGACTGATAAGCAAAAAAACTGCGTCCGTTTTGGCGCAGTTTTTTGTTTTTGTTGTGCTATAATAGTGTCAGATGAGGCACAAATCAAATTTGCAAAGGAGCGTATATCATGGCAGAAAAAGACACGGGCAGCCAGCGGCTGAAACTGCTGTATCTGCGGGATATCTTCCTCAGGTACACCAACGAGAACGACTCACTTACAAGAAATCAGATAACCGACCTGCTATCTGACCTGGGCATTTCCGAGGGGCGAAAGGCTTTCGCGGAGGATATCGAAGCACTCCAGAACTACGGCATGGATATCCGCGCCACTAACGGCAGAACAGCGTCATATCAGCTGACGACCAGGGATTTCGAGATTGCCGAGCTGAAGCTGCTCGCGGACGCGGTAAGCTCAGCAAAGCTGTTGTCGGACAGCCAGTCCGCGAAGCTTCTGAAGAAGATCTCCGCGCTGTGCAGCGAAAACGAGGCGAGTCAGCTCAAGCGCACTGTCTACGTTTCGGGCAGGACGCGGCAGAATTCCAACAAGGCAGTGCTTTACAACGTTGATACTATCCAGCGCGCCATTTCGACTTCGCCGAAGAAAAAGATATCTTTCCGCTATTTCGAATATGACATGCGTAAGAACAAGAAGTACCGCGACAAGGCGCGGGTAGTCACTCCCTACGCTCTGGTATGGGACAACGACCACTACTACCTCGTTGCCTGGAACGACCACCGTGAGAGGTACTCGAACTTCCGCGTTGACCGCATGGAGGGCGTGGAAATAATAGACGCTCCCGCCAGAAAGCCCGACCCGGATTTCGACCTTGAGGATTACATACTGACGCATGTTTCGATGTTCAGCGGCGACGAGACCGAGGTAGTGCTCCGCTGCGACAAGACGTTAGTGAATGCGGTACTCGACCGGTTCGGAATGGGAGTACGCCTGATACCTGCCGAGGACGGCGAGAGCTTTACGGTGCACGCTCCGGTGGTTGTCAGCGAGCCGTTTTTCGCCTGGGTGTTCCAGTTCGGGGGAGCGGTTCAGATAACCAGTCCGGAACAGGTTCGCAACGAATACAAGCAAATGCTGGACAGGGTGCGGAGCGGTATGGACTGACCGCAGTGCAGCTTATATAAAACGGCAGACCGTTAAGGTCTGCCGTCAGCTTGTCGAAAAAGCCATCTTTCGTAGAAAAAAGAAAGAGGGCTTTTTGAATATTAAGCAGCGAGGAATATGAA
>CAKSEO010000071.1 GCA_934446565.1 uncultured Oscillospiraceae bacterium | reverse complement strand
GCATATTACATGAGCGCCTTTCCTTATGGATAAACACTTATTCCAAAACAGTCCACTGGACTGTTTTGGAGGATATCACGTCCTACGCCCAGCGGGGGAAAACTCTTGTTTTCCCCCCGCGCCCCTTTAGCGCTTTTTTTGCGTTATTCCGTGCTTCGCACGGAGTTACTGCGCGCCAGCGCGCAGAGTAGCCGCGCTCCGCGCGGAGGTTTCGCCTACGGCGACGAGGGCGCTGCCCTCGACCTGCAAGAGGGGGACTAGTCCCCCTCTTGACTCTCCCAATTAGTGATGCAAACTCCAACGTTCCTACAAACATAAATTATAGTTTTCGAAGACTACTTTCCTCAAAGCAGACATATTCTCACCACAGGTTACTATCCCTCTTTATTCAGCAAGCGCGGAGCCGTTAGGTCTATCAGGAACGCTCCCGCAGTTGCAGTGACGAGTATTGCAACGACTGCGCCGGAAAGTATCACGCTGCCGCAGGCAAGCCCCATCGCGAGAGGAACTCCGCCGATAGCAGCCTGGACGGTCGCTTTCGGCGTATACGCCAGCATGCAGAACAGACGCTCCCGCAGGTTGAGCCTGGTTTTGAGCAGGCACAGGAACACTCCGGCGCAGCGGAACGCCAGCGCTCCGAGGATAACTCCCAGCACAGGCAGCCATATCCCGCCGACAGAGCCGAGATCCACCTCCGCGCCCACCAGCACGAACAGCATGAGCTCCGCAGCGGTCCACAGCCTGGAGTACTTCGCGGAGATACGTACCGCGCGTTCCGGTTCACGCCAGCGGATGGCGATACCAGCAGTCATAACAGCGACCAGCCCGGAGAACCCTATAAAATCAGGCAGCACGTCCTCCAGCGTCATCAGCAGGAACGCAATGCTCATCACCAGTATGACCTTAACGCTGTCGCGCATGTGGAATTTCCGGAACATCAGTGCCAGCAGGACGCCGCAGACAGCTCCTCCGGCTGCTCCGAGCAGTATGGATACCGGAATGTTGATAATTGACAGCGCGGAAACATCGCCCCCGGCGCAGAGCCCGGAAAACACCGAGAACATCACGATAACGAATACATCGTCCATGGACGCGCCGGCGAGTATCATCTGTGGTATCTGTTTGTCGGTGCCGCGCTTTTCCTCCATTAGTTTCAGCATTTTCGGGACGATTACGGCAGGGGATACTGCTGCGAGGACTGACCCCATCGTTGCAGCTTCTGCGATGTTCAGCCCAAGCAGGAGCTGGGCGAGCAGCGTTACGCCGACTATCTCGCACGCCGCCGGAACAAAGCTCATCAGCAGAGCGGGTCTGCCGCATTTTTTCAGGTCGGATATTTCTAGGTTGAGCCCGGCGCGGGTCAGGATTATGATGAGCGCTATTTTCCGCAGGTCGGCGGAGATTCCTAGCAGCGACGGGTCGAGCCAGCCCAGGGAGCCGAGCAGGATACCTGCGGCTATCATTCCGGTCAGCTTTGGCAGCCTGAGCAGTCCTGCGAGTTCCCCGAGCAGCAGCCCGAAGATAAGGATAAGAGCGATACTGAGTAACATAAAAACCTCCTTGTCGGGCGCGGCGGCGTGCGATGCGGAAACGAAAAGGGCTGACAGTTCCGCAGATACAACGAACGCGCCGGAAATTTCCCGGCTGTGTGTATTTGCAGATGCCATCAGCCCTTGATAGGCGGTTCGGGGCGTATGCCCGCGGGGAGGACGTCATTCCCTGTATATCATGTTCCATGAGGAACTTACTGATGTGTTCAGGCGGTCACTTGTCCGCCATGCGGTAGCCTATGCCGGTCTCGGTGAAGATGTAGCGCGGGTGCGCGGGGTCTTTTTCTATCTTCCGGCGGATATTCGCCATGTTTACGCGGAGTATCTGGTTATCCTGCTTTGCGTTGGGTCCCCACATCCGCTTGATGATATCCGAGTAGGTTAGCACTGACCCGGCGTATTGTCCTAGCAGCGCTACAAGTCGGAATTCATTCTGGGTGAGTTCCACATCTTTCCCCTCAACGAAAACCTTGAATTTCGCATAGTCTATCAAAAGGTCGCCAACTTCAAAGCGGGAATTTTTCGCGATCTCCGGATTGGTGCCGCTGTTCTTGGAGTGTCGCAGCGCGACTTTTATGCGCGCCAGCAGCTCCTGAGTGCTGAACGGCTTCTGAACATAATCGTCTGCGCCGTTTTCCAGGGCGCGTACCTTGTCCTCCTCATGCTGTCGCGAGGACACCACGATGACCGGTACAGATGACCAGGTGCGTATTTTTTTCAGCACTGCTACGCCGTCCATGTCTGGCAGTCCAAGGTCAAGCAGGATGACGTCCGGGCAGTGAGAGCTTGCAAACATCTCAGAATCCCTGCCGTTTTCAGCAACTATGACATCATAGCCCTGTCCCTCCAGAACAGACCTTATGTAAAAGGTGATGCTGCTGTCGTCATCTATTACAAGAATCTTGTATCGGAATTCCATGAAAACTGCCTCCGGATATTAATTGAACATCTATACTAATTTATTATATCACAATCTTGTTATAAATGGAATATTAAAGCCAACAAAAACTGCAAAAATTACACATTATGCGGTAAAGATGAGAATTTAAATTCTCATAAAATGCAAAAATGTTGAATAACATTATAACAAGCTTGTCAGGCAGAATCATATGGAGGCTCTGATGAATGTCATTCCATGGTTGATCGATGGCGCGAATTCCATATTGTGGGGGATACCAATGCTTGCGGCGCTAGTATTCTCCGGGGGATATTTCACGTTCAGGACAAGGGGATTCCAGTTTCGCAGGGGCGGTCATTGCCTCAGGCGTACAGTGTTTTCTAAATCGGGCAGGAGCGCATCCGGCAGTGGGGTGACGCCGTTTCAGGCGATGGCGTCGTCGCTTGCTGCAACACTGGGAACGGGGAACATTGCGGGAGTTGCGACGGCGCTGACTGCCGGCGGAGCAGGGGCGGTGTTCTGGATGTGGTTGACTGCGCTGCTTGGGACGATGACCGGCTATGCGGAGAATGTTCTCGGCGGGTTTTATCGCCGGAAGGTCGGTGGCGAATGGAGCGGCGGAGCGATGTACTACATAAGGTACGGACTTGCTGAGCGCCGTTGGGCAGGGCGTCTTGCGAAGCCGCTGGCGGCGGTCTTTGCAGGGGCGTGCGTTCTGGCGTCGTTCGGTATGGGGAATATCGTGCAGATAAATTCAGCTGCGCTCGCGCTGGATTCCGGGTTCGGAGTTCCGGCATGGGTAGCGGGGCTGAGCCTTTCCGTATGTTCCGGGCTGGTTATATTCGGGGGAGTAAAGCGCACTGCAAGGGTCTCCGAGAAGATCGTTCCGGTAATGTCCGGGCTGTATATTATCGGTTCGCTGATGATGATAGGAGCGAATCTTCCGAGGATACCGGAAGTAATGGGAGAGATATTCCGCGGAGCGTTCGGTCTGGAGCAGGCTGCTGCCGGAGTCAGCGGGTACATGGTAAGGCAGGCTGTAGGCATGGGGATTCGTCGCGGGGTGTTTTCCAACGAGGCGGGTCTGGGTTCATCTCCGGCGGCGCATGCCTCGTCGGATGAAACTGAGCCCTGCGTGCTTGGAATGTGGAGTATCGTGGAAATATTTTTTAATACTATTATAATGTGTTCTATGACAGCTTTTGTGCTGCTGTGCTGTCCCTGTCGTGCGGAGGGCGCTGACGCTGTATTCCGGAATATCACAGCGCAGCCGCAGTACTTCCGGCTGACTGAGCAGGAGGGACTGATAAACGACGGCGCTGAACTGCTGGTATCCGCCTCAGGAGAAATGCAAAGATTCAGAACGGCGGACGGTGAGTGGTTCAATGCTCCTGTCGGCAGGGGAGGTCTGACCTGCGCTAATTTGATGAAGATCACCGGGATCGAGCAGGATGGTAGGATATGCGGAGTGCTCATCGAGGAGGTGAGCGGGTCGGAACTGGTGACAGCTGCGTTTTCAACGGTGTTCGGAAGCGCTGCGGGAAAGCTTATCAGCGGAGCAGTGGTGCTGTTCGCGTTCACGACGGTGATAGGCTGGAGCTGTTTCGGCAGCGGCGCGGCGGAGTATCTGTTCGGAAAACGCTCAAGAGTGCCTTATCTGGCGTTGTTTACAGCAGTGTCTGCGTTGGGAGGGGTTGTGGATATCTCCGCTGCCTGGGGTGCCGCAGATCTGTTCAATGGGCTCATGGCAGCGGTAAATCTTCCGGTGGTGCTGCTGCTTTCCGGAAAAGTGCTGGCACTGACTCGCGATTACTCCGCAGGAAAAATCCGCAGGTGACGCGGCATTCCGACATTTTCCGCAGGAATATTTGCTTAGCTGACTCCTGGGGCTTGACAAATCTGTCCAAAGATGATATAATATATCCGGAAGATGCGGATATAGTTTATCGGTAAAACATTAGCTTCCCAAGCTGAGGTGGTGGGTTCGACTCCCATTATCCGCTCCAGATGATTGATGCCTGCAAGCGGCTTTTTAAGCGGTTTGCGGGCTGTTTTTTTATTTTTGCGTGTCGGTTTGTCCTTTAATCTGTCCATTAGCCTGACGAGCTGATGCTGTGTTCATCAGACAAATCAAGGACTACCTGACTGTTTCTGGCCTGTACCTCTTTGAAGGCGTGATAGTATATTCCGGTCGTCGTACTTACGCTTGAATGCCCCAATGCGTTTGAAACTGCTGCGGCGTCAATACCGCTGCTTATGAGGACCGTTGCGTTAAAATGCCGCAATGAATGGATATCGCAGAACCGGAATCCGTGCTTTTCAGTAAATTCCTTGTGCCATTTATAAGGAAGTCCCTTAAACATCGGCTTTCCAAGGGTAGTAACAAACAATCTGTCGCTGTTTATCCATTTCGTGCCGAGCATTTCACAGTTTATGTCCTGCTGTGTCTTGAGTTCTTTCAGCACGGAAAACACTATATCTGGAAGTTTCAGAGAGCGAATCGAGCTTTTAGTTTTAGGAGTGTCTGTAAAATTACCGTCTGTGGTCGTGTAATAAGATGTTCTTCTCACGCTTATAACGTTATTCTCCCAGTCCACGTCTTTCCACTCAAGCCCCATAAGTTCACCATTTCGGAATCCGCTGTACACTGCCAGAGTAAGAAAAGCCCTGTAATTGAGTGTTCCTTCGGCGTTTGCCAGTTTGAAAAGCTGTTTCATTTCATCGACTGTGTAGATCTGCTTTTCTTTTTTTGTGCCTTTGGGAACAAATATTTCAGTGCATGGATTGGATTCGATCATGCCCTGTCGCAGCGCATAGCTGAATACATCAGACAGAAAATTCAGATGATGAATCACGCTATTTCTTGACAGTTGTTTACCCGTTTTCATGTTCTTGCCATTCTTTGACATATCGTCAATAAACGACTGAATCTGTCCGCGAGTTATGCTGTCCACTCTCATATTGCCAAATGCGGCATAAATCCGCTTGGTTGAACTCAGCATTCTCTGATATGAGGTACTTTTCAGATTAACTCTTGCATAGTTTTCAAGCCATTGTTCTGAAAAATCCTTGAATTTGATGTTAACAGATACAATACCTTTTTTGCAAAGCTCCTCAAACATTATTGCCTGCCGTGCAACTTCTTTTTCAATCTGCCGTTCGGTCATGTCCGGCGTCGGTTTCCATGTTTTTGTATGTATAACCTGCCGGTACTCCGAATCGTACCCTGCGCTGACGCGGATCTGATATGAGTTTCCGCGTTTTCTTATCGTTGCCATAAGTCCTGATTACCTCCTGAGTCAGACTTTATGACGTGCATTCACGGCTATTATTTTACCACAAAACCGCTTTTCAGTCAAGCGGAATGTGTTAGCCGTTCTGTCGTCAAAGGCTGTCAAAATATTCAAGTAACGAGGATTTGGAAACGAAAACTCGAGCTCTCTTTCCCTCGCCTGCCCTGAAAGACTGAATTTTGCCTCTGGCAATCAGAACACGAATGGAATGGTCGGATACCCCTTTGATAAGCTCTGTACATTCATGCACGGTAAGCATTTCACGCGGACCGTCCTTAACAGCTTTCTGTTCTTCCGGTATGTCAACCATCTGGTCAAGCAGAAGGGATAACTGCGAAATAAGATAAGATTTCTGCTCTGAGGTCATATTGTTGTCCTCCTAACAGTTATAATAAGTACCATTGCCATAATCAATAGCAATTCTCAAAGGAACTTCGCAAGTTGGAAATGTCTTTCCTTGAGAATTGCTATAGTTACCTCCAGTTTCAGACTTATGACGTGAGTTTCACAAGTAAAGTTTAATACATTAAAGCCTGAAAGCCAAGATAGTAAAGCACAATCCCCTCACCATTTTATCAAGTTTGAACACAATTACCAATAAACCAGCAAAGATTTGTGCAAAATTACAGCAAAGAATCTAATAAAATAACCGAAGCGTAAAGGCGCTGTAAAATAACTCAACACCGAAGCCCGAGCAACCATCCTAAGGAAGCTCGGGCTTGTTGATGCTGCAAAAAAGAAAAATGAACCGAAAAAAGCGTAT
>CAKSEO010000070.1 GCA_934446565.1 uncultured Oscillospiraceae bacterium | reverse complement strand
TGCGCTGCGGGAGTATCCTCAACGGGAGTTTCTGGTGCGTTATTCTCTACGATTTCGGGTTCAGCGCCACCGCCGAGAGTAGCCGCGAGCAGCTTCTCAATATCATCCTGGGACATCTTGCCGCCGGAGGGCTCATCAGAAGCAGATTCAAGCGGGTCTGCGGGGGCGGTACTAGCCGCGAGGAGTTTCTCAATATCGTCCTGCGACATCTTACCGCCGGACGGTTCTTCCTGCGAGCGGGTCGAGGCGTCAACGGAAATATCAGGCTCGGGAGCAGGGGAGTCATCAAGACCGACCGAACGAAGCAGCGCTTCAATATCATCCTGGGACATCTTGTTGTTCTCGACTTCGGTCGCGGGAGCATATGATGTTTCGGGAGCGTAAGTTGTCTCCGGAGCTGGCTCCGGCTTTGCGGATTCTTCCATCAGACTTGCTACGTCCAACTTGTGCTGATTCAGTATGCTTGTTACATCTGCTTCGGGCTGCTTTGGAAGACGTGCGGAACGTCCCGGACGAAATTCGCCGCTGGGGTAGGATATCAGCGGCACTGGCTGCGCTTCCGGAGCGATGAGGTACTTGTCGAACTCGGCGCAAGCCTGCTCAAATGTAATGTCCTCGCCGTCGAACTTTATCCAGTAGTCGTCGTATGGAGTGATACCGTGGGTGCGCTGGAGAATGTTGTAGACATTGTATTTCTCTATTCCCATTCTGTCGAGTATCGGGTATGTATACGGCGTCTTGTCCTGGAAAACACGGCAGGAGAACAGGTAGTAGATATCCGAAATGTCTAGCGGACGGTGTATCGTAGTTACCATCAGCTCCTTGTATCGGGTGATGATGGTGTAGGATATTTCTTCGTCCTCTGAAACGAGATATTCACACACCGGCGCGTCACACTTCCACACCGTGAATTTCAGCGGGAGCGGCATTTCGAACGCGCTGTTGTCAACTATTCGATACCGGTTCGCCTTTAATACAACATTTTCCACAGATTTACCCTCCGGAATACCTCAATTATATAGGATTTATTTCGTGTCATGAATATAAATTAATGATCGTTCCGCTCCACATGAAGCCTGCAATGCTTGACCGAATGAGCGTGGCATATAAATATGTTCAAAGCTATTATACCACATTTTTGAAACATAAGCAATAGTTTTTTTATCTCTCCATATTGTGAACAAAATAAAAATCAACGATTTGTGCAGGTTTAATAAAAATGCCAAACAGCGACAATTTATTATCGTCAAAGTGTTTACAGAAAGGTTTTTTTATGTTATACTAATACTAAATAGCTGTGTCTTTTTTCATGGCTCATTGCGGAAATAATCTGCCCCTTGCAGAATGGGCAGAACGGAAACGGGGAGTATATATGAAGATCAGAACAATGCTGATGATCAGTGCGATGCTGTTTGCGATACTGCCGATGGTGATTTACACGGTATTTGCGAACACTATGCTTTCTTCTGACGGCGACAAACAGTTCAGGGACACTCTGCTTGAGGTCGTTGACAACGAACGCAACACCCTTCAGACCTACCTCGACACGGTAGATAAGCAGGCTGAAACGATCCTGAACAACGCCGAGGTGAAGGACGTCATCGCAAACGAAAAGACAAATGACTATGTCGGCAACTATCTCGTGCAGTTCGCAAACGAGAATCCCGAGATCGAGTCCATCGCGCTGGTTGACAAGAACGGCAAGGTGTTCTGCGGAAGCACTGGCAAGATTGGTCAGGTGATCGATAATTTCGGCGCATACGACAGCTACGCTGACGGCGCACTGTATTACAATGCGATCATCAATCCGGAGGCCACCGGCGGCGGAACTAATCCTACGATGTTCTACAAGAAGCATCAGGGAAGTGCGACTCTGCTGATCAGCTACAAGCTGTCCGGAAAGGGATTCCTTTACGGCGCGTCCGGCGGAAGTACGTTCTACAACGGTTCCGTTACTATCGTGGATTCATCCCCGAGCCATAACTATAACATCGTTGATAACTTCAAGGTCAACCTTTACTACGAGTTCCCGACTGATGTATTCAAGAACAGGATCGACAGCATGACTGATGAGACCGCTCCCGAGATCATTGAATATACTCCGGTGAACGGTTCTTCCGATAAGTGGTATGCCGCAATGGTAAAGGTCGGCGGTGAGAACGGACTTATCGCCATCGCAAGCTGCCCTGTTACCGGAAATGCCAATTCCTTTGCGCTTCCCGCAGGAAACGGCATAGTAGTAGCCTGCGTGCTCATTTCACTTGTTGTCATTGCAGGCGCGATAGTGGTTTCCATTCTGGTAACAAAGCCGCTCAAGACCATCGAGGAAACCCTCGTAAAGGTACGCCGCGGCGACCACGAGGCACGAATCCCGAACGAGGTCAGCAACAACGAGTACGGACAGATGTCCCGTGCGTTCAACAACCTGCTTGACGAGATCGTAGTCAGCGAGGACAGATACCGTACCATCACGGAGATGTCCGATAACATCATTTTTGAGTGGAACTTTAAGACCAACGAGGTATTTTTCTCCAACAACTTCAACAAGAAGTTCAGCTACCGTGCTCCGTCCGACCACTTCGGTGACAGCTTTCTGTTAAAGGCAAAGCTCCATGAAGATGATGCAGAGCGCTATAAGCAGGATCTCGAGGCACTCGGCAGAGGCGAGGAGTTCAAGCACAACGAGTACCGTATGAAGAATATCTACGGCGACTACATCTGGGTGCTCATCAGAACTGCGACGCTCCGCGACAAGGAAGGCAACCCGCTGAAGATCGTCGGAGTTATCCTGGATATCGACCGTGCGAAGAAGAGCGAGCAGCAGCTCACTACCCGTGCAAGCTTTGACGCGCTCACTGAACTTTACAATCGTGAAACCATTGAGAGCCAGATCGATAATGAGATCAACCTTTCCGAGGCGCGTAAGTCCGAGATGGCGGTACTGTTCATCGACGTAGATGACTTCAAGCATTACAACGACCAGTACAGTCACGCGACCGGTGACCAGGTGCTTAAATTCGTTGCAGGAACCATCAAGGGCGCTGTTAACGAGTTTGGCTTTGCAGGACGCTACGGCGGCGACGAGTTCATCGCATGTATACGCAACGCCGAGGTCAACGACCCGACGAGAGTTGCGCAGGATATCATCTCCAAGCTCGACGAGGGCTTTGAGTGCGACGGAGTTCACCTCACAGTCAGCGTGTCTATCGGTATCTCGATGATCAAGGATGACTACAACACTCGTGTTGAGTATATCATCGGTAAGGCAGATGACGCGATGTACTCCGTTAAGAAGAACGGTAAGTCCAACTACGCGTTCATCTGATCTGAACAGTAAATTTAAGACCGCTCCGAAAGGAGCGGCCTTTTTATGTCAGATTCCGAGTATCTTCTTTTTCTTTGCTGAGAATTCCTCCTCGGTGAGTATTCCCTCGTCGTAAAGGCGCTTGTATTTCCGTATTTCGATGACGTCATAACTGGATTCATCGCTGACTATCTCCTGTAGTTCTTCCAGCTCGTAGCGAAGTCGCTCTACGGCCTTTGCGGCTGGAAGCACTTCGTGTTTGCCGTTCTTAATGACGGTAATGTTTCCTCCGACCCTGAAAGGAATTTCGAGCCTCTTGTGATGGAGCTTGCGGGTACATATCACCAGCGTCCAGCCGTTGAGCGTACTGTGACTGGTAGTCACCAGCGTGCCGGACGTCGCTCCGGCAATCGCACCTATCTCCCCGGCGACAGCACCGCCAAGGAAAGTGTTGACTGCCGCGCCGCGGTTTTTAGTCGTCGTGTAGAACGACCTGTCATCCAGCAGGGTCACGCTGACGAGCTCGCTGAAATCAATGCACATGCAGTCCGGATATAATTCTGGACGAAGCTTAATGCCTTTATAGTCTATCGAAAGAACATTCTCCATTAAGAACTGCGGTCTGTAATCAGGCGTGGATGTTCCCGCGCCGAAAAGCTCCCTTCGCGCGAGTTCCTTTTCTTTGCTGTCACGGATGAAGCTTTTTGTCGCGTAAACTATACTTGCGGGAATCAACACTGCGATTATTACTCCCAATGCTATCAGAAATTCCATATCGACACCGCCTTTCTGATATAATTATAAATCAGCGGTCAGGAAATGTCAACATAATTCTGCGCCTGTTATGATACAGTTTTATCCCACGGCGGTCAGTGCTTCATCATTTCAGCCATGCTGGAAAACATATCCGCGATGAACCCCGGCGTTCCGGGAAGCTCCTGCATGATGAGCGCCCGTACTTCCTCCGACGGAGCCGGTTCGCTTATAGCGACAGTTCCCCGGACGACATCTCCGACAGCGACATGCGCTGAAGCAGACCCGCCGAACGCGATATCCGAAGCAGCGGCGGCTCCTCCCACGGCGTACATACCGCAGGCTGCTCCGCCGAACGCCAGCCAGCCTGCCGCCAATCCGCCAAACGTCACAGCTCCTGCCGCAGCAGCCCCGAAAGCAAGCCCGCCAGCCGCCAGGGTCCCGAACGACAGAATCCCGGCTGACAGCAGTCCGAACGACACCGCTCCCAGCGAGAGAAAACCTCCGGCAACGACGCCTACCGCCTTGTTCCCGAAAGCGAATATGCCCTTGGCGGTGTACCTGCCCGCTCCGAAATTTATGTGCAGCAGCGGGATACCGCGTACAATCCGGCTGCTCTTATATTCAAAGTGCAGGCGAGAACGCAGCGGTTTAGTTTCCTGGAGCGCTCCGGCAGGCTCCGGAGCCTCTCCCTTTATGAGCTCGTCAGTGCTGACGCCGAATATCTCGCTCATCTTTGCCAGCTTCTCAAGCTCTGGGGTAGTCGAGCCAAGCTCCCACTTTGATACGGTCTGCCGGGTAACTCCAAGCTGTTCGCCGAGCTGTTCCTGCGACCAGCCCTTTGACCTGCGGAGTTCCGTCAGTTTTTCAGCAAATTTCATAAGTTACCTCCCTTTGATTTCTGTAATAACTATACCACAATTCGCGCGGAATGTCTACCAATTTCCGCTTGAATTCTGTCAACAGAACTTAACATCGGCGCTGTTATGCGGTTTTTATTGAAATTACAATATATGACAAAATAACTGCGCGATAGAAAAAGTACTTGATTTTTCAGGGATTATGTGGTATATTATAGGTAGCATATTTTTTCTGGTCAATGGTTAATAAATGGAGGTAAAAAATGTCTGTTAATCTTCAGAAAGGTCAGAAGGTTGACCTTACCAAGGGCAATACCGGCTTAAAGACAATACTGGTAGGGCTTGGCTGGGACGAAGCTCCCAGAAAGTTCTCGCTTTTTTCCAAGCATGAGGATATCGACTGCGACGCTTCCGCACTGCTGATAAGCGCGCAGACCGGAAAGTTGAACGGTCCGATAGATGTGGTATATTTCGGGAACCTGACCCATCAGACCGGCGCTATACACCACATGGGCGACAACCTTACAGGTGCCGGCGACGGCGACGATGAGCAGATACTCGTTGAGCTGCCCAAGCTCGGGAATGCATATTCCAAGGTAGTGTTCGTTGTGAACATCTATCAGGCAATGCAGCGCAAGCAGCACTTCGGTATGATAAAGAACGCGTTTATCCGCCTTGTTGACGCGGAAAAGGGCGTTGAGCTGTGCAGGTACGATCTCTCGGATAATTACGACGGAAAGACCGCAATGATCTTCGGCGAGATCTATCTCTATAACGGCGAATGGAAATTTAACGCGATCGGCGAGCCCACCAATGATAACAGTATCTCGGAGCTTGCCGCAAGATATCAGCGCTGATTTTAAGGAGGTTTTCATCATGACAAAGAAGCTCGTAATAATCGCAGGCATCATCGGACTTGCAGCAATGGCAGCCGCAGCAGTAGCGTTCTTCCTTACTAAGAACAAGACTATTGCAGAGGCTCTCGACTGCGAGGATGACGACGAGATCTGATCAAAAGCGCAAAGACCGCCCTGTTGAATGCGGGGCGGTCTTTATTATTACGGAAAATAGGAGCAGAATATGGCAAAGGAAAAAGAAGTAAAGACAAACGCGATGCGCATGCTTGATAAGCTCAAGCTTCCTTATAAGGTGCATCTTTATGAATGTGAAGAATTCGTGGACGGGATACAGATAGCTGAACTTCTCGGGGAAAGCTGCGACAGTTGTTTTAAGACTCTCGTTACCGTCGGGAAAAGCGGAAACTATTACGTTTTTGCGCTTCCCGTTGATAAGGAGCTTGACATGAAGAAATGTGCCCGGACGGTCGGCGAGAAGTCGCTTGAAATGGTTCATGTAAAAGACATTAATGCTGTGACCGGATATATCCGGGGCGGCTGCACTCCCATCGGCATGAAGAAGCAGTACAAGACAGTTATACATAAAACTGCGCTGGAATATGAGAAGATAATTGTCAGTGGAGGTAAGCTGGGTACGCAGCTTGAGCTTTCGCCGGAGGACCTTGCAAAGGCGTGCAGCGGAGTTTTCGAAGATATAATTGCAGAATAATACTAAAAAAATACGGGGCTGTAAAAAACAGCCCCGGTCAGACCGTCGAAAAAGTCACTAAAGTGACTTTTCCGCCGAACATCCGCCCCGCGCGCACAGCGTAAGGCGTAGCCGTCGCCAGCGTAGCCTAGACACTTGTGCGGATAGAAGTGTTTTTTGCCCCGGGA
>CAKSEO010000069.1 GCA_934446565.1 uncultured Oscillospiraceae bacterium | reverse complement strand
CTGCTCATCGTAAGCATAGTCGGCAAGTTCGATCCGTTTGTTTCCGTCAAGATTCATGAGTGCGCCGTAGGGGTGTTTGTCTGAATACAAGGCGGTGAGGAATGACTTCAAGTCAATAGTGCCGTTAGAATAGCAGCGTTCCTCATCGTACTGATTTATACAGAATTCAATGCTCATAATCACATCTCCATTTCTTCGTTTTCGTCGTCGGAATAATCGCTCATAACCGCTTCATCATGCGGTTTGTCGGCAACCTCTAGTTCGGCGTTTATCTGAGCCTGGCGTTCCAGACCGGCGCGGAGCTGTTCATCATACTGGAACGGCTTGCCGTACTGTTCCTTTGCGTTTGCAAGCTGCTTTTTTGCCTGATCCAGCTCAGCGTTAAGTCCGTGAATCTGCTCCGGAATGCGCTCGTACAGATTACACAGCCTTGTCACGCCGCCAAGCGTCATGCGGAAGTTATCTTCCGTTATCGGCGGCGCTGCGGAAATCAGCTCAATATCCTTTTTCGTCCACTCGATCATTTTTTCTTTCCGGGAAATCAAATCCGGATATCGCTTGCTGATATCGTATTCAAAAGAGCGCTGCTGCTGATAATAATTCGCCTGCAATAATTTCAGACGGTTCACCTCGTTGTCCACCGTCATTTTCTCGGCTATCAGGGGATTACCGGTCGTTGCAGCTTTCATTTCAGCGAACGTCAGCGCAGTGTCGTCAATGTCCTCGCAGGTTCGCGCGGCTGGCTTGCCGGACATTATCTGCGAGATTATCTGCTGTTTCTTCTCAAGAATCTGCCAGCGGTAATTATCAAAGGTACCTTTCGTGGAGTAGTACCCGATGTAGACCTCGGAATTTTCGTTGCCCTGGCGTATTCCGCGGCCGTTCCTTTGCTCAATGTCCGAGGGACGGTATGGGGCGTCAAGGTGGTGCAGTGCAGAGAGCTTCCGCTGAATATTCACGCCGGTTCCGAGCTTTCCGGTCGAGCCGATAATGATTTTTATTTCGGCATTATTCACCTTTTCGAACATGGCAAGGCGCTGTTTATCATTCGCGGCGTCATGCACGAAAGCTATTTCATTTTCGGTGAATTCGCCTGACCTCACCAGTCTGTCACGAAGCGCTTTTCGATTTTGCCAGACAGCTTTATAGGTGCGCCACGGTGTCGCACTTCTGATTCGTTTTCTTCGACTGCGACATCGTGTCGCACCTCAAGCCCTTTTTCCTCATCAGAAAGGGAAATCAAATCGTCAAAAGAAAGGAACTTGAGCGCAAGCTCGTTCATCTCGTCCAGGGAATTATACTGCTCCTCACGGACAATATTGCCGCCGTATTCAGTCGTTATGCGGTACTGGACAAGGTCGGCGTAAACGCTGATTACCGCGTCGTTTTCCTCGTCGGTGGTGTATGCCAGGTCAACGTGCGACGGGTCCTCTATTTCAGCCGCACTGCCGAATTCCTGCTCGAAATAATCCTTGATATACGCGGCGGCGCGGTTCAGCGATTCGTCCGGAAGCTCGTCCGCCTGCGGTTCTTCCATCGTGAACTCATTATCGCCGAAAAGCGTAAACTGCTCGGCGGGCTGTTCCGGTGCGGTAATTACGGTCGGGTTGTTGTAACTCAGCCTGCTATGCTGTTTCTGATTATATAAATACCCGAAAACCTCGGATGTGATTTTGTCAACAGAATCGGACGTCAGCGGTTCGCCGGAAGCGAAGAATTCTGTGATTTCCTCCTCTGGAAATCCAAGCGCCGGATTGTGCCCGGTGTGCGCGGAAATCTCGTTTATCAGCTCGGAAACAGAATCCCGGCACATCGCACGGAACTGACCATATCCGGAATCGACAGGGAGATTTTTACCTGCTTCCGCGGCTTCGCTCCAGTCGTTGAACTTCCACGGAATATCTATCGAACTGCGGTCGATTTTCTGGTATGATTCCTTGACGTGCGGCTTCGTGCGGACGCATTCTGCCGCATAAACAGCGAACATATCGGCATTCAGCCTGATCGGATAATCCAGACCGCAGGCGGCGATTTCTTTACGAATATAATCCAGACGGTCATTGTACAGACAATGTGGATATTCGTAGTGAATCGCGAATCTCTGCGCGTCAAAAAGCGTCATTCGGCGGCGCGTTTCTATGTCGGATTCGGTGATGTACTTCCCGCTGTTCACCGCACTGCGGACGGCTTCGGCGACTTTCTTCCAGTTAAACCGAATGACCTGCCTATTGCTGAGAACCAGCTCAATTCCTTTGCCGTCGTGGTTGCTAAAGCTTACCGGGTCGTCATTCCGGGAACTGCCGCCGATTCCGTATTCATTTTTCAGGAATTTCGCGAGTTCGTCTTTGTTTGGGGAGTTCTCAGAAACGTACTCGCTTATGCGGAATTTTCCGTTAGAAAAGCCGCTTCCGTGGATAATTTCATCTTCAAGGAGCTTCTGCGCGTAATCGCTGTCCGGACTTATTTCCTCCGGAATATCCGTAAAAACAGAAATGTTATCTGATTCATCGTCAGATACCATCTCATCTAGTTCTTCGTCATCAGGCTCATCGAGATTTTCTGAATCTCCGACAGATTCGCCCGGCTCCGGACTTCCGCCGCCAGCCACGCTACGCTCGTCCGCAGGGATTCCCACGCGGCTTCCTGCGCCGCCATGTCTATCTCCGTCCGCTGGCTCACGCTCTCGGAGTAATCCCGGCTGAGGGAGGTTTTCGCCAGCAGGGAGCGCGCCGTGCTGTTCCGTGCTTTCTCCGCTTTCTTCCCGATTTCTTTCCATATCCGGAGGTACAGTCCGCTGATGTTCACCATATCCAGCGCTGTCGGGTCGAGTTCGTTCATCAGGTCTACCGCCTTGCGCTCCAGCGGAGTCATCTGCGCCCTGCCGTAATTCGTGAATTTCGGGTGGAACAGTCCGTTCTGATCTTCCTCGAATGGGATATCGTAGATGTCTTCCGCATATTCCAGCTTCATAACGCTCATATTCTTTCCTCCTTATGATTCCGTCTATCTCGCGCAGTACTGCCTGTGCGAGAGCCGTTGCGGCATTTCCGATTTCGACTATTGAAAGGTCGGAATTTATCTTAGATACATCCGATAAATCGCCGTCGCATGGAATGCCGCACCTTGTCATGCAAATAAACTCTGCACTTGCCCGAATGAACGCCGCCGTTCTGGGGTCATTCGAGATGGCGTTATTTAATTTACTGTTATAATTATATACTATATCTATATTTTTGTCAAGGCTTTTCTGCAAATAATCTTCAAAAGAAACAGCGTTTTCTGCGTTCTCGGAATTGATTTTTCCGACTATACCGTCAGCCATTCGCTCGGAAAGCTTCCACTTGGAATTGTAAGCCTTTCCATAGGTCTGGCGCACATCGAAAAGGTACATGAGCTGTGTATCCGTGCGTCTTCTGAATACTGCTGTGGAATGCTCGCCGCGCCTTATGTACCGCCCGATATTGTTCCACTGGTCGATGGTTCCGCACATTTCCGCTTTCGGGTTCTGGAGCGTAAGGAGCATTGCCTCGCAAAAATTGAGCCTCCAGAAGCTGGAGGTCATTCTGAGCGTCTGCTCCCATACCTCCGGACTGCGGAGCTGGGGAAGCCGGTGGTCGTATATCTGGGCGATTTCGTTGAATCTGCTCATGGGTACCTCCGTATAATGAAAATGGAGCAATCTATTGACTGCTCCATGGGTGTTATTTAATTGTGGCTTACAAATTAGTGTATCTGCCCGATAAATGGGAATTTGACAAGCCGTTATTGAATTTCCTTGATAAACACTTGCATTCGCCTTGTTACAAGCTCATGGCTGTTTTTAATTTCTTCTTTATCTACCCATTTGTAAGCAATTGTTTCTCCTTCTTGAAGAAGAATGGAGTCTTTGTCACATTCGATATCGCATAAATATTCCACATAAATAGAATGATGTTTATTATGAACGACACGACCAATTTCGATTAAGTTTTCGGAACAAATGCCTGTTTCTTCTCTTAACTCTCTAACAGCACATTCTAAGGGGAGTTCTCCTTTTAATGCGGAGCCACCTGCGGTTAATTCCCACATACCGCCAAAATGCTTCCTTTTGTCCCTTTGCATAAGAAGATATTGTCCATCAGTATGTCGTACTGCAATTTCGCAAACTAAGTGATAAATCCCGTCTGGGATTTCATCGCCTCTTACTAACACAATGTTGTCAAGCTTGTTAAATTGATTATCATATGCGTCCCATAGTTCCAGCATAGTACACCTCCGCCAAATTCCGATTTGTAGGGCTGACAAAATACCTTACTATATAAGTATACCACACACTAAAAGGAAAATCAACCATCAATTTCAGAATCCCTAATCCCAGAAAAGTACGTTCTGACCGCCGCCGAAACGACCTCCGAAATCTCCTCCGCAGTTTTACCGCCGAGGTACTCCGAAATCAGTTCAGCTGGAACAGCCACCATGACCGGCGGCTTAGGCTTGAGTATTTCCAAGATGACGCCCTCGGTAAGCGCACCAGCGCCGGAAAGCTCACGGATATTCCCAGAGGTGAGCTTCATTTCGGGGTGCTGTTTCAGAACATCAAGAAGAACTGCCCGTTCCTTGATTCCGCACAGAATTTCCGCGTCAGCGATACTGACCGCACCGCTGTCCAGCATGAGCAGAAATTCCTGTTCCAGAGAGTTCAGCCGCCCGAATAATTCCGCCTGTTCCGATGTAATTCCGAGTTCCTTTTCAGCACGTTCGCCCAGTACCGCCGACACCCTTATCTTCTCCGAGAGAGTGAGCTCCGGAAAACGCTGACGGTTAGTTTCCACGATTATCCGCTTGGCGTATTCGTCCGTTATGAGTTTTCCGTCGCCTATCCGGCAGGGAACTTTCACCCATAAAAGCTGTTCCGCGGCAGTCCGGCGGCGGTTTCCGGACAGTATCTCATACTCGCCGTTCCCGGCGGAGCGCACCAGAAGCGGCTCAGTTATGCCCATTCGCGCAATTGACGAGCTGAGTTCCGACAGGTCGCCGCCGTCCGTGAAAATCGGAGAACGCAGGGGAAGCAGTCTGTCCAGCTCGATGTTGTAGGACTTATCCTCCGGGAAGCACTTTGCGATAATGTCCTCGATGGTTTCTGTTTCCGGCAGTTCCGGTTCTTCTTCGTTGGAAACCGCAGCAAATCCGTCGTCAGGCATTTCGGAAGGTTCATCGTCCTCAATGGGAATGTAGATAGCTTCCGGCTGGAATTCCGGTTCGGCTGGCTTCGGGGCAGGACGGATCTCCGTGCTTTCCTCGGATTCCCGTTGAGCCTGCGCGAATGCTTTCATCTTTTCAATGTTCATGCTGTCCTCCGGATTATAAAAGTTTGGAGCGTATCGCGGGTTTAGCCCGTTGTTACGCAGATTAGGGGCGCATTTTACTGCGCCCCGGAGGTAATGTATGTGAACCCTGTGGCAGGGAGGGTTGTATAGAAAAAGCGGAGATCTTTCGGTCTCCGCTTGGTTTTATTCGGTTGTGGAGGCAATTCTGTCAGCAAACAGCTCTTTCACTTCTTCAAGAGGGAGTTCTGAAAAATACGCTATCTTTTCTAAATCGTGAACACCATGGTTCCATATATTGTTTGCAAAATTAACAGATACTTTATGAACTGCTTCCTCAACTGCCTGGTTAACACGCTTTTCAATGTACTCGTCAAATGTCATACTCATCAGGCTGTCTTGCCTTCGAAAAGTTTCTTTACTTCGTCCAGAGGGAGCTTGCTCATTTTAGCGATTTTCTCCATATCACGAATACCATCGTTCCAAAGTTCAATTGCAAAGCTGATTGCAAGTTCATTTTGCGCTTGCTTTGCTCTCTTTTCGCCGTAATCTTCCACTAATTTACACATAGTATCAACACCCTCCTTGTCTTTCTTGAAATAACCTGCCCGGTCGGACAGTACCTTGTAGTGCATTTCGCGCGGATCCTTACAGAAGAAATCCTGCATAAGCTCGCCCAGAGCCGTGCCGTTTCGAATCTCGCCGTTCACATATATTATGTGCGAACCGTCCGTGAATATTGCGTGGTCAAGCTCGGAAATCGTGCGGTTGACCGTGTAAAGCGGCTTTCCGCCTTTAAGTACGTCATGCTCGGTAATGAAAATGATGTAGCTTTCCGGAAGCTCATCAAACTTATCGCCTGGATTGAGCAGATTTGCGTCAAGCAGACTGCTGTTGTATCTCGCACGTCTTGGAGCCGCGCCGTCATCGCTGCGCTGGACCTCAACGTCGTACTGCTTGCCATGCTCGTCAACTGCGTAAATATCCAGCCTTGCTGAACGTCCCTGCAAATTTTTCAGTTCGAACTGCGAAACCACACGGACAACCGTCAGATCGTCCCGGTTCAGAATCACTCTGAGCAGAAGCTCCGCGCAAGCCTTGTCCTCGAAAACCTTGCTCATGAACGTGTCGTCCATCAGCCGGAAGTTCTCAATGATGTTAAGTATTTCAGCCCGGTTTTCGGCGCTGATATCGCTGGTTTTTATCTCGTCCACAGGAATCACCGTCCCTTTCTTGAATTATAGCATATTCCCCGCGAAAAATCAAGCATTTGAGCCATCTGTTTTGCCCTCCGTGTACATTTTGTGCCATTCCTCTAGGATATCCCGGCGCTGGAGGCAGAAATAGAAATACTCCGAAATCTCCTCGTTGGAAAGCTCGTCGCCGATGAGCTGAGTAACTTCCTTGCGCCGGAGGGTTATCTGCTTGGACGGCTTTTTCGCGGTATGTTTTAGCTCTGCGGGAGCACTGTTTTCAGCCGGTTCAGCGCGTTCTTCCGTAGAAGTCACTTTTTCGCCGCAAAGCTCCGCTATGTCGGACTCTGAAAAGAATTTCAAGTCCGCAAGCGTGTTTGCCTGTTCGACTGTGAATGTCCTTTCAGAATCACGATTGAGATACGTCGCAATTTCCTCCTGACTGCTGTTCGGGAGCGCCGAAAATTGGCAGGCTGTTCCAAGCGTGATTCTGCCGCTGTCGAGCATTTCCATAAGCTCCGGAACCAACCGCGTGCAGGCAATGTAGCGCTGGATAGTGCGCTTGGCTTCGCCGTATTTCTCGGCTATGTCCTTGGTAGCACGGCGGCTTCCGAGGGCTGTCAATGCCTCCTGCTGTGCCTTGTACGCAAATGCGCGCTCGGACGGCAGAAGCTCGGTGCGCTGGCAGAGGTTTGTATCTGCCATGATTAGCTTCGCGCGGTTTTCGTCAACGTTCTTGACAATGCTGGGAACCGCCGTAAATTCTGCTCTGCGGCAGGCTTCAACGCGGTTGTGTCCAGCGATTATACGATACTTTCCTCCTGTGACAGGGGATACGATTATCCGGGACAGAAGTCCATTTTCCCTGATAGATTCCACCAGTTCGTTCATTTTGAAGTCGCTGTACATCTTGAACGGCTGATTTTCCCACGGAACAAGCAGGTTTATCGGGATTTCTTTTTCGTCATTCTGGACTGCCGGTTCATCGCCGAGGAAGTCGCTCATATTCAGCTTTCCGGTGTTGTTGGAAGCTCCTAGATTGAACCCCATTAAACTCCCTCCTTTTCGAGAATTTCGCTTACAAGCTGACGATACTGACCGCCTATCACGCTGTTTTTCTTAGATATCAGCGAACGCTGTTCTGCTGTGCTATTCGCCGCCTCAATGCGTTTGCTGATAGTAGTTTTGTAAACCAGACCGCCGTAGCGCTCTTTTAGGGCAGTGTCCACTGCCTGAGCCATCTGGGTGTTGTCTGTCATGGTTTCGAGTATTCCACAAATTGTCAGGTCGTGGTTGATTTTTTCCTTGATGAGATTGAAAATGTCCTCGAACTGGACTATACCGTTGAGCGCGAATTTCTGCACCTGAACCGGAATTATCACCTCGTCAGCCGCCGCAAGAGCGTTCATGACCAGTATTCCGAGCGAGGGCAGGCAGTCGATGAGGAGATAATCGTAATCCTCCGATATGCTGTCGCCGGAAATCGCCTTGTCAAGAATCTGCTCGCGGCACATTGTCTGGGCAAGGAACATATCTGCGGTCGCTAAGGACACGCTGAATAAAACAAAATCGACCCGTTCAAACGAGCGAACTCACGGGTCTGATTTTGTTACGCTTCGCTTTATTCAGCGTGTCCGGGAAATATCCGCCGGGACATAGTCGATAGGCTCGCTTTTGGCAGTCTGAATGCACTCCGAGAGCTTCGCAGTTTCTTTCAGAACGTCAACTATGGTGCGCTTACCTGTGAAGTCGTAACCGAGGTAGTCGCTGAGATTTCCCTGCGGATCAAGGTCGATACAGAGAACTTTCTTGCCAAGTTCCGCAAGTCCCGCGGCGATATTTACTACGGTCGTTGTCTTGCCAACGCCACCTTTCTGGTTTGCTATTGCTATAATCTTTGCCATAATTACCCCTCCTGCCAGTATTCTTTCATGTCGTGATTTACCCGGGACTGC
>CAKSEO010000068.1 GCA_934446565.1 uncultured Oscillospiraceae bacterium | reverse complement strand
TTATCACCCTTTTTTATTATACCATATTTACGTAAAAAAGCCCAGCTTTCGCTGGACTTTTTCGACAAGCTGAGCCGTCCCGTAATGGGGCGGCTGTTTTGCTGTAGAAAGCAATTCGGGTGGCAAAAGTCAGCGCGGCTTAATGAGTGCGCATTGTTTTATGCGATGTTTTGCGCAGCGTGTGCAAGGGACTAAGGCAACACTGCACAATTAACGGCTACCGCCTTTGCCAAGCGACGCCTACGGCTTACGCGGCGCTTGCTTGCATATTTATAGTTTGGCGCAAAAAATAACATAATTACTCAACGGATTTGTTCCGTGTTGCGCCAAATCTGCATCTTGCACAATTCGTCCTAGCAAGGCGTGGTCTCCCCCGGTGGGGGAGGTGTCAACGCAAGTTGACAGAGGGGCTAGTTTGGCACAACATATCACCGCCCGCTATAAGTGCGATGTTATATTTTGTGCCAAACTAACGACAGACCAGCCTTGCGTCGCTAGTTGTTGACTTGAAAGCGCTACCGCTTCCGTCAACAACTTCTCATTATACAATCTGACGAAAAATCGAGTTTTGCCAATGAGCGAAGCGTATTATTGGCAAAACTGACTGCGCAATCGCACGACAATAATTATGCGGTATTGCCCTAAATTTTCACTTAATTATGGTTTGGATGGCTTGCAATAGAATAGAAAATGTGATATAATATAAAATGTATATCAATGCGCAAAAGCACTATATTAATTATATAAAGGAATAATTTATGGATAATCAGGAAACAAATCTGATCTACGGCAAGAATGCCGTTACTGAAACGCTTAATTCCGGCAGGGATATTGATACGGTCTATATCCAGAAAGGCGCGGCGCTTTCCAAAATCGTCGCTATTGCAAAGAAAAACGGCGTCGTCATCAAGGAAGTCAGCGACGAACGTCTTACCGCCATCTGCGGAACTCCCAAGCACGGCGGCACCGCTGCGGAGCTCGCAGCAGCGTCCTACTCCACTGTTGAGGATATCCTCGCAAATGCACAGCAGCGCGGAAAGCCTCCGTTCATCATCATCGCGGACGAAATAGAGGACCCGCACAACCTCGGCGCGATAATTCGTACCGCCGAGGCGGCGGGCGCTGACGGGCTGATTATCCCGAAGCGCCGCAGCGCTTCCCTCAACGCTACGGTGTTCAAAACCTCCGCAGGAGCCGCAGCCTGGCTCAAAGTCGCAAGGGTGTCAAACCTGGTCGACACCATCAAGCGCCTTAAGGAAGCGGGCGTGTGGGTCTACGGCATGGAAGCGGACGGAACTCCCGTTGCAAAGGCTGATCTCTCCGGAGCGGTCGCGCTGGTAGTAGGCAGCGAGGGCTTCGGGCTGGGACGGCTCGTCCGTGAGAACTGCGACATGACGCTGTCGCTGCCGATGTTCGGGAAGGTGAACTCCCTCAACGCGTCGGTTTCGGCGGGCATACTCATGTACGAGGTCGTAAAGCACCGCGGCTGATCCCGGCGCGGTATCTGAAAATTAGGAGAGATATTAGATGTCTGATAATTACAGCATTGACGATATTCTGGCAGAAATAGACAAAAAGCGCGGAAGCACGCCGAAATCCACTGAAAGCGTCACCGAAATAATCTCGCAGAGCGAGCTGCACAGTGCCGCAGGTAGCACTTCCCACACGCGTATGGCTCCATACGCGGAGGACAGCGTTTCCGAGGACGAGGAAGCGCGGGAGCGCGCGGAAAATATCCGCCGCGCGTCCGAGAACAACCGGAAGAAAGCCGAGGACAGGCGCCGCGAGCAGCTCCGTCAGGAACAGATACGCCTTGAGCAGGAACGCGCCGAAAAGGAGCTGAACATGCAGTTCAGCGAGAAGGAACCTGCCAGGCCCGCCAAAACCGCTCCTGCCGAGCCGGAGCACAGCGGATACACCTCCGAGCTTTCATCGCCGTCCGAGGCGGCAAAGCTGTTCGGCGGCTCTGAAGAACATCCGCAGGAGGTCGTACAGCCGGAGAGCGAGTACGTCCAGCCCTATGTGAAGCCCAAAGTTTCCGGCAGCGACGATATCGTGTTCCACACCAAAAGCGACCTTGTGACCTCCGATACCATGCAGATGAGAAAGATGCAGCGTATCGAGGAGATAAACCGCGCCCTGCTCGAGGTAGACCGCGCAGCCGAGGAGCCTGACGACCTGCTGGATTCCCTGAATCCGATGGAGTCCCGCGAAAAGGCTGTCGGCGAGCTGAAAAACGCCGCCGAGCCGCAGGGGGACATCGGCGACACGCTCGCGGTTTCCGGCAACGACCTCAAGAAGATGTCCAGCGGCGAAACGGAGCACGTCAAGGAATACTCCCCGGTGACTTCCCGGAAGAAAGGCGCCACAGTTTCTTCAAATCCCGCAGCAACACCAGGGGCAGCTAAGATAGAGAATGTACTTTTCACCCCCGGCGCACAGAAAAAATCAGCTGGCGACCCCAAGGCGCGCAGCAGCGAAGCGCTGGTCGCGTCGCTGAATCAGAAGCTGAAGGAGCAGCGCGAAAAGGACCGTGCAGAGGAACGCACAGTTACTCTCACTGATCTTTCCGACCCGAAGAATCTCCCGCCGCGGTCGCTGAACCTTGACTACGACAACAAGGTGATAGATACCAGCATACTTCCCAAGACCGACCCGGTCGCCGCCGTCCGAGAGGCAGAGGCGCTTGCAGAGCGCAAGAAGCGCAAGATCGCGAACTTCATGCTCGCCGATATCGACGACGAGGTAGAGGAAGCTGAGGAAAAGGAAGCAGAGGACGACGGTTACGACGATGAGGACGACGAGGACGAGATAATCGACCTCGACGACGAAAACGTCATCACCGAAAGACTTGCGAGAGCCGGCAAGGGTCTTGCGGGACGGCTGACTATCCTCCTGCTGCTGACTGCTGCGACGGCTATCGTGGCGCTCATCTACTTCTTCAAGATAGACAGCATCCCGATCCTTTCCGAGCTCATCAAGCCGGATATCTTCCTGTATGCTAACCTTACCATCGGCATACTGAGCTTCGGGGCATGCTCCAGCGTTATCACCAACGGGTTTTCCCGTCTGTTCCGCGGAAAGCCGGACGGCGATACCCTGTGCGCCTTCGCCCATCTCGGTTCGCTCGGCGCTATCGTTATGTACCTCGCGGAAACGAACTACCTTGCAATGAACAGGTCGTTCTGCTATCTGCTGGTATCTATGCTGGCGCTGTCGTTCAATACTATTTCGAAGATCTGCACCGTTCGTGCGGCTAAGAACAATTTCCGGTTCATTTCCGGCGATACTGACAAGTATTTCGTGGAATGCACCGACGGCGAGGACGCCGAGCGCCTTGCAAGGGGCGCAGGTCATGGCATTCCGGTCATAGCGTCCATGCGAAAGACCGAAATGCTCTGCGATTTCATAATCTCCACCTACTGCGAGGACGTTTCGGACAGAATTTCCCGCGTGCTCACGCCGGTCATCCTTGGCGTGTCAGTAGTTGCCGGAGCGCTCGGATTCTTTGCGGAAACCGGAGTGACCTCCAATGTGATGAACCAGTGGTCGTTCGCTGCTACGGTATTTTCAGCCGTGCTGTGCGTGGGCGCTTCCTTTACTGGCGCGCTTATCGTCATGCTGCCTATGCTGAGCGCTTCCAGAAAGACCACATCGCGCCGTGCCGCTATCCTGGGATACAGCGCTGTCGAGGATTTCAGCGCCGTCAACTCCGTGCTGGTCGAGGCTAAGACCCTGTTCCCGGCTGGCTCCGTTTCCATCCGCAATATCTGGGACTACAACAAGAACGGCAAAAATGGCTCGCAGCGTATCACGATAGACGAGGCGATAATCTACGCCGCAAGCCTTGCGGTAAGCTCCGACAGCATTCTTGCTGACCCGCTGTTTAACATGCTCAACTACAAGCCCGCGCTGCTCAAGAAAGTTTCCAACTGCGTCTACGAGAGCGGACTCGGCGTTTCCGGCTGGATAGGCAGCCGCAGAGTGCTTCTCGGAAGCCGCGACCACATGAAGTCCCACGGTATCACCGTCCCTGACGGCAAGAAAGAGAGCGCGCTCAACAAAAAGAACGACGAGGTGATATACCTCGCGGTCGCAGGCGAAGTCTGCATGCTGTTCTTCGTTACGCTGACGGCTAACCCGCAGGTCAAGCAGCAGGTGCAGAAGCTCGCCCGCAACGATGTCAGCCTTATCGTAAAGACAGTGGACGGCGCGCTGACCGAGGGAGTGGTCTCTGAACTGTTCGACATCTACGCGGATAACGTGCGCATCCTCCCTGCGGAGGCTCATGACACGTTCGATGAGCATACGAAGTACGCCGGAAAGGGAAGCGCTGCGGTTTCCTGCGATGGGACGTTCTCCTCCCTCGCTTCTGCGATAAACGGCGCAAGAGCGCTCGGCGAGCGGATACGGCTCGGCTGTATCATGGAGATATTCGGTATCGCACTGGGAGTTCTGCTGGTGTTCATCTTCGCGATCTTCAGGAACTATTCGCTGCTGAACGGATTCTGGATAGTCGGATATAATATAGTATGGCTGCTGCTCACTATAATGGTGCAGTCTTTCAGGCGGATATAGCATGACCCTTGACGAGGAATACATGACCCAGGCTCTGGAGCGCGCAAAACGCGCCGCAGAGCTTGGCGAGATACCCGTCGGCGCTATCGTCGTAGACCCGGACGGAAATATCATCGGCGAGGGCTGGAACCTCCGGGAGCATTTACAGTCCCCGACCGCTCACGCTGAGATACTGGCGATAGAGCAGGCTGCAAAGCACCTTGGGAGCTGGCGGCTTACCGGCTGCACGCTTTACGTTACGCTTGAACCCTGCCCGATGTGCGCCGGGGCGGTGATGAACTCCCGGCTGAAAAGGCTGGTCTACGGGGCGTTCGACGACAAGAACGGCGCCTGCGCCTCTGTTGTGAACCTCTTTGAGGAGCGGTTCACGCATATACCGTTTGTCCGCAGTCGTATTCTGATGGAACAGTGCAGCGGAGTGCTCACGGATTTCTTCAGGGAGCTCCGGGCGAAGCCTGCGGACGATTAACACACTACACAACGAAAGAATGTTTTCATGAATAAATACCAGACGCTGGCAAGCAACACGATCATTCTGGCGATCGGGCAGTTCGGGTCGAAGTTCCTTGTGTATCTCATGCTGCGCAACTATACGGCATGGCTGGGTACGGAGGGCTTCGGTGATGTCAACAACATCATCAATGCCTCGGCGCTGCTGATATCGGTGGTGACGCTCTCGATAAACGAGGGTGTGCTTCGCTATACACTGGACGATACCATCAAGAAAAAAGCGCACGTCCTCTCGATTGGAATAAACGTTGCGGTGGTCGGTATCCTGATATTCACGGCGTTCATTCCGCTGATAGGCATGATAGACATGCTCAGGGGGTACCAGTGGCTTATTTATATGTATGTCGCCACGGGAAGCATCAAGGGCATCTGCGGTATCTATGTCAGGGCGCGGGGCAGGGTCAAGCTTTATGCCATCGACGGCATTATGACCACCTGCTCGGTAATAGTTCTGAATCTGATACTGCTCGGCGTTTTCCATATGGGCGTTGTCGGGTACGTTCTGTCGGTGTCGATTGCCGACCTGATATCTATAGTATTCCTGACTTGGCGCGCAAATCTGCTCAGGCAGTACAGACCGCTCGGAAACGACCGCGAGCTTGCAAGGGGCATGATACAGTACAGTATACCGCTCATGCCTACCACTATCATGTGGTGGATAATCAATGTTTCGGATACGTTCATGGTAACGGCTATCCACGGCAGCGCCGCCAACGGCGTTTACTCGTTCGCGTTCAAATTCCCGAATCTTGCAGCCCTGGTGGTCGGGATATTCTCCCAGGCGTGGCATATGTCCGCGATAACCGAACGGAACTCCCGCAAGATAAGCGAATTCTACTCAAATGTTTTCGGCATGATGCAGACCGTCATGTACATAACCGCGTCCGGCATACTGCTGGTGCTGCGTCCGATAATCATGCCGTTCTTCGGCGCTGAGGGATTTGAGGGAGCTTATATGTATGTTCCGTTCCTGGTTACGGCGGTGATTTTCCAGAGCTTCAACAACTTCCTGAGCTCGATCTATGAGGCAAAGAACAAGACCTCGCATTCCCTTGTCACCAGTATCGTAGGCGCAGTCACCAACGTTGTGCTCAACCTTGTCCTGCTAAACTCCCCGTTGGGAGTTATGGGAGCGGCTATTGCAACGCTTATCTGCTACCTGCTGGTATATATCGTTCGCGCCATCGACACGCGGCAGTTCCTCGTTGTTAATGTGGATTACCTTAAAATGGCGATAAATCTCATGATAATCGCTGCTATGTCCGTTTGCGTCATGACGCTCGACAACGGTCCGCTGCTCCACTGTCTGAATTCCGTGCTGTTCGTGTTCCTGTGCGCCATCAACTTCAAGACCGCCGCAAATGCTGTCAAGCTGTTCATCAGACGCCGCACGGGCAGGGGCGGAAGTCCTGAGGATGGTGCGGAAAAATAAAAAGCGGACATCTTTCGATGTCCGCGGTATGTATGGATCTCATTTCACATGAGTTTGTTCAGCGTCTTTTCGGAGCTGTTCACTATGGATAGCAGCGCCGCCGCCTGCTTGGAATATTCCTGTTCCAGCCGCGCTGTGGTTATCTTGTCATCCTCGGAGCCTCCGGTGAATCCGGCGGCCTTTGCGTGGATATCCTCGATGGAGAGCGCCGCAGAAGTAAGTCCTGCGACCTTTTCCTCCGGAACACTGAATGCGTGCTCGTCGTTATCCCTGCCGGCGCTGTGTATCATTCTGAAGCAACGGTACACCGCAAGAGACAGGTAGGAATACACAGCTTTGGAGAGCTCGGAGTTTTTCGCCTTTATCAGCAGTGAAAACAGAATCTCGATGGAGTTTGTAAGCAGTTTCTTCTGGAAGAATACTGACAGCCCGGAGGGGGAACCATCGTACTTCTCGGCGTCCGTGCTTTCCGGGAGCTCCTGCTCCGTCAGAGACGCGCCGCTGCTCATCGGCGAGCGGCCGAGGAGGTAATCAACTGAAACATTATAGTAATCCGCAGCGCGTACCAGGAAGTCAAGTCCGCATTCGCGCTTGCCGTTTTCGTAATGCGACAGCAGCGCCTGCGTGACCTCAAGGTCAGCCGCCGCCTGTTTCTGGCTAAGACCCCGTTCCTTACGCAGAAGCGTCATGATACGGGGGAAGTCTTTATTCATACATTTTCTCCTTAGTGTTATTTTCCCCATGGTTATTTTATTTTATTTATAATACCATATTGTATATTATAAACTGGATATTCCGATTTGTAAAGTGTCATATTTAACAAAAAAACGACAGTACCATAGGGCATTATCTATAACAGTTATGCGTTTTTCGAGGGCTTGAGACAATGTTTTCGGGAACAGCGCTGTATATTGTGACCGGACATCCGAGCCACCACAAGTCAAAAAAATATATAATACGAAAGGTAATAAATCACATGAAAAATTACTATCTGTATCTGATTCGTCACGGCATAACCGAGGGTAATCTTGACGGAAAGTACATCGGTCAGACTGACCTTGCGCTCTGCCCCCAGGGTGAGCAGCAGATAAAGGAGTTCGTAAAGGCCGGCGTTTATCCCGACGTCGGGAAAGTGTACACCTCTCCGCTCACGCGATGCGTTGAAACTGCGCAGATAATCTACCCGGATATCAAGCTTTCCAAGGTTGACGAGATTGCTGAGATGGATTTCGGAAAGTTCGAGGGAAAGACACAGAAAGAGCTCGAAAACCTGCCGGAGTACATCGCGTGGCTCAAGGGAGGTCCTGAGGCATGTCCTCCTGAGGGCGAGAAGTTCGGGGATTTCTCACTGCGTTGTATCAGCGGATTGGATATAATATTCCGCGATATGATGAAGAAAGATATCGACCGCGCCGCGGTGATCACACACGGCGGCGTCATCACTAACCTGCTTGCCGGATTCGGGCTTCCCAAGGGACATCCGGCGGATTACATGTGCGGTCCCGGCGAAGGATTTGAGATACTTCTGTCCACATTCCTGTGGCAGAAGGGACCGGTCTTTGAGATAGGCGGCAGACTGTTTTAAAACACAGGACGACAACAGGAGGAATCATGACAGTACAGGACTTACAGACAAAGCTATTTGAGCTTGATATCCCGCATTATTACTACAATATCTGCGGCAGCGGCGATGACGACGACCAGCGCATATGCCTGATAAACGAGGGCGGAAAGTGGCTGGTATACTACAGCGAGGACGGCGACCGCATAGATATCAATGAGTACGCCGACGAGGGTCAGGCGTGCGAGGACTGCCTTTCAAGGCTTTCGAACTGATGAGGATACATATTAAAGCTGCGGCTTCGATTTTGTGCGCAGCTATGCTGTTCACGGGGTGTGCGGGAAAAGTGGAGCCGGCAGTGGCTTCGGAGCCGCTGGAGGTCGATCTCACTCCGGAATCAGAGCCGGGTACGGTAACTCCGCCTTTCTGGGTGGTCGAGGATCAGCAGACAGGCGCACAGGTGTTTTTGCTGGGCAGCATGCACGCGGGTACAGAGGATACTAAATACCCGGAATACGTACTGGAGGCGTACCGCAACAGCTCCTATGTCGCGCCGGAACTGGACACTGTCACATTTGAGGGCGACAACAGGCTGATGTACGAATGCGCCGGGTATCTCCGGCTGGAGGGCTGCACCGCGGCTGAGCTTATTCCGCAGCACGACCAGGTCGTGGAGTATTTCAAGGAGCTCGGTATATATAATGTGGCTCTGGAGAATATGACACCGTTTTACTGGACCTCTATGTTCAGCTCTGTGGTATTGGACCGTGCTGGGGTAAGTTCGGAGTACGGCACGGAATCTACATTCCTGAAAATGGCTCACGGCGACCACAAGGAGATACGTGAGATAGAGGGAGCAGTTTCACAGTACAAAATGATGGGAAGCGTCCCGATGAGCGTCCAGACAGAGCTGCTGGGCGAGTGCGTCGGCGACGACAGGCTCAGCGAGCAGGTGAGTTCTACGCTGGAGCTGCTGGACGCATGGCAGAGTTTTGACGAGGGCTATTTCAGCGGGCTGGAGGTCTATGACCCGGAAGATGTCGGCGACGCGGAGGAATGGCAGACATATTATAATATGATGTACGCCGACAGGCAGCAGGAGATGGCTGGATTCGTTGAAAGCGCACTTGAGAACGGAGACAGGGCGTTTGTGTTCGTGGGGACTATGCATTTCTATGCGCGTCCTTCCGTCATCGACATTCTCGGGGAAGACGGTTACACAGTCAGCGCTATCCGTCCGCAGGAGGCGGTCTCCGGGGAGACTCCAGCGGCTTGATGTCGGCATAATCCCGGGGCGGCGTGAATATAATTCAGCAAAACACGGCAACAATTGTGAAAGGAGCCGCCATGCTGAAAAGTCTGATGAAACGCCGCCCAACCGCGGAGGAATCCCGCACAAGGGCTTTCAAGAGAGAGTACGACGAATTAATGGACAGGCTGAAGTGTATCCGCGTGAATTTCGACAATGTGACTGCTGATTCCGATATCGACGCTCTCATTTTTGAAGAAAACGCGGTGCAGTGCCGGATCTCCGCACTTTACAGGCGGGCTCGGGAAAGCGGTATTCGTCTGGAATTCCCCGATGAAAAGCCGGTGAAATAGGCTGGATAAAAAAATATTCGAAAATTCCGAGTTTTTTTGAAAAAAGCTATTGACAAATCTGCTTGCCTGTGATATAATAACATAGTCGTTGAGAGCTAAGAACTCCGAAAGAAAGCAAAAAGCTTGACAGAGAGGTTAGGGACTCGACGGGTAATATTTGCGGGTGTGCTGGAACTGGCAGACAGGCACGTTTGAGGTGCGTGTGTTGTATGACATACGGGTTCAAGTCCCGTCACCCGCACCA
>CAKSEO010000067.1 GCA_934446565.1 uncultured Oscillospiraceae bacterium | reverse complement strand
GCAACGCCGACAAACCGTGCGCGCAGGGCGGATGTTCGGCGGAAAAGTCACTTTAGTGACTTTTTCGACGGTCTGACCGCGCCGAGTTATTCGGCGCGGTTTTTGCGTTTTCGTTGGGACGTTTTTGGGTTCGTTTATGCGTTCTGAAAATATAGTTGAGAAAATTTAAAAAAGTTCTTGACAAATCGGATCGCGTGTGATATAATATATACACGATGTGTTTACGGCACAAGTTGAAATATCCTGCGCTTACATCGCAATATTGTGTTTTCAGCATTTTGGAGAAATACCCAAGTGGTGAAGGGGCTCCCCTGCTAAGGGAGTAGGTCGGGAAACCGGCGCGAGGGTTCAAATCCCTCTTTCTCCGCCATAGAAAAGTTGGCTTAACGGCGCGAACCCGCACTGTTAAGCCATTTTCTTTGATTTTTAACTGTCAGCCAGTTGACCCGCGTTATCAATCAAATAAGCCGTTTTGTCAACAATTTGAACACAAAAGACAACAGTTGGACAACAGCAGACAACAGAGAGATTCCCCGAAGCAATGCGCTCCGGGGATTATTTTATACATCCTTGGTGGTTACTTTAAAGCCCATTGCCTGAAGCTTGGTTGTGATTCCTGCCCCGATGTTCAAAGCAATGAATGAGCAAAACAAGGTTGGGTTCGCTCGCGAAGCAATGGCAAACGTAGCTAACGAATATGGGACTAATTTCGGCGGAAACAATGGCAAATCTGCTTCTCAAGACATAACCATTTATAACGATATCAACCTTGAAGGAGAACAAGTCACAAGCAGCGTAAACAGATTCAACACGCGACAGATGAAATATGCCGATGGCCGTGGTTGGTAAATTGACACTTGACAAAACCCCTTATATGTGTTATAATCTGACACAAGGATGGGTTATTTCTATGAAAAAAACATTTTTCGCGTTATGGTTGTGCACGTCGACGTAAGGGCCAGTCAGCTGCGCTGTTGTGTTCTCGCGGCGGCTTCGCAGTGCAGGAACGCCTTGAACTGCGAGCAACTCATGTATTCCGCGTTGGCTTCGGGGGTGTAGTAGGTGGTGCTGTCGAGGGTCATTCGTGTTTCCACCCCACAAAATCAGAAATGCCAAAGCTACCGTCTTCACAATTATGAATGTCAGTTGCAGTTGGGGTAAATATGTTTTTCGAGCGCGAACACAGCTCAGCAGCACATAGGGTTGAACGTTTCACTTCTCGACTTCCGCACATGATGTAACGTTCGTAAATCGTGCCGCATAAACGGCATTTGTAACTTGCCTTGAATGCGTCAACCATTGTTCTCACCTCTCTTTAGAACGTCATATGCCTCAAAGAAATTAAACGAACGCTTACTCGCTTTGAGACTGTCGGAGGCTTGCAAAACTATTTCTTCCCCGCCTGAGAAGTGAGGGAGAACCGTGCCAAATTCAACGTCCCTGTCATGTTCAAATGGGACGGTCTTAAATGAATAGTCCGTTCCCGCTACATAACGAGTAACAAGCCAAAACGGAGAAGGGCCAATCGTTTCTGCCGTCAGGTCCGTATATTCTTTTATTTCGGCGTTTGGAACAATTCTTTTAAGGAGTTCTGATCTCTCTCTTCGCTGTCAGTGGCAGCAACAATTCTTTTGTACTCGCGGCTGCTTGCTGACACAGTCAGAACATAAAAATTCCCGTCAGCCATTCCCCGCGCCCTCCTTTGCTTTTTTTGCGCACTCAACGCAAAGTTGCCTGCCGAACATATCGACCGCCCTCTGCGCTATCTGCTGTGCGCTGAACGCTCCGGAACACTTGATAGCAGCTCCGCAGTCAGCACATTGGAGGACTGCAGAATTGCTAGGCGGTGTTTCCGCGTCAGGGTCTTTCATTTCCTCTGTGGGAATACACAGCACCTGGAAGCACGCGTACTTGAACGCCATCGACATAGCCTTATTGCTGGACTTGTCTGCGCTGTCCATGCCCTCGCCATGAACGACCGCCGAAACGTTTGAGCCGTCCTCCGCATAGAACGTGTATCTCACCCGGAGTATGGTGTAGTTCAGCGTACCGCCATTTGATGTTACGCGTTCCTGCCGCTGGCTGTCCAGCACCTCCGGAACTGCGAACACCTTGTGCTTTATCATCAGCGGCTGGAGTACGTTCATTACCACGTCAACACCGCGATACATGAACCCCTGCTACTGGTTTTTCTGGCTCTTGGCTATTGCCGGGCATTCCGACATTATCGCTGACAGAGCCGAATATATCTTGCTTGTTTCTGCCATTTAGTCAATTCCTTTCTGTGTTTTATTGCCGCACATCTCCGGCAGATTTGCCCGTACCAATGCCGCCGGAACTGGCGGTGTGACCGCATTTCCGCACCGGGCTGTCTGCTTTGACTTCGGATAAGGTCTGCCGCTGTCGTCATGGTCGATTATGTAATCTTCCGGGAACCCCTGTGCATTGAACAACTCTCTCGGCTGGAGCATACGCATTTTTATGTCCGTGAGGATGTATTCCTCGCCGTGTATCGTCACCAGCGCAAAGCGGTCTTTTATGGTAAGAGGGGCGGTCGTTTTTATAGATGTAATAAAAGACAACACCAGAAAGGAATATTTTAATGATAAAACTGGAATCCTGCCCCAAGGAGCATATCAAGAAAATGAAGGATCTCTACCTGACCGCATTTCCCGCAGACGAACGGGCGCCGTGGTGGCTGCTGAAGCGCCGTGCAGTTCAGGGGCGCGCTGAAATGCTCGCCGCGATGGACGGGGATGAATTTGCAGGCATGGCCTACGTCGTGACGCTGGGTGATATGGCATACCTGTTTTATCTTGCGGTCGAAGAAAACCGCCGGGGACAGGGTACGGGCAGCCAGATACTGACCGCGCTCAAGGCGCAGTACCAGGGGAAAAGCCTGTTCCTTGCGCGGGAACAGCTCGACAAGTCAGCCGAAAATTACGCGCAGCGTGAGAGCCGTCACAAATTCTACCTGTCAAACGGATTCGCCGACTGGGACAGGCTGATAAAGGAGGGTCCTGTGACCTACGACGTGATGGGCGTCGGGGACGTAGTAGACCCGCCGGCGTACAAAGCGCTCATAGAGGGTTGGGCAGGCTGGCTGGCAAAGCTCAATTTCAAGGCGTATATGATAATCAACTGAAATCGCAGTTGATCTGGAAGCTGATAAAAATATATCCCCCGGTTCCTGACCGGGGGATATTTCTGTGCATTGGATTCAGACGCGGAGCTTCTCGACCTGCTCCTTGAGCAGTCTTGCCTGCGCGGAAAGCTCCTCGCAGGAGGCGGCGGATTCCTCGGCGGTCGCGGAGTTTGTCGCGATGACCTGGGATATCTGGTCGATTCCCGCTGTTACCTGCTGGACGGCCTTTGCCTGCTCGTCTGCGGCGGCGGAGATGTCTGCGACCAGCTTTGCGCTTTCCTGGGAAAGCTCCGTTACCTGGCGGAGCGTTTCGGCGGTCTGCTTTGCTATGCCGGAGCCGTTCTCCACTGCCTCGATGGTGGAGGATATCAGCTCACGGGTGCTGTTCGCGGATTCAGCCGACTTGGATGCGAGGTTGCGCACCTCGTCCGCGACCACCGCGAATCCCTTGCCCGCGTCGCCCGCACGGGCTGCCTCGATAGCCGCGTTGAGCGCGAGTATGTTGGTCTGGAATGCGATGTCCTCGATGGACTTGATGACCTCCGAGATGGCTTCGGACTGCTTCTCTATCTTGTCCATCGCCTCAAGCATGCGCTCCATTTCGTCGCCCTGGCGTATCATCTGCTGTGCGCAGTCGTTGGAGATCCCGCTTGCCTTTCCGGAATTCTCAGCGGTCTTTGTGATGTTTTCCGAAATGTCCGAGATAGTGGAGGACAGCTCGTCAACTGCCGTAGCCTGGCGTGTAGTGCCTTCTGCAAGGAGCTGCGAGCCGTCAGCCATCTGCTGCGAGCCTGCCATGACATCGTTTGCGGAGGAATTCATGTTGAGGATAACGCTGCTTAGCGTTTCCTTTATGCTGCGGAATGAGCGGTTGATCTCCTCGAAGCTGCCGATGTATTTTATCGCGGGCTGCGCCGAAAAGTCGCCGGTCCCCATCTGGGAGAGCACTCTGGAGATATCGTCAACGTAGCTGTGGAGCGTGTGCTTTGCTTCGGTAAGGCTTTCGGCGATGTCGCCCATTTCGTCACGGTTGAACCTGAATTCGGAATCGGGGGCGTTCAGCGCACCGGAGCTCAGCTGACCGCAGATGTTCACCACCTCGGATACCGGCTTGCGCACCAGCTTGTTCATCACCCTGAACAGCAGCACCGCCGCGCCGGCGCAAACCACGATGAGTACTGCCAGCGCGATGAGGATAGATTTGAACAGCTCGCCGTCCGCCTTGGCGGTGGAGTATCCCGCGAAGTACGCGCCCACGACCTGACCATTGTAGTCGATCATCGGAGTGTAGTTGACGTAATAGTTTATTCCATTGATGACGGTCGTTCCGACGTATGTGTTATTGCCCTGTATCTGCTGCCAGATGTCGCTGTCCATTTTCGTCCCTACATTGCGCGCGCCGGAGGAGTTGAGCAGGCTGGTGTTGTAGCGGGTATCGCCGCAGAACAGCGTCAGCTCTGCGCCGGTCTTATCCTTTACGGAATCAACGTATTCGGAGTTGTTCAGGTCGGTGCCGACGACCAGCGCGCCGTTCTCGACCGGGCGGCAGTATACGGAATACAGCTTATCGCCGTCCGCCATAATGCCTTTCATTCCGCCGTTCTTTACGCGCTCTACAGCGTTTTCGCTAAGCGGGAAGCCCTCGGTGCTCCATATCGCTGTTCCGCCGTTTATGTAAGCCGCAAAGCTGCTTTCGGACGGCTTGCTAGTCGCCCAGGTGTTGTCGTAGTCGGAGTTGTTTATCTGCCCCCAGGAGCTTGCAATGAGCAGCTCGGCTACGTCGCCCATTTCATTGATGTCGCCCTCCACCTCGGCGGCGAGAACGCTCACGCCGGTCGCGGTCTCATCCTCCTGGATAGTCCCGACGAACGACATGAACACTATGATAGTGACCAGCGCCATCAGTATCGCAGCCATGACGGCGGCAAAGCATGAAATAATCGTTATCTTTGTTCCAATCCTCATTGATCTTTTCACTTTAAGTAAACCTTCCTTTCTGGCGTGGAATATGGTGGAAAACCATAATACCCACTTCCAGTTATATTATATTTAATATCGTCAGATTTTAGCTAAACTTTAGCGTTTTTTGCAACTTTTTTACTCTGAATCACGCTTTGAGCGGAAAATGTGGCATACTGCATAAATGTTGAAATATGACCGCACATAAAATCCGCCGTGACTGCATAGAATCTACGGAAAAGGACATGCAGGGAGGTTCGGAAATGGGGATAAAAGAGGCTCTGACGGCGCTCGGTGAAACTCCGTATCAGCACTCGACTGTGACTATCCGGGACGGAAGCGGGCTGACTGCGGAGAACTGTACCGGCGTGATAAGCTGCACCGACAGCCGGGAAAGCCGCGGCGAGATAGTTCTGAAAATACGCTGCGGCGAGGAGGACCGCCTGATGAGAGTGCAGGGCACGGGGCTGGTGCTGGAAAGCGCCGGCGCATACGGAGTGCAGATAAATGGGGATATCGATTCCGTGAGTTTCCTGCGGCTGTGAGGTGTTGTCATGAAGGAAAAACTGCGCGGGCTGCGGTTCGGCAGCGTTGATTTCAGCGGGTACGGAGCTTTCCCGGAGCGTTTCGCGACGGAGCTTATCAGCCGCGGCGTGGAGCTGCGGCGCGTGAAATTCGGCGATGGTACGATAAGCGGAGCGGTGTCCCCGGCGGACTACTGGGAGACCGCATGCACGGCAAGGCGCTGCGGGCTGCGTATCCGCGCCGGAAAGCGCCGCGGGCTGTATTTCACGGCGCTGAGGTACAGCCGCCGGGTCGGACTGTACATCGGATTCCTGGCGTTCATCATGCTGACTGCGTTTGGAGGAAGCCGTATCCAGGATGTAGAGATAGTGAGCTCCGGCACGGTTACTGCGTCGCAGAGGGCGCAGATCATGGACATCCTTGAGGAATGCGGGCTCAGCGAGGGCGGTTCTACCCGCCGCCTGAAGCAGAACACGACTGCTGCGGAGCGGCGCATAATGCTGGAAGTACCGGGCGCAGCGTGGACGGATGTGACCTGCGTTGGATTCCGGCTGGAGGCGGCGGTCGAGATGGGAACTCCCGCTCCGGAGGTGGTGGACGCGGATAAGCCCTGCAACCTGGTGGCTTCAAGGGCGGCAAAGGTGGTTTCGCATATCGTCCGGGACGGCGTTCTGGTTACGGAAACAGGGAGCGGAGTTCCAGCGGGAGGGCTGCTTGTGAGCGGCACAGTGACCGACCCGGTCGGAAATGTTCTGCTGAAACATTCCAGCGCGGAGATAATCGGCGAATACACCGAGAGCCGGGAGTTTTTCGTACCTTATCGTGAGACGGTCCAGCTGCCGCAGGGTGAAACTGCGGAGTATAGCTGGCTGGTGTACGGCGACGACGAATACCCGCTGTTTTTCGGCAGTGCCGCGATGGATAACGCAGTCTACAGCGAGGAGACCGAGACAGTGCGTATATTCGGGAGGGAAACTCCGCTAAAGATCAAGCGCGGCAGGTTCACCGGGTATGTCAGCCGGGAGGTAGTACGCTCCGCCGACGACTGTATAGCGGAGCTCTACCGGCAGCAGACGGATTTCGAAGATAACTTCTATTCCGGGCAGGAGGTGTATTCCTGCGAAAAGACAGCCGTTCCAGAGCAGGACGGCATACGCCTGAAATGCGTATACACTCTACGCGGCGACATCGCGCAGGAGCAGGAAATTCTTCTGGATGAATAGAAAAACTCCCGCCGGGACGCCGCCCTGCGGGAGCAAGTTTTATTTCAGGCGCTTCATGACCCTGTCGAACACGCGGAAATTGGTGTCGTCCCTGGGGGAGCAGTAAATCGCGAGCTCGATGGTGTCAAAGTATTCACGGAATTTTTCTATTGCTGGTATCATTCCGTTTGCGACGACCTCTGGAGGGTTCATGAAAGCTCCGCAGCCGAATGCGCCGAGTATCACGACGTCGTTTTCGTTGAGCGCCGCAATGGAGAGGATACGCTCCAGGCGTTTTTCGTGGAGCTTCTGGAGGTCTGCGTCGGAAATCTTAACAGATTTGTCGCCGTCATAATTCATGGAATTAGTCGGCTTTTCGCGGAGATTAGGCGCCGCGCAGGTGATGACGTTGACGCTGTACCACTGGTCTTTAGGCATAGCCGTGGGGTAATTTGTGTCGGTCTTGAACGCCACCACGCCGGGAGTGTAAATGCAGTCGTCGTTGTGCAGCGGGTCATGAGCGCTGCGGTGCGGGGCGTAGAAGCCTCCCCACATCTGGTTCTGGATAAGGCTGCTGTAGAGGGTCGAACAGCGGCATAGCGCCTCTTCCTGAGCCGAGGAGCCGTTCTTCACTCCGCCGCCAGGGTTGGACGCGGACGCGAAATTAAGTACGCAGACCCTTTTCCCGTCGCGGGCGTAGGCTGACGCAGCCTCCAGGGTGCGCTTGCGGCTGACAATGACGTCTGATTTTGTGCCTTTTCCGGCAGCTTTCAGCTCCACCGGCTGATACTCAAAAATAAGCGACTGTGCGGAATTAGCCGATTTTATCGCGGATACGAGCTTAGGTTCTGTCCTGCACATTTCCATTGTGTTTTCGAATACTTCGATATTTTCAGGTCTGCCCATATTGATCTCCTCCTTGTTTTGGCGTTATAAGTATAGCATATCCGTGGAAATTTTTCAATGCATATATGCGCCGAGAACGGCACAATTTACTTCTCGCAGGATATGAAAATATACTTGCTGGCAAATTATGTAAATAGATAATAACACACTTTTAGGTAAAAGTCAAGAAGTCAGTTGTGGCTTGACATAAGTGTACTTTCGTGATATAATAAATATTGGTTTTGGTCATTTTTATTTATATTGTGGGAGGAAATTATGAAAAAGGCAGTTGCAGCATTACTTGCAGTGGTATGCGCGGCGGCTACCGCAGTTGAAGCGGGAGCTTACGACATCACGCATTGCAGGGCAGAATGGGATCCGGTCACTGATTATATCTTTTACCGCGATCTGGATACCGATGAAATAGTTGCAGTGGAGCATCCTGACGGGTCGATAACCGACTATTACCCCGAGGCCTATGAGACGGCAGAGGAAGAACCGGAGCCGACCTATGAAGAAACAGTCCCGGATCCGGTCATAACCGACCCCTGGGCGTGGATGGACCCTCAGCCCACCGAGGACGCTGATACTGAGGAAGCACCCAGCACCGAGGACGAATGGTGGTTCGATAGCGAAGAAGAATATGCCGATCCGTATATAGTGGATATCACGGCAAAGGATACTTCGTTAAAAATCACCGCAGCAGTCAGCAGCGCAGTAAAGTTTGACAGCTGGGCGCTTTATAATGCCGACTGGTGGGCAGATGACGAGCTCATTGCCGAGGGTACGAAAAGATTTGATTACAGCGCCACCGAATGGGGCATTGATATCAGCCTGACCAAGCTCATACCTGGCGAGGAGTATAACTACCGTCTTGTCCTCTACAAAGACAGCGAGTGGGGACGGGATTCTGTGGGCAGAGTGGAGTTTTACGCTAAGACCGAGCTCCCGATGTTCGAAACCCGGATGCTGACTCCGGCTGCGCGTCAGAACAGCATCGCATTCATGGCGGTCATAGACAGCCGCAAGGAGGCTGACGGGTTCATCGTTCAGAAATACAGCGGCGGCAAGTGGGTGACGGTCGAAAAGAACGGCACACTGGATCGCTATCATGTTGGCAGCGAATACTACTACGATTATGATAACGGTGTCAGCTATGATTTCAGTCTCGGAGAAAATGAAGACCAGATGTACAACTACGACCTGAGGAGCGCAAGCTATACTGCTTCCGATCTCAAGTCTATGACGCAGTATAAGTACCGCATTCGTTTCTTCAAAAAGACCGGAAAGAACAAGAGAAAGTACCTTGACACTGTGACCGCGACTGCAACTACGCTGATGGCGGCTCCGGAGCTAGACCTGGGAGCTACCGCTAAGAAAGCGAAGCTCTCATGGGACAAGGTAAAGGGCGCCGACGGCTATGAGGTGTACGTCAATGTAAGCGACGATACCGGCAGTAGCAGCGACAGGTATTATTACTACGACGGCTGGTATTACGACAACGGTACGAGCTGGTTCAATGAGAAAGATTACAAGAAACTCAAGACGATAAAGGGCGGCAGTAAAACGTCTGCGTCCTATGACATAAAGGGCAGCAAGGTCTACACATACTGTGTGCGTGCTTATAAGGGTTCGGGAAAGAAAAAAATTTACAGCGAGTACAGCCAGGCAGTAGCGACCAACAGTACCGAAGCTATTCTGAACGGATTGACCCTGAAGCAGAAATCCACTGGGCTTGGCGAATACGACCTAGGTCTTGTCAAGTCTGCGCTCAAGCAGTGCGTCAACGATAAGATGAGCAACTACGAAAAGGCTCGCGCAGTGTACGATTACGTTCACAACGTTGCACAGTACGAATATGACATCAGCAAGGTATCGCTGGATTCGATAAAGGCCATACTCTCCGACCATGCAGGGCAGTGCTATCAGTATGCCGTGACATACCAGGCGATGATGAAGTATCTTGGATTTGATATGAAGCTTATCGGAGGTAAGACTGCTTCCGGAGGACCTCATTGGTGGAACGAGATGGTGATAAGTGGCGCTCCCAGAATGTTCGACCCGCAGGTAGGCGGAAGATTCTGTATACTCTATGAGCAGCTTGGTAGCCGCATGGTAACTAAGGAAAAAACAGTTGAATAATAATCAAAGGGAGCTGAAACCAGCTCCCTTCAGCTTGTCGAAAAAGCCATCTTTCGTAGAAAAAGAAAGATGGCTTTTTGAATATTAAGCAGCGAGGAATATGAA
>CAKSEO010000066.1 GCA_934446565.1 uncultured Oscillospiraceae bacterium | reverse complement strand
AACTCTTGTTTTCCCCCTGCACCCCTTTAGCGCTTTTTTTCGTTATTCCGTGCTTCGCACGGAGTTACTGCGCGCCAACGCGCGGAGTATTTCGCCTACGGCGACGAGGGCTCTGCCCTCGACTCGCAAGGGGGGCGCGCCCCCCTTGACTCCCGATTGGGGGCGCCTGCTAATTTATCACTACCCGCATAAATTATAGTTTTATTCGACAAACTGACGGCTCCGGCATTTTGGTTTACCGGAGCCGTTTAATTTTGTTTACCTGTTCTCTATATCTTTCTTGTTGACAGATGCAACGCAGAAATCAATTCGCTCGTCCTTTTCCTCTTCACTATTGGAACCGGTCAGGCCTATCTCCTTGGTCGGGTCGATACCGTCTACTGCTGTAGCCTGAGCTTCTCCAGTCGCTGCGCCGGGAACTCTGAATGTCTTTATATCAAGCGGCTCAATAGAGGTCTCAACCGGTTTTTCAAGCTGCGGTATCCACTCGTACGGAACACGGTACGCACGGTATATCATGTTGCACTTGAAATTGCCGCCGATGTTCTTGAAGTAAGGGTTTACGTATTCCCAAACTATTTCATGGTCGGGAGTTACCTCCAGCAGGTGGCCGTCAGAACCTTCGGTTATCAGCGTGTTGCCGTTCGGGAGTCTCTGCGCGGAGCTTATGTAAGAACTATAGAACTTCGAAGCGTCACTGAACAGGAAGTTTCCACCCTCCAGCGGAGTGTACTGCCAGGTTATCTCAAGCGTAACCGGGTTGAACTGAAGCACTCTGGAGTAGTCGCGGTGCGCATTGTTCACGCCTGTCAGTGAAGCCGGGTTCGGAACGCCGTAGCCGCCCTCGCCGCCGTTGTCGAATACCAGCAGGTCGCCCTCGCCGGGAAGTCCCTTGGGTATCATGTGGAGATGGTGCTGACCGATTATCCAGCCGAGCTTCTTTGTAGCTTCGCTCTCGTTGAAATCAGGACCTACGCGCCATACTATCTTTCCGGTGGACTTCTCGATTATGCCCAGAATGTTTGAGTTGCGCGCGTCGAAAATGATGTTATCGGGGTGGAAGCGGGTGTCTCCGGCGTCGTACCACTTGTTTTCGCCGAGGGTGGAGAAATTGTTGATGTGCATCCAGTCGCCGCCGGCTTCGCCATGTATCCCGGGGTTGCGGAACAGCACATTCTTTGCGGCTTCGTCAAATCCCAGCTCGTCAAAGTGGTCGGAAGCGCGCCAGCTCCAGAGGATGTTGCCCTCCCAGTCCACTTCGATTATCTTGTCGTCGATAAGGCGCTTGTCGGAGATGTTGTGATTGTAGAGGTTCTCGTGGGTGAGTATCAGCGTGTTGCCGCCGTCGGTGTGCGGCTCTCCGCCGGGGTAGTAGTAGCCTACAGTGCTGCCCTCGCGCTGGAAATCGTGGTGCTGACGTGCCATGTAAACCGGATCCTTGCCCGGGTCAGCTACTAACTCGGTCTTGTCGAACTTCCAGACGATATGGCCGTCCCAGTCTACCTGAACGAGATCCAGCTGATCCTGGAATGCGTACTTTCCGCCGCGCACTCCCGTGGAACCCATAACGTACCCGCCGGGAAGTATCTTGTTCGGGAATCCTCCCAGACCTGCCCAGAGCTTCACTTCGTTGCCGTTCATGTCGATAAGCAGCGCACCTTTTGTGGACGGGAAAATAGTATAACCGCCGTATGCCTTGTCCTTGTTGAAAATTGTAACTCCTGTAGGGAAAATGCTCGGATAACCCATTTCTGTTTCCTCCTTAATTATTTACACTTGAAAGGTCAACGTCTGTGTTCTCGGGGAATGACTTTTCTGCTGCGTCCTTGAAATAGAACCGTCTGATGTTGTATTCTGTCGGGAATTTATTGTGCTCAAACGCCCATGTGTTTACACTGTCGAGGTTCGCAGCTCCTTCTTCGGAAAGCCCGAATTTAATGTTGTACTGTGCCCAGTTGGACTTGAATATCTCCTCGTCAACGCCGAAGCGCTCTGCGATAGCCTTTGCGGACTCGTCCAGGTGGTCGTTGAGGTACTGCACGCTCTCATTCAGCGCGGTCAGGTAATCCGCGAGGAGGTCGGTGTTTGCCTCTGCAAAATCCTTGGTGGTGATGAGGTAAGCAGAGATGTGGATATTCACGTCTTTCGCGTCAGCCGCCTTGACCCAGCCAAACTCCTCAACCTTGTCAGCCTGGGAGCCGCTGGCAACTATCGCGGAAGCTCCGCCGTTCTGTACCAGTGCCAGTGTGGTCGAGGAATCGCTCGCCTGGACGATCTTCTGGGTATCAGGGTCAAGACCGAGGTAGGTCTGCGCCTGCCAGTTGTAGTACTCGGCTACCGTGCCGATGTTGGTTATCCAGCCTGCGCTGTCGGCAAGCCTGGAAAGGTCGTCGGCGTATTCCGGCGCAACATAGATACCGCCGGAGGTAGTCGTGCTGGAGGAAAGGTCGGAGAATATCACAAGATTGGTAGCTTCAAGTGTGTTTCCGAAACGGTTTGCGGCTGCGAAGTCTGCGAGCAGACCAGTGTCTGCGGTTCCGGTAACGATGGAATCCACGGTGTTGATTCCTGCGACGAATTCGGTAGTCTGGAGGTCGATACCGTGCTTCTCGAAAATGCCCTGCTGCTGTCCGATGAAGTCCGCGTACTGGTCGGGCTGACCTGTCATGTTCGCAACGCGGAGCGTTCTGAGTCCGTTTTCGCCGGAGGGAGCCGCGGAGCTTCCGTTATTTCCGGAGCATGCGGTCAGCAGGGAAAGTCCGAGAGCCGCCGCTGTTACTGTCTTGAATATGTTATGTATTTTCATGGTTGTATCTCCTTTTTACTTTACGCCGAAATGCTTGAGAAATTTCTTTCCGGCGAGCTGGAGCAGCCTGTCGGCTACGAAGCCTATCACCGCGAGAGTGACGATTCCGGCGAACGCCCAGCTTGTTTTGTAGTAGAGTTTAGAACTGTTGATGAGGTAGCCAAGACCGTCGCTGCCGACCAGCATTTCCGCCGCGATAACGCAGATGAAAGCGGAGCTGAGTCCCAGCCTTACGCCGGTGTAGATATTGGATACCGCCGACGGAACGACTACCGTAAAGAATGTACGCGCTTTCTTAGCGCCCATGCAGGACGCCGCCTCCACAAGGGAGCGGTCGGTCGTGGCAACGCCCGCGATGGTGTTGACGAACACCGGGAAGAACGACGCGTAGAATATCAGCGCGACCTTGGATTCCTCGCCAACGCCGAACCACATCAGGAACAGCGTGGTCAGCGCGATAGCGGGAACGAATCGGAAGAAACTGAGTATCGGCTCGACCAGCCAGCGTACCGGGCGGAAGTTACCGACCAGCAGTCCCAGGGGAACTGCGAAAACGATAGCAAGCAGCCATCCCTTTATAACTCTGCCGAAGCTTGCCGCGATGTCCGCCCACAGCGTTCCGTTCTGGATGAGCTGTATCAGGCTGTTGAGCGTTTCCAGGGGGCTTGGGAGGAAGTACTCGTCGTAGCCGAGGGAGCCTAGCCCCCATATTGCGAGAATGATTATCCATGAGATGACTCCACTGCGGAGTATCTTCTGCCAAACGCCAGAGGGCGTGTTGTTGTTATCCATTGTGCACCCTCCTCAGATGTAGTAAACGTCGGATACGTCCAGCGCCTTGTTCACGATGATGGAGGTGCTGTCGTTTTCGACTGTGTAGAGCTTTTTGATGAATATCTTGACCTCGTCGCCCTTGCGGAGACGCGGGGAACTGAGCGGATAACGTCCGGTGACTGAGATGTCGCCGATGGACGCCCGCACCTCAAATGCGTTGCCGCGGAACGATACATCCTGTACCACTGCGTTTTCCATTGCGGATTCGAACTGGTGGTAGCCGTTGTCCTCGAATTTGTTGATTTCAATGAACTCTGGACGGATAAGCGCCTTTCCGCTTCCCGTGAAGCCTTTCAGCCTGCCGAAGTCCTCTATCATCACCGACTGCCCGATGAACTGCGCTACGAACGCTGTCGCGGGTTCAAGATAAATTTCGGACGGGCTGCCGACCTGCTCGACTCTGCCCTGATTGGTGATGACGATCTCGTCAGCCACCTCAATGGCTTCGTCCTGGTCGTGGGTGACGAAAATGCTTGTAATGCCGATCTTGTCGATGGTTTCGCGAAGCCAGGTGCGAAGCTCCTTGCGGACTTTCGCGTCGATGGCTGCGAACGGCTCGTCGAGAAGCAGCAGCTCCGGTTGAGGAGCAAGCGCCCTCGCGAGGGCTATTCTCTGCCGCTGACCGCCGCTGAGCTGGTCGGGATAGCGCTTCCCTACGTCCGGGAGACCTACAAGCTCAAGAAGCTCGTTTACGCGGTCGTTGATGAACTTCTTGTCCTTCTTCTGGACTTTCAGACCGTAGGCGATGTTTGCATTGACCGTCATGAACGGGAACAGCGCGTAATTCTGGAACACGAAGCCTATTCCGCGTTCGCTGGCGGGGACGTTGTTCACGCTCCTGCCGTTTATCAGGATATCGCCGCTGTCCTGCTTCTCAAGTCCAGCGAGCATGCGGAGTATCGTGGTCTTTCCGCTGCCGCTGGGTCCCAGCAGTCCGATGAGCTTCCCCTTTTCCAGCCCGAAGCTCACATTGTCCGAGGCTTTGAAGCTGCCGAAGCTCTTGTTGATGTTTTTCAGTTCTATGTACATCTGTGTATCTCCTCGATGGTTCGATGTGGTCTGTTCTTTCAGATGTACTCCGGACATCGGCCGAACCTGAAATTCTGCCGGAGCAGAGTTACGAATAAGTCTTTCATATAAGTTACCTCTGTAATCATATTAAGTCTATCGACTTAGTATGCTTTGTTCGTTTTGTTTATTATAACCTTATCGACTGCATTTGTCAACAGGTTTTTTTCAATTTGTAGCAAAATACACAATTCACAACCGGACCCTGGAAAGATTTAGCTATATTCAACATTTTGCAAAATCCCGCTTGACAAAACCTCCGAAAAGTGGTATCATGAGTAAAACCTATTAAATGAATAGGAAACATAGATATTTTAAACAGGAGGAGCTATATCATGCTGACAGAACTCACAAATCAGAACTACAGCGAGATATTTTCAACCGAAAAGCCGCTGGTAGTTGAATTTTACTCCCCGACCTGCGCCCACTGCAAGCGCACTGAAGCTGGACTTGCCGAGGTGGCGGAGGAGCAGGGCGAAAACGCCGTTATCGCGAAGTGCGATATCACCGCTGAGCCTGCGCTGGCGCAGCAGTACGACGTGACACAGCTTCCGACGCTGCTCTTTATAAAGAACGGCGACATCCGCGAGAAGCTGACCGGGTTCACCCACAAGCTGATAATCGCGGAGAACATCAAGAAGCTGAAATGATTCAGCCGGAGTAACGGCGGGAAACCTCCCGCTGGGTATTCCGTCAGCGCTGTGAGAGGTACTTCTCCGCGGAGTTGACCGCGTTCGCGCCGTCTGCCGCGGCTGTTATAACCTGCCTCAGCGGAGTTGTGCGTACGTCTCCCGCCGCGAAGATCCCCGGAGCGGAGGTAACGCAGTCCTCGCCCGCGACAACGTATCCGGAGCCGTCAAGCTCGCATATGCCTTTCAGCGGAGCGGTTCCTGGAACGCTTCCTATCGCTGCGAAGATACCGTCAACGTCCAGGTGCTTTTCAGAGCCGTTCTGGGTGTAATTGATCCCGTCCGCCTTGGCGTCCCCGGTGACTTCCGTCAGGACTGCTCCCAGCACGGGCACGATGTTAGCGGTCTCGCTGACCTGCTTTTGCAGGGTCTTGTTGGCGCGGAACTCATCACGGCGGTGTACGAGGTACACGGTTTTCGCGAGCTTTGAGAGGTACAGCGCGTCGCCGAGCGCTGTGTCGCCGCCGCCTATGACTGCAACGGTCTTTTCCTTATAAAAGAAGCCGTCGCACACTGCGCAGTAGGAAATGCGCTCCTTGTTGCCGCCGGGAACTCCGAGAGCGCGGTGAGAGGCTCCTGCGGCGTAGATTATCGCCCTTGCGGTCTGGGAGGTCCCGTCCGCGAAGTTCACGCGCCAGTCTGCACTGTCTTTTTCGATGGACAGCACCTCGGCGTCCAGGAACTCCGCGCCGAGGGATTCCGCGTGGCTGCGGAACTTCTCACCGAGGTCGTAGCCGCTTATACCGAACAGCCCGGGGTAGTTGTCCACGCGTTCGGTGACGGCTATCTGTCCGGTGCTCATATAATCCTTTTCTATCACTGCCAGCGAAAGCTGCGCACGCTTGCCGTAAATCGCGGCGGAAAGCCCCGCAGGTCCGCTTCCTATTATCAGTATATCGTACATCATGTCCTCCTGGTTTACAAAACCTATCTGATTACTTGTTATTTTATAATATTATTCCCCGTTTGTCAAGAGATATAATTTATTTATAACCGGCAATAGAAATAATGAATAGGCAAATAATACTAAACCTATTGACACGATATGCTTTTGTGGTGTATAATAGGGAACATAAAAGACAACGGTCTGGAGTGATTAGATGAATTTCAATACAAAGCTGCTGCACGGCGGCTTCAAGCAGGAAGGCGCGACCGGTTCGACTCTCGCTCCGATATATCAGGTGAGCGCATTCGCGCAGGAAAGCGCGGAGAAGCTGGAGGCGGTTTTCAACAACCGCGCACCGGGTTTCGCCTACACGCGAATCAGCAATCCGACTGTAGCAAGCTTCGAAAACCGCATGAACGCCCTGGAAAAGGGACTCGGCGCGGTAGCCTGTTCCTCGGGAATGGCGGCGGTGACGCTTTCCATGCTGAATATCCTGGAGGCTGGCGACGAAGTGATCGCCGGCGCGGGACTGTTCGGCGGAACGATAGACTTGTTCGGCGACCTGAAAGCGTTCGGTATCATAACTCGCTTTGCGCAGCACGTTACTCCGGAGGAGCTTCTCCCGCTCATCAACGAAAAGACGAAAGCGGTTTTTGCGGAACTCATCGGTAATCCGGGACTTGAAATAGTTGACCTGAAACCAGTTTCGGCGCTGTGTCATGAGCACGGTATACCGCTTATAATAGACAGCACCACCGCAACGCCCTACCTTATAAATCCATTCGAATTCGGCGCGGATATCGTGGTGCATTCCACCTCGAAGTACATTAACGGCGGCGGCAACTCGATAAGCGGCGTTATCATCGACAGCGGCAAGTTCAATTGGGATTTCGGGAAGCACACAGCTCTTGCGGAATACCAGAAGATGGGCAAACTCGCGTACCTCGCGAAGCTGCGCGGCGGGCTTTGGCGCAACGTCGGCGCCTGTCTGGCTCCGATGAACGCGTTCATGAATTCCGTGGGAATGGAAACGCTGGGACTTAGAATGGAGCGCTGCTGCGAAAACGCGCTGGCTCTTGCGGAATTTTTCCGCGACACGGACGGCGTTGAGCCGAATTATCCGGCGCTCCCGGACAACCCCTACCACGACCTGTGTGAAAGCCAGCTCGGTGGAAAGGGCGGCGCGATACTGACAGTCAGGGCGGGCAGCAAGGAGCGTGCATTCAAGCTGATAAACGGACTGAAACTCGCCACCAACGCAACGAACATAGGCGACGTCCGCACGCTTGTGATACACCCCTCCAGCACGATATACGCCCACAGCAACGAAAAGCAGAAACAGACCGCCGGCGTTTTTGAAGATACTATAAGAATAAGCGTCGGCATTGAAGATAAAGAGGATCTCATCGCTGATTTCAGACAGGCGATAGAGGCACTGTAAGGAGAAACAACATGGCTACAGATTATGCAACACTAAAAAAAGGCGGATTCATGCGCCAGAAGCAGAAGAATAACTTTTCCCTGCGCCTGCGTGTGGTAGGCGGTAATCTTTCTGCAAAGCAGCTTGCGGCAATCGCGGAGGTATCTGACAAGTTCGGCGACGGTCACGTTCACCTGACTTCCCGCCAGAGCGTGGAGATACCGTTCATCAAGCTGGACGATATCGAGGAAGTCAAGGCTGCGCTCGCCAGGGGCGACGTTGAGCCGGGCGTATGCGGACCGAGAGTCCGCACCATCACCGCCTGTCAGGGCGCGGCGATATGCCCCAGCGGCTGTATAGATACCTACGCCCTCGCAAAGGAGCTTGACGACCGTTACTTCGCACGGGAACTCCCGCACAAGTTCAAGTTCGGTATCACCGGCTGCCAGAACAACTGCCTCAAGGCAGAGGAGAACGACCTCGGTATCAAGGGCGGTATTCAGGTGAAGTGGAAGGAAGATTCCTGCATAGGCTGCGGAGTCTGCGAAAAGGCATGCCGCCAGAATGCGATAAGCATAACCGACGGAAAGGTCAGCGTAGATTACAGCAGGTGCAATTTCTGCGGCCGCTGTTTCAAGGCATGTCCTACAGAAGCGTGGGATACCGTTCACGGTTACATCGTATCTTTTGGCGGACTGTTCGGCAACCACATCAATAAGGGCGAGCCGATAATCCCGTTCATCGAGGACAAGGAAAAGCTGATGAAGATCTGCGACGCGGCTATCGTGTTCTTCGAGCAGAACGCAAAGCCCGGCGAGCGTTTCAAGTTCACCATCGACCGCGTGGGCAGCGATAAATTCGAGCAGGTAATTAAGGAGGCTTACAGCAATGGCTGATTACAATATCGACGACACTGTGGACATCACTGACGTGGTGTGCCCTACTACATTTGTAAAGGCAAAGGTCGCTCTCGAGGAGCTTGACGAGGGTCAGATACTCTCAATAAGAATGAACGACGGCGAGCCGGTTCAGAACGTTCCCCGCAGCATCAAGGAGGAGGGTCACAAAATTCTCAAGCTCATCAACAACGAGGACGGAACCTACGATCTCATCGTGGAAAAGGTGGGCGACTGATGGCTGTAAAATCAACTAACGAAAGTTTCCCGCAGGACATCGCGGAGGGACTGGTGCTGGCGGATTTCTACTCCGATTCCTGCATACCCTGCAAGAGGATGTCCCCGGTGCTGGCGGAGCTTGAGGAAGAAAATCCCGGCGTCAAGCTGGTGAAGCTCAATATAAATTTCGGAGCTGACACCGCCGCAAAGTACGAAGTAACTTCCGTTCCCACACTGGTTTTCTTCAAGGACGGCAGTGAAGTGCAGAGAATCACAGGTACGGTAAAGAAAGCTCAGATTGAAGAAATATTAAAGACATTATAAGGAGAACAACTATGACTATCACAGTAACAGGCGTAAAAAAGGAAGTAGCAGACGGACAGACCCTCGCACAGCTCGTTATCGACGAGAAGGTCGAGACCCCCGAGTATGTCACCGCCAGCGTCAACGATGATTTCGTATCCTCCAGCAGCTTTGAGGACACAGTCCTCAAGGACGGCGACAACGTAGAGTTCATTTATTTCATGGGAGGCGGTCAGTAATGGCATTCACAAACGAACAGCTCGAGCGCTACTCCCGTCACATCATTCTGAAGGAAGTCGGCGCAAAGGGGCAGAAGAAGCTGCTCAATGCAAAGGTGCTGATAATCGGCGCGGGCGGTCTGGGCGCTCCGGCGGCGCTGTACCTCGCGGCTGCGGGCGTAGGCACCATCGGTATCGCCGACGCTGACGAGGTAGACCTCTCCAACCTCCAGCGCCAGGTAATTCACACCACCGCTGACGTAGGCAAGGCAAAGGTGCAGTCTGCAAAGGAAACCATGGAGGCAATCAATCCCGACGTTAAGGTCAACACCTATCGCACATTCATCGACAGCGAGAATATTCTGGATATCATCAAGGACTACGATTTCGTAATCGACGGCACCGATAACTTCCCGGCAAAGTTCCTGATAAACGATGCCTGCGTAATGGCGAAGAAGCCGTTCTCCCATGCGGGAATAATCCGTTTCAAGGGTCAGCTTATGACATACGTTCCCGGTCAGGGACCCTGCTACCGCTGTGTATTCAAGAATCCTCCACCCAAGGACGCAGTACCTACCTGCAAGCAGGCTGGTGTTATCGGCGCTATGGGCGGTGTCATCGGCAGTCTCCAGGCGATGGAAGCTATCAAGTATATCCTCGGCGTGGGCGACCTGCTGACCGGATATCTGCTGACTTATGACGCACTGAAGATGGAGTTCCGCAAGATAAAGCTGCCGTCCGACACCAGCAAGTGCCCGATATGCGGCGAGCACCCGACTATAACCAGGCTCATTGACTATGAGCAGGTTGAATGCGATGGAGTACATTTATGATAAAGCTTACAAGGTCTGATTACGAGAAGATATTTGCCCACGCTGAAAAGGAGCTTCCGGACGAGGCGTGCGGTCTTATCGCGGGAACTATTGAGGGCGACGACAAGCTGATAAAAAAGGTGTATCTGCTGACCAACACGGATCATTCCAACGAGCATTTCAGCATGGACCCAAAGGAGCAGCTCGCGGCTATCAAGGACATGCGTGCAAACGGATTAGTTCCGCTGGGCAATTGGCACAGCCATCCGGAGTCTCCCTCCCGACCGTCTGAGGAGGACAAGCGACTTGCCTATGACAGTAAGGCGAGCTACATGATACTTTCCCTGATGAACAGGGAAGAGCCGGTGCTGAATTCGTTCCATATTTCTGGAACGGACGCTCAGAAAGAGCAGCTTGAAATAATCTGATGTATTACTACGCCAGTCCGTTAAGGGCTGGCGTTAGTTGTTGAAAACTATAATTTAGGCGGGTAGTGTAAAATTATCAGGCGCCCCCTATTGGGAGTCAAGGGGGGCGCGCCCCCCTTGCAGGTCGAGGGCAGCGCCCTCGTCGCCGTAGGCGAAACCTCCGCGCGTAAGCGCGGTTACTCCGCACGAAGTGCGGCTACTCTGCGCGCTGGCGCGCAGCTAAACGATTCAAAGGCGCTAAAGGGGTGTGGGGCTAGGGGAGACAAACGGAACGTTTGTCCTGGACAAGAGTTTTCCCCCACAGTCT
>CAKSEO010000065.1 GCA_934446565.1 uncultured Oscillospiraceae bacterium | reverse complement strand
TTGGCTATTCTACACGTCAGGTAATTCATAAAGACTGTGGGGGAAAACTCTTGTTTTCCCCCACACCCCTTTAGCGCTTTTTTGGCGTTTTCCGCGCTCCGCGCGAAGTCACTGCGCGCCAGCGCGCAGAGTAGCCGCGCTCCGCGCGGAGGTTTCGCCTACGGCGACGAGGGCGCTGCCCTCGACCTGCAAGAGGGGGACTAGTCCCCCTCTTGACTCTCCCAATTAGTGATGCAAATTACAATGTTCCTAACAAACATAAATTATAGTTTCCACTCAAAGCAAAATGCCCTCCAACTATGGAAGGCATTATTACATCACTTGATGATTTTCTTTCCGTCGCTAAACGCATTTCCGACTTTTTCCCCAATAACGCAATACGCATTATTCACCGGATCAAAAGTTATCGGACGAAGCTTCGCCAGATCAATCTTTCCATCAGTCAGCACGCTCTCATCAACGCTGACGTTAACTATCTCACCGATCATGATCATACTTTCCTGATCGTAACTTACCAGTCTGCACTCGACGGCCATCGGCAGCTCCTCAATGACCGGAGCGTCAACGTTCTCTGACTTTACAGTGTGGAAACCTGCTTTCTCAAGCTTATTCGGTTCCTTGTTTGCGGAAACGATACCCACATAATCACACTCAGCAACATGTGCCGCATCCGCCATGCTTACCGTGAACGCCTTGCGCTCCAGAATATTCTTAACGGTCTTATGACCCGCACTAAGGCACATGGATATTTCCTTGTCGCCGCATATACCGCCCCAGGCTGCATTCATCGCGTCGGGCTTACCATTCTCATCGTAGCTTGCGATAATGAACACAGGCTGCGGATAGGTAATAGGCTTTGCTCCAAAATTCTTTCTCATGATATATACCTCCTGTTATTATAGATGAACATATTCCGCATCCGATAATTTTATTATACATCTTGGAGTACACTCTAAGTCAAGTCAATTTCCGAAATTTCACAATCTTTTCATCTTTTAAGAATTCACGAACCTAATGACCTTACTTTTCTCATAAAACTTGAAAAATTCTGATTTCTGTGATATACTGAATTACGCAGATATTTCGCGTATCGCAGGAAGGACTAAAATATGTCACAAAATAAAAAGGTCAATATCAAGAAACTCACCATGAGTGCCATTCTCATAGCTTTGTCAGCCGCGCTGAGCATGGTGAAGATATTTGAAATGCCGCTGGGCGGCTCAGTAACGTTGCTGAGCATGCTCCCCGTGTGCATGCTTTCGATAATGTACGGCTGCCGGTGGGGACTGCTTTGCTCGTTTCTTTATGCGCTGTCGCAGCTCCTGTTCGGAATCGGCTCAGTTCTCGGATGGGGACTTACCCCTGCGGCTCTGGTAGGCTGTATCGCATTCGATTATATCGTCGCATTCACGGTGCTTGGATTGGCAGGTATGTTCAGGAAGCACGGAGTTCCCGGATACATCGGCGGAATATCGCTGGCGCTGGTAATGCGTTTGGCAAGCCACGTTATAAGCGGCGTAATATTCTTCGCAAGCTGGGCGCCCGAGGGATGGAATCCGTTCATTTATTCGGTAAGCTACAACGGACTGTACATGCTTCCGGAAATGGCTTTCACAATTATCGGTGCTGTGTTCCTGTTAAAAGAACCGCACACCGCAAAGCTGTTCAAGGTCGAATCCACATCAAAACCAGCAGACAGCGGAACATAAAAAAGCCCCGTCGGTTAACACTGGCGGGGCTCTGTATTTATTTGTCGAGAAGTATTTCCATCTGGGTTTCTTTAACGAACATTCCCATTTTCTCATAGAATCGGCGGGCGTTGTCGTTGCCCTCCCACACGTTCAGCGTAACATCGTAGCAGCCATTATCCCTAGCGTACTGCTTTACATAGTCGAACAGCAGCGTCCCCACATGCTGACCGCGGCAGTTCTCATCAACGCACAGGTCGTCGATGAATAGCGTGCTGAAATCCTTCATGTTGGTGCTGAACGGCTGGCGCTTCATCACGCAGAATGCGTAGCCGACTACCTCGCCGCTGTCGTCAGCCGCGACAAACACCGGGGTCTGATTGTTGTCGAATATCGCCTGGAGTTCCTCGCGGGTATATTTTGTCGTGCCGAAGATGAAGATGTCCGGGCGTATTTTCGCGTGAAGCTCCAGGACCTCGCTCAGGAGTTCCAGCGTTTTGTCAAGGTCGCGGGTCTCTGCGCGTCTTATTGTTATTGCCATTTTATGTACCTCGCTTTTTCTGTGTTTTCTATGTCTCACACGTTTTATGCGTTATCTTCGTAAAATCCGTTACTTTCCGCAATACGCAATGCCGTCTACCTGAAACAGCAATCCGCCTGTTTCGCCGCCGACATGCGCAAAATTCGTCTGTATCGACTTGCGAACGGGATATCTTCCGTTAAACCGCTCTTTTATCACTTTTTCCATCACCGGGATATTCCATACATCGCGGAACAGGCAGTCCATCTGAACCACGTTTTCCAACGTAAGCCCAGCCAGAGCCAGACGGCGTTCCATCTCGTCGAACGCACCGTTTATCTGCTCTTCGACAGTTCCGCCGACATTCCCCGCGCAGTAATTCAGAAAGCAGAAATCACCTGCCCGGATCATTCCGGAATGCGCCCATTCCTCGTTTACATCGTACCTTGTTATGCCTTCCATAATCCCTCCGTGTTCATATAATAACATTCTGCAAGTACATTATATCACAGTTCGCTTATTGTGTCAATATGAACAAAAACCCACCCCGTTTCCGGAGTGGGTCTTGTTTTTAAGCTATTGCTTTCAGATCGTGATTATCTGAGTGCAGCCTGAGCAGCAGCCAGTCTAGCGATCGGAACGCGGAACGGTGAGCAGGATACATAATCCAGACCGATCTGGTGGCAGAACTCAACAGATGTCGGGTCGCCGCCGTGCTCGCCGCAGATACCGCAGTGCATCTCAGGACGAACGCCCTTACCGAGCTCGATAGCCATCTTCATGAGCTTGCCAACGCCAACCTGGTCGAGCTTAGCGAACGGATCGTTCTCGAAGATCTTAGCGTCATAGTAAGCGCCGAGGAACTTACCAGCGTCATCTCTGGAGAAGCCGTATGTCATCTGGGTCAGGTCGTTTGTACCGAAGCAGAAGAACTCAGCTTCCTTAGCGATGTCGTCAGCAGTCAGAGCAGCTCTCGGGATCTCGATCATGGTACCTACAGAGTACTTCAGATCAGAACCGGAAGCCTTGATGATCTCGTCAGCAGTCTTAACAACGATGTCCTTAACGTACTTGAGCTCCTTAACCTCGCCAACCAGCGGGATCATGATCTCAGGAACGATAGTCCAGTCAGGATGAGCCTTCTTAACGTTGATAGCAGCCTTGATTACGGCAGCAGTCTGCATCTTAGCGATCTCAGGGTAGGTAACAGCCAGACGGCAGCCACGGTGACCCATCATCGGGTTGAACTCGTGCAGGGAAGCGATGATGTTCTTGATGGTCTCAACGGACTTGCCCTGAGCCTTAGCAAGAGCCTCGATGTCAGCTTCCTCAGTAGGAACGAATTCGTGGAGAGGAGGATCAAGGAATCTGATGGTTACAGGATTGCCCTCGAGTGCCTCGTACAGCTTCTCGAAGTCGCCCTGCTGCATCGGCTCGATCTTAGCAAGTGCTGCTTCTCTCTCTTCAACAGTGTCGGAGCAGATCATCTCGCGGAATGCTGCGATTCTGTCTGCCTCGAAGAACATGTGCTCGGTACGGCAGAGACCGATACCCTCAGCGCCCAGCTCTCTTGCCTTCTTAGCGTCAGCGGGAGTATCAGCATTGGTTCTAACCTTGAGCTTTCTGTACTTGTCAGCCCAAGCCATTACACGACCGAACTCGCCAGCGATGGAAGCGTCAACGGTCGGGATGATACCATCATAGATGTTACCAGTTGTACCGTCGATGGAGATGAAGTCGCCCTCGTGGTAAGTCTTGCCTGCCAGCTCGAACTTCTTATTCTCCTCGTCCATCTTGATGTCGCCGCAGCCGGATACGCAGCAGGTACCCATACCACGAGCAACAACGGCTGCGTGAGAGGTCATACCGCCACGAACGGTCAGGATACCCTGAGATACCTTCATACCTGTGATATCCTCAGGAGAAGTCTCCAGACGAACCAGAACTACCTTCTCGCCCTTAGCAGCCCACTTCTCAGCGTCGTCTGCTGTGAATACGATCTTACCGCAAGCAGCTCCAGGGGAAGCGCCCAGACCCTTACCTACCGGTGTAGCAGCCTTCAGAGCCTTGCTGTCGAACTGCGGGTGGAGCAGAGTGTCGAGGTTTCTAGGATCGATCATCAGAACAGCTTCCTGCTCAGTCTTGTGACCCTCGTCAACGAGGTCGCAAGCGATCTTCAGAGCAGCCTGAGCGGTTCTCTTACCGTTACGGCACTGGAGCATGTAGAGCTTCTTGTTCTCAACAGTGAACTCCATATCCTGCATGTCGTGATAGTGGTTCTCGAGGGTGTCGCAAACCTTGATGAACTCTGCGTAAGCCTCGGGGAACTCCTTCTCCATCTGAGCGATGGGCATAGGAGTACGAACACCAGCAACAACGTCCTCGCCCTGAGCGTTGATAAGGAACTCGCCCATGAGCTTCTTCTCGCCAGTAGCAGGGTCACGTGTGAACGCAACGCCGGTACCGGACTCGTTGTTAAGGTTACCGAATACCATCGGCATTACGTTTACTGCGGTACCCCAGCTGTACGGGATATCGTTGTCGCGGCGGTATACGTTTGCACGGGGGTTGTCCCAAGAACGGAATACAGCCTCGATAGCGAGCTTGAGCTGCTGAACGGGGTCAGACGGGAAGTCCTCACCGAGCTGCTTCTTGTACTCAGCCTTGAACTGCTCTGCAAGAGTCTTGAGGTCAGCAGCGGTCAGGTCGATGTCGTACTGAACGCCCTTTTCTTCCTTCATCTTGTCGATGAGCTGCTCGAAGTACTTCTTACCTACTTCCATAACTACATCAGAGAACATCTGGATGAAGCGTCTGTAGGAGTCGTAAACGAATCTCTCGAACTTAGGATCGGGGTTTCCTGCGATCATAGCGTTAACAACGTCGTCGTTAAGACCGAGGTTAAGAATGGTATCCATCATACCGGGCATGGATGCGCGTGCGCCGGAACGAACGGAAACGAGAAGCGGATTCTTGAGATCGCCGAACTTCTTGCCGTTGATCTCCTCCATCTTCTTTACGCCTTCCATAGCCTGAGCCATGATCTCGTCGTTGATCTTGCGGCCGTCCTCATAGTACTGTGTGCAAGCTTCAGTTGTAATGGTGAAGCCCTGGGGAACGGGCAGACCGATGCTGGTCATCTCGGCAAGGTTTGCGCCCTTACCGCCGAGGAGATTACGCATGGTCATGTCGCCTTCGCTAAACATGTAGACCCACTTGTTTGCCATTGGTATATACCTCCTGAATTTGTTTGATCGCTGAACTGCCCGTGCACGAGCAGGCACAGCGTTTTTGATTTTTTCTGGCAAAGAGTTCCAAATGCAAGAATACACTCTGCCACATCATTTATTATAACAGATATTCTGAAAAATTACTAGATGTTTTTTAAAATTTTCTGAAATTTTTCGCATTTTAACAGGATTTTTTCAACAAAGGTGCTGCGCAGCGCGGTCGAGAGCCTCCGAAAGGAACTCCGGACGTTCCATTCTGTGACCGCTGCCCTCAACGCACAGCCGCTGAATGCGCGGATTCAGCCGCAGGAATTCCTCGGTATCAGCGCGGGCGACCAGTTCGTCACGTCCCGCGTAGACTGCGAGCACGTCCGGACTGTCCCAGATATCGGAATGCCGCACCTCGTTCAGTTCCAGCAGCCTTTCGTAGAACTCATAGGGAATGTTCAGCTCCCGGCTCATCTTCACGCGGAACCCGCACTTCTCCGCAGTTTCCAGCGTGAACCCCGGCTGAAACAGCCGCATACACCTCATCAGGGAATCCGCCATATTCACCGCCGGAACCCGCAGCACTACTTTCCGGAACGGATCACCGTAAAGCTCCATTCGCCTTAGCAGCAGGCACCCGCCAAAACTCGTCCCGAATGCGGAGACCTCCCCGCCAAGTCCCCGGAGCCAGCATTCCACTGCGAGGATATCAGAAAGGCAGTGCTCGGGAGTCAGCTCGCGTTCGTTTTCGGTGCGCTCTCCGTGACAGGGGAGGTCAGGCGCAGCAACACGGAATCCCTTGCCGCAAAGCCGCTGCGCAAGTCCCTCTATGGCGCGGCTGTCCTTGCTGCCGCCGAAGCCGTGGATCGCAAGCACCGTCCGCTCCGCGCTTTCTCCGGTGAACAGTTTTACCGGAACAGTTCCTATGTACCTGATTTCTGTTTTCATTGTGCTCTCCTTTGAAAAAAGCGGAGGAAAAATAACCTCCGCTTTGATCGTTATTCAGTAGCTCCTGCCGGTTCAGCGGTTGACGTATCTCCTTCAGAGTCAGCAGGCTTATCCGCGCTTCCCGCCGTGTCAGTATGTTCCTTTACATCGCCGGAATGCTGTGCGTCAAGACGCGCCTGCTGCTGTGCCGCAGCGCGTTCTTTCTTCTGGCGGATATCCTCAAGGTCAGCGTACCACAGTTTCTCGAAGTCCGCTATCGGCATGGGCTTCGCAAAGTAGTATCCCTGAACCATCGCGCAGTGTATCTCGGTCAGGAATTCCACCTGCTCCCGGGTCTCGACGCCCTCGGATATCACATCCATGTCAAGGTTGTTTGCAAGGTCCACAACGGTGGAAATTACCGCCCTGCCCTTTTGAGTGTTCATCGTGTCGCTGAAGAATTCCTTGTCTATCTTCACGACATCGACCGGCATATCCTTGAGCATATTCAGCGAGGAATAACCCGAACCGAAATCGTCAAGCGACAGCTTGAATCCTATCTCGTGGAGCTTGTGCATTATTTTCAGAAGCTTTTCGGCGTTTTCGGTGAATACGCTCTCGGTAAGCTCCAGCTCGATATACTCATACGGAATGTCATACTTATCCACGATCTCGCGCAGACGCCAGATGTAGTCGTCGTAATTGAGATGAAGTCTCGACTGGTTGACTGAAATGACAACCGGATTTTTCCCGTCGTCTATCCAGCGGCGCATACAGCGGCAGACTTCCTCAAGAATGAAGAAATCCAGTTCGACAACAAATCCGTTCTTCTCGGCGATCGGAATGAAATCTCCGGGAGAAATGAACCCGAAATCCGGGCTGTTCCAGCGGATAAGAGCTTCCGCGCCCTCAATGTTGCGCGAACGCAGGCCATACTTCGGCTGGAGATAGCACTGGAATTCACGGCGCTGGAGCGCTCCGGGCATAATGCTTTCGTAGTCTTTCTCGCGGAGCGCGCGGTCTCTTATCGAGCCGTCGTAGAACGCGATGGACGAAAAATGCGTGCCTTTCAGGGTGCTCTTGGCTATCTTGCAGCGGTCTATCGCAGCGTTGATGTCCACTTCACCGTGCTTGCTCTCATGGACGCACTGATTGAGACGGCAAATACCTGCGCTGAACACGACGGGATACTTGACGAACAGACTGTTACGGCGCTCAAATTCAGAGAATATCTCGCTGAGCCGCCCGTTGAGTTCTATGTCGGTAGCGTTGCGGATCGTCATGACGAAGTTGTCGTCCGCCATGCGCGCGAACACCTCGTCATGTTCGAGATGGTCGGAAACGGTCTTGTAAAGACGTTCCAGCATGCGGTTTCCCTCCTCATAACCGAGGCGGTCGTTGACATACTTGAACTTATCAATATCGAACAGCGCTATAGCCCAGTGCTCAGGGTCCGAACGCTTGAGCAGCTTCTTTGTATCTTCAAAATACTTTACTCTGCTGCGTCCACCGGTAAGATTATCTACATCAGTCGCCCTGCGTGTACGGAACGAAGTTATGCAGATAACAATGAACACCGCCACCAGTATCACCAGTATTCCGCAGATGATCCAGACAAGGTATTTCTCCACAAATTCGTTTACAGCCGAGCGATTCGCGCCGTTCGATATCGCGGCGTAGGAATATACTCCGGAATCATTGGAATTCATGCCGCTGACGATCTTTCCGAAAATCGTGTAAAGCTCCGGAAGCTCAGAGTCGAACGCCATGCATTCCGCATGTATCGCAGGAGTGACATCTATCACCTCAAGGTCGTCGAAGCCCAGACCAAGGTAATAAAAAAGCTCATACGCTCCCGCAAACGTCGCATCAGCCTCGCCGCTCTGGACTGCCTCAAGGCAGTTCTTCTCCCCGTCAAAATGAAGTATCTGGGATCCGGGATATATTTCAGAAATATACTGTGAGATGTCATCACCTACAGCCGGGACAGCTATCCGGGAATGCGTTCCGACGGAAGTACCTTTCTTGCCAACAGCCGCGATCGGCACCTTGAAGAACGGTCTTGACACTTTAAGCCCCTGATAGTTCGCCATGCTGTTAGAGTTCACACCGCCGCATATTGCCTGTGCTGAGCCGCTGTTGACTGCGGCAACGCACTCGCCGATTGAATCATAACCGACTATCTTGATACTAAATCCTGCGGCGGAGCTTAATTCATTAAGGAACCGACCTGTCGGACCATTCACGGAATCGCTGCCCATGTCCACTTTATCTATGACCGCAGCCTGACGGTTATACGCAATGGTTATCTCAGGATTCTTTTCAATGTAATGCTTTTCGGCTTCGCTGAACGCATATCTCTGTGCACCGTATCTTGTGACGTACTTCTGATAAATATCGGACGTGAATTCTATATCGCTCATGAAAACGCTTGTAACAGCGCCGTCAAGCGCCTTTACCAGCGCTTCATCAGAAGCGGAAGTCATGAAATAGCAGTCCTCGGTCGCCACCTGACAGGCTACCAGCTCGTCGCCCCATATGCGATAACAGTCCTTTGCGACTGCGTCTATCTTTCCGGATTCAAAATCGGTTTTCATCTGCGACTCGGAATCATATCCGACGAATTCCGCCTTGCGGATATCTGCGCCGATGAACGCGCCATTTATAAAGTATTTGCTGTAATCCTCCTTTAAGTAGCCTATTCTGCAGCTTTTCAGCGCGTCATAATCCTGGAATGCCATATCGCTGTCCGCCGGTATATAAATCGCGGTATACTTCACAGTAAGCGGCAGATTGGTAAGCCCCAGCTGGAGCGAACCCTCCGGGTCTGCTGCGATAGTCATGCTCTGCCACGCAGTGAGTTCCTTTGAACTTACGCAGGGGATAACGTCTATCTCGCCGCTCGCCATCTTCGCTGCGAGCTCCGGAGCAGTGCCTTCAACATAGCTGAATGTCAGGTCAGAACGCTTCTGTATCTCCCTGAGGAATTCGTAGGCGAAACCGGTATAGTTACCGCCAACGCTGGAAATTCCGTAATCGGGATTAACGCCGACCACAACTGTGTTTCCGCTGCCGTCAGCGTAGGCTGCATTAGCCGAAAAAGCTCCGAATCCCCCGGCGGGAATGAACACAAGCGCCATCAACAGCGCCGCCGCCAGTGCCGCAGCTTTCTTCAAACACTTCTCTATCATGAAGTACCTCCGCATGTACCGTGGTGAATGTTTTACAATAACATTATTGTCAAAATATTACCGGTTTAGTGCCAAAAAAAGGCAAAGTTTCAAATCAGTCCAAAGGTATTATACCAAATTGTTTCGTTAATTGCAATAGCTTTGTAAAAGTTTTTCATACATAGGCAATTAATATTGCGATAAATTGTAGAATTTGCACAAGAAACTTGACAGACGGTTACAAATGTGATATACTGTATTTGCACACTTTTAGAGATTTTAGCCAATATAACAGGTGTTTATTACATCTTTTATATGCAAAACATCTTGTGAATTGCACACATCTCTACATATTTAATTTAAGGAGAATATATTATGAACTGGTTTGAAAATGCTGTATTCTATCACATCTATCCCATCGGCTACTTTGGCTGTCCGCGCCAGAACGACTTCGCATCAGAGCCGACTCACAAAATACTTAAAGTCATCGATGACATACCTCATATAAAGGAGCTTGGCTGCAACGCCGTATACTTCGGACCGGTGTTCGAATCCTCCGCGCACGGTTATGACACCGCCGACTACACTAAAATAGACCGCCGCCTTGGCACCAACGAGGATTTCAAGAAGGTCTGCGACGCGCTCCACGAGAACGGTATCAGAGTAGTTCTGGACGGCGTGTTCAACCATGTCGGCCGCGATTTCTGGGCGTTCAAGGATGTACGCGAAAACAAGCTCGGCAGCGCTAAGAAAGACTGGTTCCACGTCCGCGAGGGCAACGACGGCTACAATGACGGCTTCTGGTACGAGGGCTGGGAGGGTCACTACGAACTGGTAAAGCTCAACCTCTACAATCCTGAGGTAAAGCAGTACATCAAGGACTGCATAACCGGCTGGAAGAACGAATTCGGAATAGACGGTCTGCGCCTTGACGTTGCGTACTGTCTTGACCTGAACTTCCTCAAGGAGCTGCACGGTCACTGCAAGTGGCTTGCCGAGGACTTCTTCCTGCTGGGCGAGACGCTCCACGGCGACTACAACAAGTGGATGAACCCCGAAATGCTCGACAGCGTTACCAACTATGAGTGCTACAAGGGACTTTTCTCCAGCTTCAACGACATGAACATGTTCGAGATAGCGCACTCCATCAACCGTCAGTTCGGCAGCGAAAACTGGTGCCTTTACAGAGGAAAGCACCTCTACACCTTCGTTGACAACCACGACGTGAACCGTATTGCCTCCATGCTCAAAACCAAGGAGCACCTGCCGGATATCTATACACTTATGTTCATGATGCCGGGCATTCCCGCAGTCTACTACGGAAGCGAGTTCGGAGTACTCGGCGACAAGAATCAGGGCGGCGACGACCAGCTCCGTCCGGAGTTCGACCTCGAAAAGATGAAGTCCGAGGGTATCCACGACCTGACCGCGCACATAAAGGCGCTCGCCAAGATCCAGAAGAACCACCCGGCGGCTTCCCAGGGCGACTACAAGCAGGTTCAGCTCACCAACCGCCAGTACGCATTCTCCCGCAGCGCTGACGGCGAAACCCTGCTGACCGTTATCAACGCGGATTCGAATCCGTTTACATTCAACCTCAATACCTCCGGAGCAAAGGAGGATCTCCTCACCGGGGAAACAATGGAGCTTGGCGGGCTGACCCTCCCGGGCTTCACCAGCGCAGTTTTCAAGCTGTAAATCAGCAGGATCACTAATGCAATACCGCCGAGAAGTCCCAAATAAGCGACCCATCGGCGGTATTTTTCTACAAGCTTTAGATGTTGCGAAAGGAATGTCACATGAAAAAGGCTCTGCCTGTTATCCTGCTTATCCTCGGCGGTATGCTTGCCTGCGTAATCGGGCTGATAATCAGCAGTCTGCTGCTCATTATCGCATTAGACGTATCAGATATAGAAGTACTGACACCAGTGATTTTGCTGCTTGTGATCGGCAGTCATGTAACCGGCGCTGTGTTTCTGCAAAGGCTGTATCAGCGGCGCTGGCGGATAGGCAAGGCACTATTCTGGCTCTGTGCCGGGCTTCCGTCAGCGTTGATCGGCATGATCTCATTCGCAGCCGTTCTCATACTTGACAAGATGAACTATTTCTCCGGATTTTTTGCCGGCATGGGAGAATTTATTTTAGCGTCTGCCATTCTGATATATTCCGGCGCGTTCTTTGTAGTTCTGGGAATAGTCCTGCTGATAATTCATGCTGTTTCACACGTCAATGATGGGAAATCCTCCGAAAAAACTTGAATCTAACGGAATTTGTGATATAATGTAATTATAGGACAATGGAA
>CAKSEO010000064.1 GCA_934446565.1 uncultured Oscillospiraceae bacterium | reverse complement strand
AACAATCCGATTTTTCTCGCCCGTCCCTGATTGGAACGGGCGTTTTGCTTTGTTGAACTAAGATTTTATGTTTGCTGTATATTTGACCGCAAAACCGAAAAATCTCATCCTCTCTCTTATAGCTTGAGTTGTTCTAATTATCATACACCATTTTAAAGCCTTGCCTACGATCAGCAGAATCAATCTGCTTTGTTACCCCAGTATCTGTCGCTGTATATTTCCACGTTTTATTTCACTTGATGAATTAACTCAAAAAAGAAAAAATTTTCTATTTAATTTACATATACCAACATTTATCATTGACTTTTTATCGTTATGGTGATATAATAAATTAACAGTTCTCTATTATCAGTTGAGGTATAAAAAATGAGTGAAGAAATCATATGGACAAAAGAATACAAGCTTGAACGATATGGCAAGCTGAATCTTACGGCAGAAAAAGGCTGTGTGCTTTTCGCCGGCTCATCACTTATGGAAATGTTCCCGGTGGAAAAATTCGCCGAGGAGGACAAGCTCCCTGTGACTGTTTACAACCGCGGAGTGGGCGGATTCATCACTGACGAGCTGATAGCGGCTGTTGACACTTGCATAATAGACCTTGCGCCGAAAAAGCTCTTTATAAACATCGGCACAAACGACCTCAGCGACGCTTCCCGCAGCATGGAGCAGATAATGTCCAACTACGCGCTGATACTCGACAAGGTAACGAAGGCTGTTCCCGGCGTAAAACTGTACCTCATGGCATATTACCCCGTGAACTACAACGCCGCAACACCGGAGATGAAACCTTGTCTGCTGATACGCAGCAACGAGAAGATCACCCGCGCAAACGCCGAGGTGAAAAAGCTGGCAAAACGTTTCGGCGCAAGCTACATCGACGTAAACGCCCCGCTGAAAGATGAAAACGGCGATCTTCGCGCCGAATACACGATAGAGGGCATGCATATCAACGAGAACGGATACCGTTCGATCTATCCCCTGGTTAAAAAGTACATTCTTGAATGACCGATCTGAAATTCCCCGACGGCAGCGAAGTGCTCTACGAGCTCATCCGCAAGCCCGTCAAAAATATAAACCTCCGTGTTAAGGAGGACGGCTCCCTGCGCATTTCAGCAAACCCCCGGGTGAGTGTACAGCGCATAGAGCAGTTCATCATTTCCGAGCAGGATTTCATCAGGCGCGCACAGCAGCGGATAAGCTCGCGCAACGAGCATTCCGACATACACGCAGATGTTTTCCGTTGGCTGGGAAAGGAATATCCTGTGCGCGTTATTTCCAGCGGACGTGAATGCGCCGTTCTGGAACAGGACGAAATGCGGGTTTTTACACGTTTCCCCGAAAGGACTCAAGAACTCCTTCAAAAGTGGAACGCAGACAATTTTGTCGAAATTTGCCGAACGCTGAGCGCCGATGTGCGGGAAGCCCTGATAAATTCCGGGCTGACGCCGCCTCCCACAGTCATCACGATAAAGGACATGAAGACCCGCTGGGGTAGCTGCACTCCTGCCAAAGGGCACATATCCCTGAACATCCGTCTGGCGCCATACCCGAGGCAGACCGTACTTTCGGTGGTCTGGCACGAATACGCCCACTATTGGCACCACGACCATTCCGCGCGGTTCTACGCATTCCTTGACGAGCACTTTCCGGAATACCGAAAATGGAACTCCCTCCTGAAATGAGCAAATAAAAAACCTCCCCAGACAGGAGAGGTTCTTTAATAAAATATCAGATCTCAGCCGGCTTTTTCTTGAAATAGTTCGGCTTGTTTGCACCGATGACGTTCATCAGTCTGCTGCTGCGCTCGAACACGAACTTGAACAGAACGCACCCGATAACGGTGACTACCACAAGCTCGCCAGCGCCTACAGTCAGCATGTTGAACCACACCGGCGGCTCACTTCCGTAGCAGACGAGCAGCTCTATCGCAATGATGATACCGTTGCTCACAACAGGAAGCAGAGAAGCCACCCAGATATTCCTGATATAGAACATCGGTATAACCGCGATGGCAGTTGCCAGCGTACCGAATACCATATCCATAAGCGCCATAGGGCTGAAGCAGTTGGCGATGAAGCAGCCGAGTATCAGCGAAATGCTGTAATCCTTGCGATAAAAGCAAAGAAGCACCAGTATTTCGGAAAATCGGAACTGGATCGCGCCGAAGCTAAGTCCCGGAAGCGCGAGGGTAAGGGCGGCGTACAGCGCAGCGACAAGCGCCAGGCGTACAAGGTTCTTGGTCTGGAAGATCTCATTTTTAGGCATAAAAAAACTCCTTGTTTTTTAACGGTGGTTGGACAAAGAAAACACCGTATTTGATTTTAGGTGCCTTATGGCACTGATATATGATAGCACATTCCCCGCAAAATTGCAATACCCTTTTTGAATAAAAATCAGCATATCACCCCGCGCATATCACCGCATTCTGACTAAACCAGCGCGGAAATCTGAACTTACTGAAAGGAAGCACAACACATGGGAAAACAGATGACCTACTATATGGAACGCGAGGTATTCACACAGCTCGCACAGATCGCAGTCAACATGGGCTGCGTTATCTTGAAGCAGAACGGCAACAAGATCGTTTCCGGCGACACCTCCATTATTGACAGCCGCTGCTCCCACTATTACTTCTACCTGCCCGCAGCCGGAGAGATCGACGAAAACCTCCCGCTGGGCTGCTACAACGCGAACGCGGGCTGCGTAATTGAAGCAAGCTACTCTACCAGAACAAAGGATCTCTGCCTGAAACGCGGAAAGCTCTACATAACCAGCGGTTTTTCCACCATCGACGGCACGTTTGTAGAGTGCCCCGCCTGCCTGCTCAAGGTTTACAAGAAACTGGTGCTCCATATGAAAGACCTCACTCTGCGCGTCGAAGTGCCTGCAAGCCGCATGTCCACCCGCCTGACTTACTACGCAGACCCTACCGGTCGCACCCACAAGCTCTACATGACCAAGAGCATGCTCGCCCGTATCAACCGCACACCCTACACGCTCTGCTGAGCCTACAGCCCCTTAGCCCGGCGGCGGTAATCAAGCGCCGTCAGCCCGGTGCGTTTCCTGAACTGCCGCATAAAGTGCACATCGTTTTCAAATCCGCACAGCGCTGATATCTCCCGCACCTGCATGTCCGTATTGGCAAGGTAATATTCCGCAAGCCCGGTTCTTGCACGCAATACGTCCTCGTAGCAGCTTACGCCGAATTCCGCGCGGTACAGCGTCTGGAAGTAGGACGCGCTCAGCGACAGTTGCGCCGCAAGTCCTTCTATCGTGTAGTTTTTTGCAGGACTTCCATATATCTCCGCGCGCAGACGGCGCAGCCCGTCACTGTGCGGAGAAACCGCCGCGCCGCTCCCACCGCCGAAAACCTCCGCTATGAGCAGCCGAAGCAGCAGCCCGGTGCACTCACGATTTTTCGGCGTATCTGATACGTTTTCAAGCTTCAGCAGTTCAAGAATGTTCCCGACTGAGATCGGAACTCCGTATACTGGCTGACCAAATCGTATTCCCAGGCGCTCAAAGAATGTATCAGTTTCATCGCACTCAAAATGCACCCAGTCGTTTACATATCCGACGCCGACCGCCCCGTAATCTTGCAGGGCGGATTTTTTATACAGAACCGCGGAATCCGCCGGAAGCTCCACCCGCGCATTATCAACAACCACAAACGCGGGAGTACGGAATATCACAAGCAGATTATCGCCGGAACCCTCCGGGCGAAGTATGCGGAAATTTTCATCGTGCCGGTAGCCTATTCCCATTGCGTGAAGCTTCATATTTTCCTCCAATAGTACGATATATCAGTTTATTGATATTATACATCATTGAAATGCCGCTGTCAATCTGTTATAATCAAATCAGCAAAATAAGCCATGAAAGGATATTTTATTATGAACACTCTCCACCTTACATTAAACCCGCTTGAGAAAAAGTCCCACATCAACCGCGAGATCTACGGAAATTTCTCCGAGCATCTCGGCCGCTGCATTTACGACGGAATTTACGTCGGCGAAAACAGCGATATACCCAACATCGAGGGCTACCGCAAGGATGTCATCGACGCTTTCAAGCAGATAAAGCTCCCGGTACTGCGCTGGCCAGGCGGCTGCTTTGCCGATGAATACCACTGGCGCGACGGTATCGGCGACAAATCCCAGCGCAAAAAGATGGTCAACACCAACTGGGGCGGCGTTGTCGAAGACAACAGCTTCGGTACTCACGAATTCATGCGTTTCTGCGAGCTTGTCGGCTGCGAGCCGTACATAAGCGGCAACGTAGGCAGCGGCACCGTCGAGGAGCTGTCCAACTGGGTGGAATACATGACCTTCGACGGCGTTTCCCCCATGGCAGAGCTGCGTAAGCGCAACGGCAGGGAGCAGCCCTGGAAGCTCAAGTACCTCGGCATAGGCAATGAAAGCTGGGGCTGCGGAGGCTCAATGACTCCGGAATACTATGCGGACACCTACCGCCGGTACGCTACATTCTGCCGCAACTACAGCGGAAACGAGCTATTCAAAATTGCCTGCGGTCCGAATGCCGCCGACTACAACTGGACAGATACCATCATGAAGACCCTCAACAGCCAGTGGAACTGCAAGGGAATATCCCTGCATTACTACACTCTGCCTACCGGAGACTGGGGTCATAAAGGAAGCTCTACCGAGTTCGACGAAAAGGAGTATTACGATACCATCTCCCGTACTCTTTACATGGAGGAGCTTGTGACCCGCCACAGCAAGATCATGGACAAGTACGACCCGGAACAGACGATAGGTCTTATCGTGGACGAATGGGGCACCTGGTACGACGTCGAGCCGGGAACTAACCCTGGATTCCTCTATCAGCAGAACACCATGCGCGACGCAATAGTCGCAGCGATAAATCTGAACATCTTCAACCAGCACTCCGCGCGTATTCCGATGGCGAACATCGCGCAGGCGGTGAACGTACTCCAGGCTATTCTGCTTACCGAGGGCTCAAAGACCATCAAGACTCCGACCTACCACGTTTTCGACCTCTACAAGCAGCACCAGGATTCCGACCTGATCTACAGCCACATCCAGAACTCCGGCGCAGCCGAGGGCGTGCCCGCCCTCAGCCAGTCCGCTTCCGTCAACGCCGACGGCGATGTGTTCGTAACGCTGTCGAATGCTTCGCTTACCGAGAGCTTTAAGGTGGACATAGCTGCGGCGTTTGCCGGTATCCAGTCCGCAGAGGGGCGTATACTTGCCGATGAGGTGCACGCGCTTAATACCTTTGACGAGCCTGACAGAGTGGCGATAAAGCCGCTCACTGTTACCGTCGCTGACGGCAGAGCAGAAGTAGTACTCCCGCCCTGCTCCGTTGCCGCGCTCACCATAAAGCTGTGATGGAGCGTAAGCCCTGCCGCCGCTGCCTGCTCCAGGATATCGACGAATCACAGCTCATGGAAGCTATACAACAGCGCATAGAGGCTCTCCCGGCTACCCAGAAAGCCTCCCCGGAGGACTACACAGCAAGGCTCTCGCAATGCCGCCTGTGTGATTCACTAGTCAGCGGCACCTGCCAGAAATGCGGATGTTACGTCGAGCTGCGCGCCGCGAAGCGGAATTCCTGCTGCCCGCATGAGCACCCCAGATGGTAATATAGAAGAAACCCCGATATCCGTCGGGGTTTCTTATTATTATCACTCTGTTCTCAGCGCCTCTACCGGGTCTTTCTTCGCGGCAACCCCCGCCGGAACAAGTCCCGCTATAAGCGTAAGCAACATGCTTATCACAACAAGTATCACACCGCCCTGCCACGGGAGAAGTGCCACATTGGCAATGCCTGTGATGTTCTCGATTATGATATTTATAGGAATATTCAGCAACAATGTCACACCGATTCCGATAACCCCCGCCGAAAATCCGACTATAAGCGTTTCTGCGTTGAACACATTGGAAACATCACGCTTGGACGCGCCCATCGCACGCAGTATACCGATCTCCTTGGTACGCTCCAGTACCGAAATGTAGGTGATTATTCCTATCATTATCGACGATACCACGAGAGAAATGGCAACAAACGCTATCAGAATATAGGATATCGCATTGATAATGTCGCTGACGCTCGACATCATCAGCCCTACATAATCGGTGTAGTTAATGACGTCAGCCTGGTCGTCCTCCGCTATCTTGGAGTCGTTGTACTTTTCGATAAGCTGAGTTATTTTCTCCTTGCTATCAAAGTCAGTTGCATATATCTTCATGGAACTCGGCTCGGAAAGCTCTGCAACACCCAGCAGTTTCAGGTTGCCGTCATAGGTCGCGTCAGTGCTCTCAGGCTCCTTTGTCATATCCATGAGCTGCTTCAGCTGGTCGGTAGTCAGCACCTGCATGAATGCTGTGTACAGCTTGGACGGGTCAACCATGCCGTTCATCATCGCGGAAAGCTCCGCATTCTGCTCGTCCGTCAGTGAAGCCACTATCTGCGCGGACATCTGCGCTTTCTGCTCATCAGTGAGCAGGCTGTTTACGTCAGCGCCGGTCTGGAGCTGCATGAGCTGCTCCGGAGTCAAAAGTCCCATCATGATGGTGTTCATATGCTCATCGGACACCATGCCCATCATCGCGGACTGTATCTCAGCCTGCTGTTCCTCGGTGAGCACCGCCATTATGCCCTGGTTGAGCTGAGCGCGCTGCTCCTCGGAAAGCATTCCGGTGAGCATCTCCATCGCCTCGCTCTGCGACATAGGCTGCTCCGCTTCCTCGTCAGCCTTGGGGAACTCTATTCCGGTGAATACGTCAACGTCGGGATTCTCTTTCTGTGCCTTTACCAGCTCGCTGTCGTTGACCTTTTCTATCATGTATTCGGTCAATGCATGTGTATAGCCTATCCCGCCGGAATTCGTCGAAGATATCAGCGAATCAGCGTCCGGCTTGATTATGCCGACAACCTTGAGTTTCAGACCGTTCTCCGCAGCCTGCTCCATAAATTCGCTGTCGCCGCGCATATCTGTCCAGGTACCGTCGTCGTTCTTCTGATAGAACTCCGGGGCAGTCAGCATGCTGAATTCCAGCCCCATCAGATCATCATAGCTGAACGAAAGGTCGCCGGTATCAAGGTCAAAGCTCTCGCCCGCCATTACACTCGACATCATTCCCTCAAGCTCGCTCTGGTCGCGGAGTCCCAGCGTATACAGCGTTACATCCGATAGTTCGTTGCGGTCCGTTACCAGTACGACTACCTCGTTATAGGACTCCGGCAGTCTGCCTGCAAGCACCTCGTATTCCGTTTTCAGCATATCGGTGCTGAGAAGCTCGCGGAATGCGTCATAGCTGCTCATGGAACTACTGCCCATCAATGAGGAATAGGTGCTGGTCATCTGGCTCACGTTGTCTGCCATGGACTGTCCCATCATCGCGGTCATGACCGTGGAGGGGTTTATCTGCATGATATCACTGTCGGCACTGTGACCGTAGATGTACAGGTTGCTGTCGTAGCTGTACTGTATCTCCTCTATGCTTTCGCTTATGCCGTCCGGGTCGCTCTCGAGGTACTTCTTGAACTCGGCAAGGTTGTTGGTCTGCATTTCGGAAAGCATTGTTTTCATCATCTCGGTTGAGATGTCGTTGGTGTAAATCCTGTCGGGATCACGCTCCTCATCAGCGTTGTCCCGGACGTTCATCATCGAGGTCATAAGGCTGGTATAATCAACAGTTTCGTGCTGTATCGACACCGGGAAAGACGCCAGAGTTGACCGCTCCACGCTGTTGATATACTCCTGCACGCCGTTGGAAAGCGACAGAATGAGCGCTATACCGATGATACCGATGCTCCCCGCAAAGGATGTCAGGAACGTGCGCCCTTTCTTAGTCATGAGGTTGTTCTTGGACAGGGAAAGCGCTGTCAGGAACGACATAGATGTCTTTTTGCCCTTTGTGACATCGGACTTCCTCACCTCGCTGTGCACCGACTCCTTTGTCGGGTCGAACGGGTCGCTGTCGCCGACTATCTGACCGTCCAGCAGCCTTACGATACGAGTGGAATATTTCTCGGCAAGATCCGGATTGTGCGTTACCATTATTACAAGGCGATCCTTCGCGATCTCCTTGATCAATTCCATTATCTGAATGCTGGTCTCGCTGTCCAGCGCACCTGTAGGCTCGTCTGCTAGCAGGATATCCGGGTCGTTTACCAGCGCTCTCGCTATGGCTACACGCTGCATCTGTCCGCCGGACATCTGATTAGGGCGCTTGTTGAGCTGATTCCCGAGCCCTACCTTTTCGAGCGCTTCCTTTGCGCGCCTGCGGCGCTCCGCCTTAGAAACACCGGATAGAGTCAGCGCAAGCTCGACGTTGGACAACACGCTCTGGTGCGGTATCAGGTTGTAGCTCTGAAAGATGAACCCAACGGAATGGTTGCGGTAGGTGTCCCAATCAGCAGACTTGTACTGCTTGGTGGACTGCCCGTTGATTATAAGGTCGCCGCTGGTGTACTGGTCAAGCCCGCCGATGATGTTCAGCAGCGTAGTCTTGCCACAGCCAGACTGTCCCAGAATGCTCACCAGCTCGCTCTCGCGGAACGCTATGGACACGCCTTTGAGAGCGTGCACTGTTTCGCTGCCGGTCTCGTAATCCTTTACGATATTTCTGATCTCAAGCATTGTATGCTCCTTTCATCCTGCTCTGTCTATCTTGTGCCGAGCTGTTTCTCCGTTGCAAGGGCGAACTTGCCGTAAAGCTTTGCAACAGTTCGCATCTCGTCCTCTGTGAACACTGACAATATGCGATTCAGTGTTTCGACCACCCTGGCCATGTTGTCCCGGAGCTGATCCCTGCCCTCCTGTGTTATCGTGACCCTTACGCTGCGACGATCATACTCGTCGACCGTTCGCTCTATAAGGGCTCTCTCCTGAAGGGAGCGCAGCGTCCTGGACACCGCAGGCACCGATACTCCCATACACGCCGCTATATCCGCTACGCTTGCAGCCGTGCCGCTATTCTTCTTCGGAAACAGCTCCGTACAGCAAAGCACCGAAAATTCCGACGGCGTCATGCCTATTATTACGCCGTCAGACTTTATCCGGCTCAATCTCTCCATGCTAAGCAGTATCCCGCTGCAAACCTCCGGTGGGAAAGAGTTGCCGATAAAATCGCTGTTTTCCCACAGCATATCAGCCAAAAAGAACACAATATCACCTGCCTTATATGAAACATAAGAAAATATTGATTGTAGTCATATTTTAACACTGTTAAATACCATATGTCAATACTGCACAGATGTTTTCAGCACCATGCATAAAAATATCCATCTGTGCAGAAAATATTATATCTTGATTCTGAAAATTCTGTGGTGGCGGTGAATATATTATGAAAAAACGATGGACGGTATTCCGGCTGACTGAAAGCGGTATTATCGCTGTTTACATTCTGTTGTGCTTTTACACCGGGCGCATAGTCTTAACAGCCAGTATAGCTGTCATATTACTATCTGTTTATTGGGTTTGGTACTATTACAATTTGAAGTACACGATAAGTAATAATAGCATAATTATTACAAGCGGTATTTTATTTCAAAGACAACAAACGATACCCCTGGGTAATATTTTATGGGAAATGCGGCTTACCTCCCCTTTTTTCAGTGGTTCGGCAATGTCCATCCTGCATACAAGCGGAGGAAACGCTGTGGTGTTCTGCGACTTTTCAACCAGGACGCGTTGAAAAGTTGAAAACCTTTCAACTTTAACAGGCTAAGTTTCGAGTTTTCAACCTTTTCAACATAGTATTTAACAATCAGTTTAATCGACCTCGTATTTAACCGAAACAAGTTATATTTTGGCGCATTATACGGATAGTTACGGCGATCATAAAAACCATTGGTAAATCCGTATCTATCCTATACTTTCCGCAATAATTCCCCGGAGTTTAAACATATATATCTATAAACAATGGGTAAATATTCCGAAATAGATTCAACAGTATTCACCGGGTTTTCAACAATCATTGGTGAAAAATGACCCGAAATCAAGAAAGCGCACCATTTTCACGGCGCGCTTTTTTTGATTTCAGTAGTTTACATTGCGTATATAGATCTGACAAGGTATCTTCTCATTCCACAACGGAAGCACCTCAAGCTCACGGAAGCCAAGGCTCTGATAGAATGTATTCGCCGTGTCGAACTGGGCACTGGTACCCTCCTTTACGGTCTTTACCTGGAGGTACTCATATCCCTGACGGCGGGCGTAATTCAACAAGGCCGTAAACATTCCCTTGCCTATTTTGTGTCGCTGGTATTCCTTCTTAACGCCCATTACGTATATCTCCGCAGCGTAGGGACTGGTTTCACGCAGCGCGATAAAACCACGAACCGTGCCATCGTCGATATCCGCCCATAGCGGAAGCATTCTACACACCGCCGCATGTTCGTCAATACTCCTGTCCTTACCAGACCATTCTGGCAGGGAGTTCAGTACCTCTCGGCAGATCTGCTCTTTCTCATCGGGATTAATTACCTGCTTTGCGCCGCTTAATTTCGGCATATCATCACACACTCCCTTATTATCAGGTATTATCTAGTCTGTGATAATTATACCCCATTTTATACCCGCTGTCAACCATGGTTTACATATATTTCAATAATGTAAGGCGCATTTGTGTATTATCCGACAATTATAAGTATAGATCTGCTTTTTCCATTGCGGATTTAAGGGTAGGGTCATCAGGCTTGTAGACGCTGATCCTTGACGACTCCATGTAATGTTTCTGAGCCCAGCCGGAATACGGATACAGCATAATAACATACTCCTCGCCGACCTTCACCTTATCATTCGGGAGAATTATTTTCAACGGGGTCTCAGGAGTGAGCTTGTAGGACTGTTCAAGCTCCACTGTGAATATGCTTATATCGCTGGATTCACGGAACTTCTCTATATCGTCTGTTATCTTGACCTTGACGATGTACGGAGAACTTTTAATGACCTGATTTATATCAGTACTGTGAAGATAATCTCCACCGATAGGCTTTCCGATGCTTATGTCGGCGTTCTCCTTTACACGCGCGCTAACTTTCTTTATTGTTGATATTTCATCCGATGGAGTATATTTTCCGCCGTTGTAGATCACTATTGCCAGATTACCATTTTTTATCGGAGCAAATATGGAATATGTGAGGGTGTAATACAGATCTCTGTAAACATAGTCCACAGAATTGAGGAAAAGCAGGTATTCTGTTCCTACATCAAACTCCTGGGTGTATTCATCGCTCCATTCTCTGTCACGTTTCACACATATCTTCTTCTCAGTTTCACCCTTAAACTGATCAGTAACTGTGAACCAGTAATCGACAGTATCGGGATTGGCCTCAAAAGAATCCAGTTTAGCCGTAACTACATTGGAGCTCTCACTTGCAGCCGTGTCCATCTGACCAGCGGAGAAATTCATCTTATAATCCGTACCGTCCGAAGAAGATACGTCGTCAGCCATATCATAAAGCCTATCAGGAGCATAGTACCAGATATCTCTTACTGAAGTTCCCTGGATTCCAAGCAGCCTGTTACTCATAAAACTGAATTTCATGGCCGAGCCGTTATCGAACAGCACTGTGAGCATTTCGCCGCCTACTCCGGATGGAAGTTCAGAAAGCGTATACCATTTAGCAGACAGTGTCTTCTTCACACTATCCGCAGAAACCACCTCTGATGACAATACATCCCCAAAAAGATTGCTTGTCGTCTTGACCGCGCTGACAACGGACGGGATGAATGTACAACGGATATCATCAGTCACGCCGTTTGTCTTGTTTACTTCACCTAAGCATACACTCGTCGCCTCGTCATCGCTATATAAATATGACTGGGCATTAAGTTTCACCGTGCTTTTCGGAGAGGTGTAAAATATGCCACCGTTCCTCACATGAATATTGCTTCCCTTTCCGGCATTTAAACTACCATCGCAGATAAGGCTGGCACCATCGTAAATATAAAGGCTTTTTTTCAGAACAAGTTTCGCCCCCTTTTCCACAAACAATGTTCCTCCATATAAAGCGGAATCGCCGTTGAGCGTAAGTGTCATTCCCGATGGAATATAAAGCGTTTCGCCATCGTATAATTCAAGTTTTCCCTTTATGGTACGGTTTTTGGTAAGCTCAGTAACGTAGGGTTCGCCACAGATTTTAGCAAATTCCGGGTAAGATATGGTGCAGTCTTTCAGACGGTCGAGCTTTACTCTTGTGCTTTTCTTGGAAGCCTGTGTCGTTTCTGGTGCAGTCACACAGTTATCTGCGCTGGTTACAAGTGTTGTTGCGGTACTCGTCAGCATCATTGCTGCAAGAATTCCTGATATTATTGCCTTTTTCATGATGAATCCTCCTTTGAAATGCGGTTTTATTCCGTCTTTAATATTAAAACAAAATATGCAGAACAAAGGTTGCAGTAAAATGAAAATTCATTAACATTTTTCATTCCAGACAGTGTGGACAATGTAGAGCCATCCTAAAGATGGAAATAAACAAAAAACCGCCTAGAATTAAATTCTAAGCGGATTAATGGCAGGGGCAGAAGGACTTGAACCCTCGACATACGGTTTTGGAGACCGTCGTTCTACCAA
>CAKSEO010000063.1 GCA_934446565.1 uncultured Oscillospiraceae bacterium | reverse complement strand
TCATATTCCTCACTGCTTAATATTCAAAAAGCCCTCTTTCTTTTTTCTACGAAAGATGGCTTTTTCGACAAGCTGAGTGGCTGCACTGGTAACGTGCAGCCACTTAATTATATTTGAGCATTCTCAAGACGGGTCAGAATTCCGGTTATTTCGTCCACAGCCCTGTGTACCCACTCCTGCATCATCTCCGGCGTAAGAAACCGGAATTCCGTGCTATACTCCGGCGTGGTAAGGTAGAAACGCTGGATACAGTGTATCTGCCGCTCCACATAATCCGCGCCGTAGTAGGGAATACAGTCCACCGGGTAGTCCGCTATCCCGCACAGCGTGCGGAATCCTGGGTCGTCCGGATGTTCGCGGAGGTAAAGGTGGTCGTTGGCGTACCACTCCGGCTTCACAAGACGATAGTATTCGTTGCGGTCGGCTGCGTAAAGCGCACTGTTGCGCCGCTTGCACGGCTCGTTTATGATCCTCACCCAGAGAACGTCCGCCGCAAGATGCGCGCAGTAACCCAGCAGAAACGAGCGTGTGCGCTCATCGAGTGTTTTACCCGCTATCATTTCGCGGTAGAAACGCTGGTAGTCGCAGTGACCCTTTCCGCTTTCCGTCCAGTGCGTTATCTCCTTTGGAGGGTCGAAACCTCCGGAAACGGGCACGCCGCAGTCCGGCGCGATGTTACCTGCGATAAAGTCAACTCTGGAGATTTCAGGGAACGCCTGCTGGACCTTATCGGCAACGCGGAGATGTGCAAGCCATGTAGCCATTTACATATCCTCCCTGTTGCAATTTTTAGTGATTTGTGATATCATAATGAAAAAGAATCATTCTGAAAGGAGCTCCATATGAACGACAAGGAAAAGAAATCCATACCCGGCGTATCGGAATCACACACGCCACAGCAGAACGCCCCTTCGGAAACGCCGACCGACATCTCCTCCGGCGACTGGGTCGATGACATGAAGCAGGAGCTCGAGGACTACATCGAGGATCAGGGCATCTACATCAGGCAGTGAAAGTCACTTTCCCGCCGCCTTGCTGAGAGAACCGAGTATTGCACCGGTGAGGGTGGTAGTTATCTGCTCTGCGAGCTGCTCACGTTCTCCGGGAACGGTGCCGAGCGAGTCGCGCTCAATGCAGTCTAGCAGTACGCCTGCGACCGCCTCGTTCAGGAACCTGCTCAAAAACGCCTTGTAGCTGTCGGTAACTGCCAGGGAATGTATCCTCGCAGCCTCGCACACCAACTTGTGGACAGGCTCGTAAATATCGTTGTAGAAATACCGCGCAAGCTCCGCCCTGCCTATGGAATGCACGATATTGTGCAGAATATCGTGATTGGCAATTATATAGTCCAGCGCGAAATCCACCGCCTCGCGCCGCTGTGAAACCAGGTCGTAATTTCCGAACATGCACATGACTTCCTGGTCGAGCGTCCATTTCAGCAGTGAAAATATGTCCTCGAAGTGATAGTAGAAAGTCTTGCGGTTGACGCCGCAGACCTCCACAAGCTCGCGCACAGTTATCTTGGTGAGCGGTTTCTTCTTCATCATAGTTTTCAGCGCTTCGGACAGCGCTTGTTTAGTCTGTAGCGACTGCTCGTCATGTTTCATGCCCTTACCCCCATTTTCCGGACATTTCTGCGGTTTTGTCCGGTCAATCACTACTATTATAACTTATCCGGGCATATTTTGTCAAGGGAAGCACTGAATAAAACAATTAACATTATGTCCGTTTTGTGCTGTTTATTGTCCGGAAATTGATTGGAGTTTCTCAGGAAATGTGTTATAATTTAAACAGACTATAAAATGCGAAAGGAATATCCTGATATGATATACCACAATCCAGTATTAAAAGGTTTCTACCCCGACCCCAGCGTTTGCGCCCATGACGGAAAGTATTACATGGTGTGCAGCTCGTTCCAGTATTTCCCCGGAGTTCCGCTGTTCGAAAGCTCCGACCTCGTTAACTGGAAACAGATCGGCTATGTACTCACCCGTCCCACCCAGGTCATGCTCGACAAAATAAACAGCTCCGGCGGCGTTTTCGCGCCGACTATCCGCTGCAACAACGGCAGATTCTACATGGTGACCACCAACGACACCACCCACCAGAATTTCTACGTTTACACCGACGATATCTACGGCGAGTGGTCGGAGCCTATATACGTTGACCAGGGCGGTATCGACCCGTCGCTGTTTTTCGAGGACGGTCACACCTACTTCATGAGCAACGGCGCTGACGACAACGGCGTAGGCGGCGTTGTCCAGTGCGAGATAGACATCGCGACCGGAAAGAAGCTTTCCCCCAGCCGCTGTATCTGGCAGGGCTCCGGCGGACGCTACCTCGAGAGCCCGCACCTTTACAAAATAAACGGAACTTATTACCTCATGGCTGCGGAGGGCGGCACTGAATACGGTCACATGATAACCTGCGCCCGCGCTGGTTCCGTCTGGGGCAAGTTCGAGAGCAACCCGCACAACCCCGTACTCACCAACCGCAACAAGGCTCCGTTCATAATCCAGGGTATCGGTCACGGCGACCTTATCCAGGACAAGTACGGCGACTGGCACGTGCTGTCTCTGGGATTCCGCCAGCAGCACATCTGGCGCCCCTATCACCATCTCGGACGCGAGGTGTTCCTCACTCCGGTGCAGTTCGGGTCTGACGGATGGTTCACCTGCGGAAAGGATGGCACCACCGATGAAAGCTACGAAATAAAGGGAGATTTCACCCAGGACGAACAGCGCGTTTTCAATTTCAAGAACACCTCCTGGGACAAGGAATGGTGCTTTATGCGCCGTCCCGTGATGGAAAACTACGAGCTTTCCGATGAAAAGGCAGTGCTCCACGGTTCTGAACTTACGCTTGACGATGTTGATTCCCCGACATTTGTTGCTATGCGCCAGCGCGATTTCAACATGGAGATGACCTCCACTGTGACGCTCGCCGGCGGCGTTGGCACAGTCGGCGGTCTGACCGTACTCATCACCGAAAACGAGCACTACGACCTGCTACTTGAAAAGACGGAAATCGGCTGCAGCGCAGTGCTCATGCTGAACATCGGTGGAATAAAGCACCGCCAGAACGCGGTTTCCATCAGCGGCGATTCCGCAAAGCTGACGATAACCGCCGATAACTACGGCTACAGTTTCTTCTGCGGAGATGTCCAGCTTGGTTACGGCAGCACAAAGTACCTTTCCAGCGAGGTCGCAGAGGGATTCACCGGAGTCATGACCGGACTTTACGCGGCTCATGGCACTGCGGAATTCACAGGATTCGAATGCAGCTATAATTGATCGCACAGCGCCGTAACCGTCAGGGTCACGGCGCTGCTTTCGTAAGATCGGCGACTTTTTTTCACAAACCACTTGATTTTTTCCGGCAAATAGAGTATAATAGAAAGGTAAGTACAAACAACAACGAATAAATGCTCTCGCTTATGGGGACAGACCCTGTGCAACAGAGTGCTGTGAACCATGTCAGGCGGGGAACCGAGCAGCATTAAGCGGATTTCTCTGTGTGCCGCAGTCAGCCTGTTCCCATAATCGAGAGCATTTATTTTTTGCGGATTTTTCGGAACGGGGTGAGGGTGTGTATCTGGCATTATATAGAAAATATCGTCCGAGAACCTTTGATGACGTTATTTCTCAGCCTGAGATAGTTACCACCCTGAAAAATCAGATAGCAGAGGGTCAGAACGCCCACGCATACCTTTTCACAGGCAGCCGCGGCACCGGTAAGACCACCTGCGCAAAGATACTCGCGATGGCGCTGAACTGCAAGCACCCCGTCGGCGGTAATCCCTGCCTGCAGTGCGAAAACTGCCGCGACATCATGAACGAGGAAACCACCGATATCGTCGAGCTTGACGCTGCGAGCAACAACAGCGTGAGCGACGTCCACATACTCCAGGACCAGCTTTCCTATACTCCGGTAAGCTGCAAGTACCGCGTGTATATCCTCGACGAGGTGCACATGCTTTCTCCGGCAGCGTTCAACGCGCTGCTGAAAACGCTTGAGGAGCCGCCCGCGCATGTTATCTTCGTTCTTGCGACTACCGAGCTCCACAAGGTTCCGGCGACAATTCTTTCCCGCTGCCAGCGGTTCGAATTCCGCAGGATAGAGATCGCAGACAGTTCCGCAAGGCTGCTCAGCATTGCTCAGCAGGAGGGAGTCTCCCTCACGCAGGACGCCGCAGATATGATCTCCCGGCTTTCCGACGGCGGAATGCGCGACGCGCTTTCCCTGCTCGACCGCTGTATCGCGGTCAGCCGCGACGTCACCGAGGATACCGTAAGAAGCTGCGCCGGAGTTGCCGACAACTTCAACCTATACCAGCTCGTGGAAATGACTGCGGCGCGGAATATCCCGGGTTGCATTCAGCTGCTGGGTCAGCTCTACAGGTGCGGCAAGGATATCGCCCGCCTTATGGACGAGCTAGGTGGCGTTTTCCGCGACCTTATGATATGCAAGAGCGCTCCGGCTGAAAAGTCGCTGCTTTCTGCAATGCCTCACGATCACCCCGAAATAGAGCGCCTTGCCGGGCTGTTCTCCCTTGAGGATATCCTCCGTTGCCTGACGCTTATCCAGGAATGCTCCGACGGCATAGCAAGATCCCGCAGCCGTAAAACACTCGCGGAAATGTGTTTCGTGAAACTCTGTACCGGCGCGCCGACTGCGGCGCAGGCAGCACAGATAACGCGTTCGGCTCAGGTTTCCGGCGCTGCGCCTGCTGCATCTGCTCCGCCAATGCAGGAACGTCCGTTCGAAAGTAAACCGATGGGCAGCGAGTTTACGCCACTTCCGGATGAAAAGCTCGACCCGAAGCGCGCTGCGACCGTGAACAAGCTGCGCGAGATATTCGCGCAGAATGATCCCACGCCTGCTCCGGCTCCCGTTCAACAGCCCAAACCGGCTGAGCAAGTTAAACCCGCCGAGCCAGCAAAACCTGCTGAGCCCGCAAAAATAACCGAGCCAGTCAAGCCCGCTGAGTCTCCAAAGCCTGCCAGGGCAGCTAAACCGGCGGCTGAGGATGAGTTCCCATTTGATATTTCAGGAACCGCGAAACCTGCAAAATCAGTCCCGGAACCCCGACCCGCTGAACCAGTAAAGCCGACTGTGCCAGTTCAACCCGTTCAGCCAGCTCAGCCTGCTCCCCAAGAGCCTGAGCCGTTCGAACCTCCCATGCCGGAAATGAACAGCGCTCCCGCCGCTTCGGACGATTTCTTTGCTCCCCCGCCGGAGGAGCCTCCGATGGAGTTCGTCCCCCAGAGGGAATTCGCTATAGCGCCAGAATCCGCTAAGCCAGCGCATACCTCTCAGGTCTCACAGGCTGTACAGACCGCTCCCACTCCCCGACCCGTCAAGGAGCAGAAAACCGAAACGGCAAGGTCCGAGACCAACAATGCTGCGGAAAACGCTCCCAGTGCTTCCGGCTATAACAAGCTCCAGAGTATTACTCAGCCGGAATGGGAACAGATAATAGAGAAAGTGCCAAGTCCGCTTTACGCTGCTATGCTGGATGGCTCAAAGGCAACAGTTAACAGCGACGGAGCGCTTGAGATACACACCGGAAATCTCATGCTGCAAGGCATGACCAGCGACGGCTGCGAGGAGCTCGAAAAGGAGCTCAGCGGCGCATTCGGAAAGAAAGTCCGCGCCCGCGTCGTTGGCGAAGAACAGGAAACCGCAGTGGAGGATAAGGACCTCCCTGTGAAAGAGCTGCTTGAAAAAGCACGGCGGCTCAATATAGAAGTTGACATTAAATGAAAGGATAATTACCAACATGAAAGCAAGATTACCGCAGGGATATCAGAATTCCGCTCCCAACATGAACCAGATGGTAAGAAAGGCGCAGAAGATGCAGGAGGACATCGGCAAGATCCAGGAAGAGCTTGCTGTTAAGGAGTTCACCAAGCAGGTAGGCGGCGGAGCAATTGAGCTGGTCATGACCGGTGACAAGCAGCTCAAGTCCGTAACCATCAAGCCCGAGGTCGTTGACCCCGAGGATATCGAGATGCTCCAGGACCTCATCATCAGCGGCGTTAACGAGATACTCAAGGAAGTAGACGATTACGGCGCAGCAGAGATGGAAAAGGTGACCGGCGGCGTTTCCTTCCCCGGCTTCATCTGATCGCCCACAAGAAAATAAATCACGGGCGGGTCTTTCGATCCGCCCTTTCATCTGTATGAACAAAAAAATCATCGCCGAATTTGATACGCCCTGCGCCGGGCTGGGTCTTGGCGTTTTCACGGGCTGTATCGCAGCCTGCTTCGCTGAACCCTTAGCAAAATTTGTCGGCATATCTGTAGCAGTGCTGCTGTTGATCATGTCGCTCGTCCGGCGGAAACAGCAGTTCCTTGCGGCGGGACTGCTCTTCGGGCTTATCAGCATGACCACATGGCAGCTTTGCTATGCCGCCCCGCTTGAGGACCTGGTCGGAAGCGACGTCCGCATGGAATGCCGGGTGGTCAGCGTGAACTATTCCAGCGACAGGTGGAACGCCGGGAGAGCTCTGTGTTTCCTTGACGGGAAACCGGCGCTCGTCAGCATTTCAGGAGAATCCGCGTTCGATATCGGAGACAGCCTTGACGCGGATTTTTCGCTTGAAAAGCCGGAGGACAATATTTTCACGCTTTCAGACGGCGTGGTGCTTTCCGGAACGATAACACAGCTCTACAGCCGCAGCAATCATTTCAGCCTGCTGTATCATCTGGGTGAACTCCGCTCCGCGATGGCAAGCCGTTTCGACGTGATAGGCGGCGATGAAGCGGAGCTGTGCAAGGGGCTGATACTTGGTATCCGCAGCGGATTTCCCATGCAGCTGGAGCGCGATATCCTCTACAGTGGCGTCAACTATATGACCGCTGTTTCAGGTGCGCACATCACCATTTTCATAACGATACTCTGCGAGCTGTTCGGAAAGAAGAGCCGCCGGAAAGCTGCGTGGCTTTCCATTGCAGCCGCTGTTATCCTGTCTGTGATGTTCGGATTCAGCGCGTCCATCATGAGAGCGGGTACTATGCTTATCCTTACCCGCTGCGCCGTACTGCTACTGCGGAAAATAAGCGTGACAGGCTCGCTGTGCACTGCGCTCTTGTTTCTGACGGCATTCACTCCGTTTGCCGCGGCTGACCCGGCTCTTCAAATGTCGGCGCTGGGAGTTTTCGGTGCGGCCGTATTGGGTCCGCGTCTCAACCGGGCGTTAAGGCTGCCGAAGATCCTGCGTATATCGCCTAATCCGCTCCAGAAAGTTTTTGGGTTGGTCAAAAAAGCTTTGCTTCTCTCGCTTTCTGCAATGGCATGCGTTTTGCCTGTGTGCTCCTCTGTTTTCGGAGGTGTCTCGCTTGTGGAAGTCCCTGCTTCGCTGGCGCTTTCGCCATTTTTCACTGCCGGACTTCCCATCGGACTGCTGTTTGCGATAAGCGGTATCAGTGGGCTTGCCGTTCCGCTGGGCGCTGTGATGAGTTGCTTCCGGGAGATTCTTGCGTTTTTCGGCTCTGTCGATGGCGCGTGGCTGCCGTTTGACTGCGATTCCGGAACGCTTATGACGCTGCTTTCCCTGACGGCTCCGGCGCTGTTATTTATTACGGCATTTCTGAAAGTCAGACCCAGCCACGCCTTTGCAGCATTCGCGCTGGATATTCTGTTGATAATATGTATCGGTTCTTCGGAGATGTATTCCCGTCAGCGCATCGACTTCGTTTCCGATGGAAGCAGCGGTGCGGCGGTGGTCTACAGTTCCAGCACTGCCGCAGTAATGATAAGCGGGAAAACCTCCTGCTCCAAGCAGCTCGCACAGCTGCTGACCAGGGAAGGAATAACGAAAATAGAATTGATAAACGCTCCGCAGCTGGAGCTTTCAGGGATGTTACAGCTGCTTGAGCTCACAGAAATGATACCTGCTGAAAAGGTAATGCTGTCGGAAAGCTGCATGAGCGCTGTTCAGGCGCTCGTCCCATCAGTAAAGGCAGTTCCCGCAGCGGAGGTCGCAGAGATCAGCGGACGGACGCTCGCCTGCATAAAGGCAAACAGCAGCTCCAATGCTGATATCACCCTGTACTACAGCTATACTGGAAAGCCTGTGGAATGCGCCGGTCTGACGCTGTACGCCTCCTCAAGGCAGAAAGAGCTCCCGGACGGAGCTGTCAACATTCACGATGAAAAAGTCAGAATCGACATTTCTGAAAGATAAGAGATAAGGAGATAAAATGGCTGAATTTATATCCGCTCCGCTGGCGCTTGCCGCAGAGCAGTTCGCAAAGCTTCCCGGAATAGGGATCAAGACCGCTCAGCGGCTTGCTTATCACATGCTGAACCTCCCGCCCCACGAGGTCAAGGAATTTGCAGACGCGCTGGTGCGCGCACGCAACGGCGTACAGCTGTGCAGCTGCTGCCAGAACTTCACAGACCGCGAGGTCTGCGAGATATGTTCGGACGAGCAGCGCGATAAATCCGTGATATGCGTTGTGGAGTCACCCAAGGATGTTTCCGCTTTCGAGCGTTCCGGCGGCTATGAGGGAGTATATCATGTCCTGCACGGTCTGCTTTCCCCGATGGACGGAGTTTCCGCAGAGGATCTAAAGATAAAGGAGCTGATGGGCAGGCTCACAGACGTGCGCGAGGTCATAATGGCGACCAATCCCACAGTGGAGGGCGAGGCTACCGCAGTGTACATCAGCCGTCTGATAAAGCCGATGGGGATAAAGGTATCCCGGCTTGCCTACGGGCTTCCCGCAGGCAGCGCGCTGGAATTCGCCGACGATGTAACGCTGATGAAGGCGCTGGAAAACCGCAGCGTACTTTAAAAAAATAAAAAAGAGCCCGCAGTCAGACGGCTGCGGGAAAGATAATGTGTAAGTCTGCACGAAAAAAGGAAGGAAAACGTACAGACCCTTGATGATCAAATCATCATAAAAAAGGGGAGGTAGGTTATGTGAACGCCGCTTTCGCGGCAGCTTGTCGGCAGTTACCCTAACCTTTAAGGTTTTCTGCTGTGATTATATATTACACCTTGTGTATGAATTCACGGTAACAACTTTGTGAAATCATGGTGAAATTCACCAACAGAAGTTTTCACTAAACTCCAGAACAAAAGAAAGAGTGATAAAATGAGCAATACCCCTGAAAATGCGCAGAATCCGCGTTCAGAACTGCTTGGAAACGCACCAGTGACGTCGCTGATGATAAAATTCGCAGTTCCCAGCATTATCGCTATGCTGGTCGGTGCATTGTACAACATAGTCGATCAGCTGTTCATCGGGCAGGCTGTGGGTCAGCTTGGAAACGCCGCTACCAATATTGCGTTCCCGTTTTCGACGTCCTGCCTGTCGCTGGCGCTGCTGTTCGGAATAGGCGGCGCCAGCTGCTTTAACCTCAGCATGGGGCGCGGCGACCGCGAGCGTGCTCCGTATTATGTTGGCAATGCCATTATAATGATGCTTATATGCGGAGTTGTGCTGATGACTGTAACGCAGATATTCCTGACTCCGCTGTTGAAGCTGTTCGGCTCTCCCGAGGAAGTGCTTCCGCTGGCACAGGAATACGTCGGGATAACCGCCTGGGGATTCCCTTTCATGATAATAACCACTGGCGGAGGACACCTCATACGCGCTGACGGAAGTCCACGCATGACAATGCTGTGTAATCTGCTGGGCGCAGTGATAAATACAGCGCTCGACGCGGTTTTCGTCCTCGGACTGGACTGGAAAATGACCGGCGCAGCATGGGCTACGGTGATCGGACAGGTAATTTCAGGTATCGTTGCAATAGTTTATCTGACGCATTACAAGACCGTTCGTCTCGGGCTAAAGCACCTGCGTATCCGCTGGCAGTACACCGGAAAGATAATCGCGATCGGAATGGCAAGCTGCATAAATCAGCTTGCGATGATGGTCGTCCAGATCGTTATGAACAATCTGCTCAGGCATTACGGTGCGCTTTCCGTCTACGGCGAATCAATACCGATCGCGGTGTCTGGAATTGTAATGAAAGTCAACCAGATAACTTTTTCGATAGTTATCGGACTGGGGCAGGGCGCGCAGCCAATAATCAGCTTCAACTACGGGGCGCGTAAGTATTCCCGCGTCAAGGCTGCATTGCGTTCTGCGATAACAGTCGGTGCAAGCGTCGCGGTACTGGCGTTCATCCTGTTCCAGATATTCCCGCGAGAGATAATTGCGATATTTGGAAAGGGCTCTGATGAGTATTTTGAGTTTGGTGTGAAGTTCTTCCGGGTTTTTCTGTTCTTTACCTGGCTGAATTGCCTTCAGCCTATTGCCTCAACGTTTTTTACCTCTATCGGCAAATCGTTCAAAGGCGCTTTTCTGTCGCTCACCAGACAGATATTATTCCTGCTGCCGCCGCTTATTGTGTTCCCGATATTTATGGGGATAGACGGCATGCTGTGGGCAGGTCCGTTTGCAGACCTGCTTTCGGCAGTGGCGGCTGTAGTTATGATAATAGCCGAGCTGAGAATCATGAAACGCGAGGAAGCCCAAGATATCAAGTGATAGATTATTCTATGCTGGATTTGACACTCTCCACATAATCTAAGCGACAGATCAAGTGGCTGCACGGTATCCGTGCAGCCACTTCAGCTTGTCGAAAAAATCGAATTTGCCCGCGAAGCGGGCTTTTGAAATCCGTTTTTTGCTCCGGGTTTCCCGGGGCAAAAAACACTTCTATCCGCACAAGTGTCTAGGCGACACCCTGCGGGCTTACGCTGGTTTGTCGGCAACGCCGACAAACCGTGCGCGCAGGGCGGATGTTCGGCGAAAAAGTCACTTTAGTGACTTTTTCGACGGTCTGAAGTGGCTGCACGTTATCCGTGCAGCCACTTTTATTATTCAGATGATCAGTATTCAGCCGGCACTTCTTCCGTCACACCGTTGTCCGGGTGGTCTGTCCCGCCTGGAGTCTTTTCGCCCTTGAACAGCAGCTTTAGAATTATCGGCACGGATATCGAGGAAACTACGATAAGCAGGATGACCGCCAGGAAGTACCGTTGCTCCACCATACCGACAGCCAATCCCTTATTAGCGACTATCAGTGCGACTTCTCCGCGGGTCATCATTCCGACCCCGACCTTGAGGGAATCTTTCCAGCTGTTGCCAAATACCTTTGCGACCAGACCGCAGCCGATTATTTTCCCGACCAGTGCGACCAGGACGAATGCCAGGGAGAACCACAGCAGATCAAGCGTGAATCCATCGAACGTGATGTTGAGCCCGATACTTGCAAAGAACACCGGTCCGAACAGCATGTAGGAGCTGATGTCCATCTTTCCGGCGATGTATTCTGCGTCGCGGAGATTGCACAGGATTATTCCAGCAACGTAAGCGCCGGTGATGTCGGCGATGCCAAAGAATGTTTCAGCGCAGTAAGCCATCAGGAAGCACAGAACCAATCCGAAAATCGGGATACGGCGCTGATGGTAGAACTTTTTGTCCAGAAACTTGAACAGGAAATACATCAGGAATCCGACGCCGAAGCTGAATATGATGAACATTCCGGTTTTGATGAACACGTCGACGATAGGCTGTCCGGTTATCGCAAAGCCGCTGTCGTCCTTTCCGCCCTCAATTCCGATAACGACGGTCAGGACGATTATTCCGATAACATCGTCGATTATCGCTGCGCTGACTATCGTAGTGCCTATGCGGCTTTTAAGGTGTCCCAGCTCGCGAAGCGCCTGTACCGTAATGGAGACCGAGGTCGCGGTCATTATCGTGCCGATGAACAGAGCCTGGTTTACAACGTTACCGCCCATAGCAGCGTCAGGATTTATGCTGCAATAGATGTTGTACATCAGAAAACCGCCGCCGAGCGGTACTAACACTCCCGCAAGTGCAACGCACAGCGCCACGGGTCCTGTCTTGAGCAGGTCGCGGAGGTTAGTTTCAAGCCCCGCCGAGAACATCAGTATAACAACGCCTATCTCTGCGAGCGTCTTTATGAAGCTGTCCGCAGCGACCAGTCCGAGCACCGCCTGACCTATGATAAGTCCGGCAAGTATCTGTCCGACCACCTGCGGAGCTTTGCACTTCTTTGCAAGAAGTCCCATCAGCTTGGCGGAGATAAGTATTATCGCCAGATTTTTAAAGCAATCTATCATGATCAATATGCTTCCTTTCTTGGTTATGTTTCTACGCTTTTATAGCCTTAATAATTATATCGTATACCCGTGTTTAATTCAAGGATAATTGTCAACAATAATTTCGGCGGGGTGTGAAGTTTTTTTGGGGAAAATCTCATCGGGAGGCGATGTAATGTTCAGAGAAGTGCGAAAATTAATCAGTCCGGTCTACGGCGATGTTCTCCCGCTGAGCGGTCTCAATACTGGCGGAGAGCACATCAGGGGAGAGGGATTCGTAGTCCGCGCGGGAAGTGCGATGATGCGGCTTAGGTACAGATTCCTCCCCGCGGCGGACATTTGCGCTCCGACAGACGGCGCAGTTACAGCGGTCAGCGAGCGCAGTTTCCGGCTGCGTAGCGGCGACGGTCTGGAAATAGAAGTATTGCTGCCCGGCGATGGGGAATTCTACGTTCAGACGGGTGATATGACAAGGTCTGGCGAGGAAGTATGCCGTATTTCGTCTGGGGATCTCTGTGAAAGCGGCATGGGTGTAATGGTCAGATTCCGTGACAGCGACCGCCTGACGGAGTTTCATGTATTCTCGGGGGTTAAACGCGCTGGAGCAGCTGCCGCGGAGTACTCTGTCCGGAAACCGGAGTAAAACGCGGAGCCCGGAGCTGAACCAGTTTATTCTGCGAAAAACTATAATTTATGTTTGTAGGAACGTTGGAGTTTGCATCACTAATTGGGAGAGTCAAGAGGGGGACTAGTCCCCCTCTTGCAGGTCGAGGGCAGCGCCCTCGTCGCCGTAGGCGAAACCTCCGCGCGTAAGCGCGGTTACTCCGCACGAAGTGCGGCTACTCTGCGCGCTGGCGCGCAGCTAAACGACCAAAAGGCGCTAAAGGGGTGTGGGGCTAGGGGAGACAAACGGAACGTTTGTCCTGGACAAGAGTTTTCCCCCACAGTCT
>CAKSEO010000062.1 GCA_934446565.1 uncultured Oscillospiraceae bacterium | reverse complement strand
AACGCCGACAAACCGTGCGCGCAGGGCGGATGTTCGGCGGAAAAGTCACTTTAGTGACTTTTTCGACGGTCTGAAACCCGCTATACCTAAAGGTACAGCGGGTCATTTTTGTATTCTGGATATCAAAGCTCCCGGCGGAGTCTTTCACACATGGACAGGGCGTTTTCCAAAGCCTGATCCATATTGTAATACTTGAAGTTTGCGAGCCTTCCGCACAGGTATAGACCGGATATCATTGAGGCGTCCTTTAAATACTGTTCATACAGTCTGGCGCTGTTGTCAGTGAGTATCGGGTAGTAAGGCTCCGTTCCATTATCGGGGTCATATGTAATGGGATATTCGACTGCTATTTTGGTTTTTCCGTTGGTGGGCTGAACAGGAAGCTTCGTGTATTCCGTGATCCTAGTAAAGCCCTCCGCCTGGGGGTAAGCCACAAGCGGCGCGTCCTGATAGCTGTCGGTATTTTCAGTGCGCATATCAAAACGAAGCGAGCGATATGGAAGCCTGCCATAACGGCAGCCGAGCAGCTCATCTATCGCGCCGGTGTAGATCACCGGGACATCCGCTTTCTCATCGTTGATAAACACCTGACCGTCCCTTATGCTCATAATGCTCTCTGCCGGAGTATCAAGCTTGACGCTGATCCGTGGGTGATCCAGCAGCCGGTCAAAAAAGGCGGAAAATCCGTTTCTCGGAAGATACTGATATTCATCATCAAAGTATCCGAATTTATATGAGAAAAGAACAGGAACGCGCTTCAAAACACTGACGTCTATTTCTGACGGAGAAATGCCCCACTGCTTCGCCGTATAAAGGCTGTAGTCCTTTTCAAACAGCAGCTCCGCATACTGACGTATCATGTCGTCCGGGCAGTTCAGGAGTTCCACGATCGTTGCCTTGTCAGCATTTCCGTACACGCTGCGTATACGCTCTTTGAGTTTTTCGGCTTCCTGAGGAGGATACAGGTCGTCAATGGTCTGGAAGTTGAACGGAGATGGCGTGAATTTTCCGTCTATCTGCGCCATGCATGTCACTTCGTACCTGTCCCATTCGGAATAGCGGCACATGTAATCAAACAGTTCCTTTTTCGTCGTGTGGAAACAATGCGGACCATACTGCTGAACAAGGAATCCGTTCTCATCGCGGTAATCATACATATTGCCCGAGCGGTGATCTCTGCGGTCGATGACAAGTACGTTTTTGCCAAGCTCCTCTGCAAGGAAGCGTGCTATAACTCCTCCAGACAGACCGCAGCCAACGACCAGCGCGTCATAATTGAAATTTTTCATCAGAATCCACCATATTTGCTCATGAATTCAGCAAAGGACTGAAGATTCTTATCCTTATCGGCAAGGATCACCTTGTCAAGTCCGCCAACTCTGTCAAGACCCCAGTCAACTGCGATATCCGGATCGTTCCACATGATGCCGTCGTCAAATTCTCCGTAGAATTTTTCAGCGCACTTATACGATACGATGCTGTCCTCAAGTACGAGATAGCCGTGAGCGCAGCCAGCGGGCACAAGTATTTCGTTGTGCTTTTCCCCGATAAGGTCGAACGCAAGCCACTTCCTGAACGTAGGGCTGTCCTTTCGCAGGTCGACGACCACGTCATATACATGCCCATGAATGCAGCGAACAAGCTTAGGCTGCTGCTTCTCCCGCTGGAAGTGGAGAGCGCGTATAACGCCCTTATAGCTTGTGGTATAGAACACCTCTGCGAGGTCGTGCTTTATCCCGTTCGCCTCAAACACTTCCTTGGAATAATCCTTTGTGAAGCAGCCGCGGATATCGTCCGCATTGAACGGAGTGACCTCTATAAGTCCAGGGATTTCTGTTTCGTGGAATTCAAATTTCTGTATCATTTCTGCTCCTTAAGCCAGTCAATAGTCAGGTGTATGCCGTCTGCAAAGTCCACCTGCGGCTGATATCCGGCGTCGGTCTCAGCTGCGTCAATGCTGAATTTTTCAATAGGAAGCGACTGTCCGTTAAACGGTATCTCCCCAAGATACAGCGGTATTTTCGGGTCGATAGTATCACGGATGGCTGTGATATAATCCTTTAATTTGCGCGCTTTGCCGCTGCCAAGATAGTACGAGCAGTTAGGCTTACCATTTTTTCCGCAGAGATATAACCCGCGGATAGTATCAGTGATATACACGAAATCGTAATTCTGCTCTCCGGCAGTGAACGCTGCACGCTCCCCGGACAGCATCTTTTTTGACGCCATGTTGACAAAGTTCATCGTTGTGTTGCCAACGCCGTATGTATTGGAAATAATGCACCAGACGTGCTCTACCTTTGCCGCATTTGCGACAGCCTTGCTCATGTACTGCGCCGCGATTTTAGCCGTGCCGTAGCAGCTTACTGCATTGGGAGTTGAACCGTTTTCAGGGATATACGCCTGGCAGTCGAACTGAGCAAGCGTCCCGGCGCCGACAAAGCGCTTTATTCCCATCTGTGCCGCCGCATTGACCATATCGCAGGTATACTGGGCATTCCTGAGCTGGAGGGCATGATCCGCGCGCTGAGGTCCGGATGAACCTGCCCACGCCATGTGGTAAATAACGTCGATATCCCTGTCGCTGACAGCGTTTGCCAGAGAGGATGGTACGCTCATATCAAATGCGGCAAACCTGGCGCCGTCCGGGATCCTGCTGTTGCAGCCATCCATATCGGCTGCGATCACTTCTACTCCATTCTTGAGTAGTTCCGCCGTCAGAAGCGAGCCCAGGAACCCATTCGCCCCGGTCACAAGTGCTTTTTTCATTTTCTATCCTCCAGATATTCAAGTATCTGTTTTTCCATCACCGCATTGATGTCCTCGCCGGCGAGATACGCCTTGCTCCACTCGACGGTCTTATCTATCGCGTCTCCTATATGCCAGCGCGGTCTCCAGCCGAGAACGGATTTGATACGCGAGCAGTCAAGCTTGAGAAAATTGGCTTCATGCGGAGCATTCGCTTCGCTTACGTTTTTCCATGACGCACCGTCTCCCCACTTCTCGCAGAAAATGTCAACAAGATCGCCGGTATTCACACAGTCGCAGTCGTCGGGTCCTACGTTGTAGTTTCCGGCAAGCTCCGGTCTGCTGTACTGCATAGCTGCAAGCATAAGGTAGGTAACGACCGGTTCCAGCACATGCTGATAGGGACGCGTCGAATAGGGATTTCGAACGATTATTTCCTCGCCCTTTTCCATCGCACGAACGCAGTCCGGGATTATCCTGTCCTTTGCGAAATCTCCTCCGCCGATAACGTTACCCGCACGGCAGGTGGATACGGCTATCCCCTTTGCTTTCAGAAACGACTTGATATATGACGATGTGACCAGCTCCGAGCAGGACTTGGAATTGCTGTAAGGATCGTAGCCGTCAAGCGCGTCGTTCTCGCGGTATCCCCATTCCCATTCGTTATTCTTGTACACCTTGTCGGTGGTGACGTTTACAAAGCTCTTTACGCTGTCGCACAGGCGTACGGCTTCGCATATATTCACAGTGCCCATTACGTTAGTCTCGTAGGTATAAACCGGGTCGGCATAGCTTTCGCGCACGATGGGCTGCGCCGCCATGTGTATCACGATCTCCGGCTTATAAAGCTGCATCGTCTCATTGAGCTTTTTCAGGTCGCGGATGTCGCCGATGACGCTGGTAATGCTGCCGCCTATGCCCGACTTTTCAAACAGGCTTGGCTGAGTAGGCGCTTCCAGGGCGTATCCCACAACTCTGGCGCCCAGCAATTCAAGCACCTTGCACATCCAGCTTCCCTTGAATCCGGTATGTCCGGTGACCAGCACGGTTTTTCCCTCGTAAATCTTCAGAGCATTCATTTTTCAGACCACACTTTCCACGGAGCATTCCCAGATGCCCACATCTTTTCGAGCTGTTCTTTCTCGCGGACGGTATCCATGCACTGCCAGAAGCCCTCATGCTTGTACGCCATGAGCTGATCAAGCTTTGCGGCGGTCTCAAGAGGAGCCTTTTCCAGCACGGTATCGTCGCCGTCGATATAATCTATGAATTCAGGCTGGCACACCATGAATCCGATATTTATCATATTTCCGTCGCCGGCGGTCTTTTCGCGGAACTCCTTTATCTGACCGTTAGGCGCGATGTCGAGCACGCCAAAGCGCTGCCCCGCATTGTAAGCGGACATGGTGACCATCTTGCCGTGTGATCTGTGAAACTTGAGCAGCTCTGAGATATTCACGTCAGAAACGCCGTCACCGTAGGTCAGCATGAACGGCTCGTTCCCGATATAGTCGCGCACGCGCTTTACCCTGCCGCCGGTCATAGTGTGGAGACCTGTATCGACAACGGTGACTTTCCAGCGCTCGGAATGATTCTGATGAACAGTCATCTCGTTCTTTCCGTTCGTGAAATCGAAAGTCACGTCTGACGTATGCAGAAAATAATCAGCGAAGTATTCCTTTATTACATGCTGCTTATAGCCGGCGCAGATTATGAATTCATTGTGCCCGTACGCACTGTAAAGCTTCATGATATGCAGAAGAATAGGCATACCGCCAAGGTCCACCATAGGCTTAGGCTTGAACTGACTCTCCTCGGAAATGCGCGTACCAAAGCCGCCTGCAAGAATAACTGTTTTCATAAAAACTCCCCTCTGCCTGGATCAACCCATGCCGTACTTTCTTTTCCTGTACTTTTTCAGAAACCACTTGAACACTCGCTTGAACGGAGTGCCGAATTTAGTATTGCCAAACCGGCTCAGACGTTTTGCGAACTTATAGGAATCTGATCCCTCTATCTGGCTGATTCTATTTTTGAGCGCCCTTATCTGGTCGTTCAGCTTCTGAGAATTTCCGGTCGAAGAAACCGAAAGCTCAGCCGAATTGAAAACATCAATCGGAACTATCAGCATATCCTTTCTGGAATCGGAGTCGGAAACCAGACAAGAGAAATCAACATAGCATATCTCCTCCGGCAGACCGGCTCCCAAAGTCATTTTCTCAACTGAATAGAATCGTATTTTGTCATCGACCAGCGAATCGCGTCCGTTGACTTTGAGCTTCGATAGCGTTACGCCTGCTATGATCCTGAGACGGTCAGCAAACGGCAGGAACGGGTCGTCAAAGAAATCCGGAGTCAGATAAGTGTCAAGCAGCTGCTTGATAAATTCAGAGCCGGCATGTCCGCCAAATATCTGGTCATTGAAGCTCTCATCGGTTTTGAACGCAAAAAAGCTGTCATAAATGCAGGAGGAATCCAGCTGCGCAGTGAACCTGATATCCTTTCCGACAAAGCAGCCGCCGTTCTCGTATATATTCTTCAGCGCGAAGAAGTGAGAAAGATACTCCGTATTTCCGCTGTCCAGCGCTTCCTGCGCGTGAGGGAGCTGAGAAAGGTCGCAGGTGCTTTCGTCAAGCGCCACAACGTCGCCCTCGCCCTTGATGAACGCCTTACCCTGCACGTATTCCCTGTACTGTTCCATATCGTCTGAACAGGAGAATCCATCAATATAGGCCGTATACGGAATATGATCCTCCACATACGTATCGAACGCCTTTTCAAGATAATCGCGATAACCCTGGCGCTCTTTGAGGTACTTGTTTTCCAGAAATACATCCTTATACTTCTGAGCCCACGCCATGAAATAGGTATGGTGATTCCAGTTCTTAGCCATCGGCACAAAGCGGGTAATTATGAACATGACGATCTCATCATAGAACATCTTGTCCGCTTTTTCAAGCAGATGATCGAATCCCTGAAGTATTTCAAGGCTGGAGGCGTTGCTTATTTTATTCGCGGCAGTGAAGCCGTTGTTTGCAAGATAGTTGTACAGCCTTTCCGGAATATATTCTATCTTTCTCGCGTCTGCAATGAAAAGCGGTATCCAGGTGAGATCCGCATATTTACATGTTTCGATGACCGGGTCATGCGAAAGGAAAAAGTCGCGTTTAATGCAGGTGCGCCAGTAGGTCATGAGGTCCATATTGGTCAGCAGATTCTTCTTGCAGAACGGCTGAGCGATATGTGACGCGCGGATCACCGAACCGGCGGCGTCAACTAAGTTTGCGTCAAAGAAAGCCATCTCGAACGGATCACGCATGATCTTTTTCGCGATGCTCTCCATTGCGTCGAGGTTGAAATAATCATCAGGGTCGTTAAAGCAGACATAATCGCCTTTCGCCGCTTTCACGCCCTCATTTATAGCGCGTGCGGGGTTTTCAGTATATGGAAGCTCTATTGCTCTTACTTTCCCGGGGAATTCCTTCTCGAACCGACGGGCTATCTCAAGCGAGTTATCCGTCGATTTTTTCTCCATGATAAGTATCTCGATATTCTCATATGTCTGATAAACAAGGGCATCCACGCACTGATCCAGCGTTTGGGCAGCATTATATACGGGGATGATTATGGATATCATAGGTTCTTTAGTTTGCATTCATTTTTTCCTTTCCCCGAAGATATGTGATTATATCGCTGAAATGCTGCTTATTCTTCGCATAGTAAAAGCTCGGTGAGCCATCGCTGTTCACGGCGGATTCTGTCATATTCTTGAGGAACACGTTCATAGAGCCCTTGGGAACAAATCTTGAATGGTCGCAGGCAAGCAGCTCCTTGCAGATGATCGCCCGGAAGTCGTCCAGCATGAATTCTGCCGACATGAGCGCAGTCGAAAGAGGCGCGATGAGAATCTTATCCTTTATCGCAGGGTCCATAAGATAAGCCTCGAACGCGATAGAGCTGTCCATAACGCTGAAGCCGCGATAGCTGAATTTGTCGATGCTGCTGCGCGGATGATTCTTTATAACAAGGTTATCCTTGCCGACAAGGTCGCCGATGTATTCAACGAGGGCAGATTCGTTTGACGAGAGCTTATGGAATTCAGAGCAGACCGCTATGTATATGTATTTCTGCTTCGGAAGTGCCGGCGGCTGATATATCTGCTTCACGATGCTGCGTAGCTCATCAGTGCTGATATCTATCGGCTTTACCTCCACCGGAGAGGTGTAAAGGAGCTGATCCGGCAGGTACATGTAAAGATCCGCCAGCTTATTCAGTAGAGAATTTTCACCGTAGCACCCATGCGCTATCGGTCCCTTTTGTAATTCAGCCCATGGGTCTGCAAGATAAGAACTGGTACCCTCCTGGAAAGAATGCGGTATAACGCTTCCCTGCTTTCCGACAAGGTAGTAATAGTAAAACTTGTTGGCAAGAATGTTGTGTCCGTAATAGTAGTCGCTGTATTCACAGTCCGGTTCAACGTCCCACATATTGGTGATATGCTTGCTTGCTTCAAGTCTCTGGTCCGGAGACAGCGCAAGGAACTCGGACGAAACCTTGACATCATCAACATAGTAAACATTTCTGAATATCCCGCAGCTGCGGATATTGTCAAGTATATTGGAAAAATCAGTGTGATTAGACAGCATGAGGTCTGCCTGTTCATCTCGGCAATACTGGAGTTTTATAGCAATAGCATTTATAAGCTGATGATGCGAGGTAGCTCTGAATAAAATCATATATAAAATAACCTACCAAATCGTTAGAAATTTAAATTATAAACACCAAATTCTGACCATGTTCAGAAGAGAACATGGTCAGAATCATCAGGTTAGATTACCAATTTTCGACAACAGTCTTTCTCTCAATGAGATCGAGCTTGGCAATGTTGGGATCCTCATAATAGGAATCGCCCTTGATATGAGTAGTAGATACTTCCTCAAATATCGCGCCGTGCTTTGACTCAAAGGAGTGCGGAGAGTTTCTCTTTACAGTCTGGATATCGCCGGGCTTCATATCGTATTCAACGCCGTCGATCTTGCACTGGAGGTCTCCGTACAGGAGCTGGAAAGTTTCCTCCTTGACCTTGTGATAATGCATAGGATGCTTCTGTCCGGGAAGAACGATGATAAGCTTCTTGCAGTATTCGCGGTTGATAAGGCTGATAATGATGGCGCCTGTCTCTCTGAACTTCTCCATTCCATAATGGTGGGAAAGCTCGACCTCGAAGTTATCGCCGAGAGCTATCCCGGCTTCGAGGAGGAGACCCTTTGCGTCGTGGATAACGCTTCTTGCGATATTTACGTTCTTGATGGCTACAATCTCATAAACCGCGTCGTTTGCAGCATAATCGCGGGTAGCGATGATACCGTCCTTGAATTCGCCGCTGGTCATCTGGTCTGCCTGGCAGGGCATTGCGAAGAAAACATTATCCGCAGTGATAGGCTCGCCTGCCTTGACGGGCTTCTTGACGAAAACGCCTCTGCACAGCGAGCGCAGGGAATCGAGCTCGCCCTGGCTGATATACTTTTCGTTTTCCTTCTTCATGCGGCAGATCTCCTGCGCCTTGAGGATGGAAGCGACCCACTTATCCGCCTGATCGGGATTCATGGAATATGCGTTGAGCTTGATGGTCTCGGTAGGATATCCAACATGGCGCTCAAAAAGAACTGCGCCCTTGGCGGCAGCGAGCATGGGGACGATATTATCGTCCGGATCCTCATGTCCGGAATATCCGATGTCGATACCTCTGTATCTCTTCTTCATCTTCTCCATGAAGTCGAGCTGGATGTGATCCATCGGGGCTGGGTATTCTGCGATGCAGTGCATGAATGCAAACTGCACATTACGATGTATAAAGAAATTGTAGATCTTGTCGATATCAGATACGGTCTTTCCGCCGGTAGAGATAATTACGGGCTTTCCGGCAGCTGCGACCTTCTCAAGAAGCGGCCAGTCCATAGCGGAGCAGCTTGCGACCTTTATGATGTCCAGACCCTGCGCAACGCACCAGTCAACGCCGGTCTCATCGAACGGAGTGCTCATGGAGATCATTCCCTCGTCCTTGATAGCATTAGCGAGGATGGTGAACTGATCGTAGGAAAGTCTTGTGCTCTCGAACCGCGGGATATGCTTGACATCTGTTCTTCCCTTATATGCAGGGTGGATAAATGTGTCAAGATTACGGTACTGAAGCTTTACAGCCGCCTTTATGTTGTACTTTCTCGCGATCTTTCCCATTTCGCTGATGATTTTAAGTCCATGCTCCACGCTGCCCTGATGGCTGTTCGCCATTTCAAAGATGATAAGGTTTTCAAAAATATCCATTTTCTTTCCTCTTTTTCTTCAGTTTGTTGGTTGTATTATTTGCCGAATGCGTCCATCAATGTGTTCATATCCAGCATTTTATCGTCGATGTAGAAAGTCGCGTCTGGCTTTCCGAATCTAAGCTCATGGTATTTAACGCCCCAGTCCTTCATCTGCTTTTCCGTGACCTCGCGCCAGTCTATGCCAGTCACGAATCCGCGGGCAGTGAAAAGGACGATGTGATTTCCCATGTCGTAAAGCTTGTTGATAACTCGTATCATTCTTTCGTTAGGACCAGCCGAAGCATAGTCGAGGTTCTCACGGTACTGAGCTATAACGCCGTCGATATCGAATACGAACTTGCTGTCATGCGCCTGGTTCAGCTTCAGGTATAACGCAGCGTCTGCGAAGTCCTTTTCAGTGTCGATGTCAAAGTTGTGATCCATCTCGTATCCAAGTATGACATCTCCGCTCATGGAGTTCTTTTCTGTGATGACCGAAGCCCTTACAACGTCAATGCAGGCGTTCTGGTAATATATCTTAGGAAGCGCCTGACGCGGCATGTTGTAAGCCTCGCTGATATCGTCGAGCAGCGGGACTATCCTGCCGTTATCGGACTTGCGCCACATTTTATAAGCGATCTCCTTGGCGGGAGCGATACAGCGCACGGAATCAGCTTCCGGCGATTCCATAAGCATTTCGACCATTTTGTCGATATCCTCGGGACGGCGTATCGGGTATGTCGGGCGAAGCTGAACTACGATATCCGGGACGTATCCCTCTTTTTCTCTGAGGAAATTCAGGGCGTGGCGGAAAACATCTATGTCTAGCGCGGTATCTGTTGCGTATTCCGCCGGACGGATAAATGGGATCTCTGCGCCGTAGCTTCTTCCGATCTCGGCATACTTTTCGCTGTCGGTGCTGAGTATCACACGGTTGATATATTTTGAAGCCTTTGCATGCTCAATAGAATATGCGAGCATAGGCTTGCCGTTTATCGGGCGGATGTTTTTGTCAACGACTGATTTCGAGCCGCTTCTTGCTGGAACTATCGCCAGTACTTCCACAGGTCATTTCCTCCGGATCAATTGTTAACACATGACAGACAGCCACATGTTTAAGCGCAAACGCTCTCTATTAATTATACAATAATCGTGCTGATTTGTCAATAGTTTGCAATAAGTTCGCGTTATATTTAATGTAACGAACGATCCCCGCAGTATTTCTACAGCGGGGATATGTGGTATTTAGGGCTTGATGGTAATAGTTGACGATGGGTTTGCGTAGGTATTGCCGCTTGTGAAGATATAAACTACATAAGTATATGCATTACCGCTTTTGGCTGTTGTGTCAGTCCAGGAGAGGTTTGCGGTGGAAGCCATAGTATACCAGCCTGTGCCATCGTTTCGGCGGACGCGGTAACGTGTTATGCCGCTGATCTTATCCCAGCTTATCTTGATTCCGTTACCGGTATCCGCCGCAGATACCGCAGCCGAACCCGCTTTTCCCACCAATGCCACCTTTACAGTTGCGGAGGGTGAGCCAGCGGTGGTCCCGAAGAACGGATATACGACATATGTATAACGCTTTCCTGCTTCTGCATTGTTATCGACATAGCTTGTCTTTGTGCTTGTCTGGAGAGTTGTCCAGCCCTTGCCGTCGTTGCGGCGGATGCGGTACTTTGTCGCACCCTTTACGGTATCCCAGGTGACTGTGACCTTGTTTTCCTGCACCTTTACGGTAAGAACAGGAGTTTCTGCCTTGATAGTGACTGTTTCTATCTCTGACTGGCATTCGGTTTTGAATTCTCCGTTGATGTATGGGATAACGATATATTGGTTAGTGCCGACAGCAGGCGCTGTATCAGTATAGGATGTTGAGCTGACCGTTGCAAGTGTCGCCCAGCCGCTGCCGGTATTGCGGCGGATGCGGTACTTTGTCGCGCCCTTGATGGAGTTCCATGTGATCTCGGCGCCGCCGTAGGTGGGCTCGGCGGTGACTACCGGCTTGGTGGGTTCGGCGGAGCTGCTCTTACCGGTCTTGAGGGTGAATGTTTCGCTCTTACCATTTCCTAAATCATAGCTGTATGTAATGGTATCGCTTGTGATATTTTTGAGAGAATTTTCTGCCGCGTCATATTCTGCACCCTGCCAGTTGCTTGCCTTTGAGCCGTCAAAGCCGTATTCGGTAAGTTCGTTCAGGCTGTTGGATTTAAGAATGTATTCGTTGTCTTCGCAAGATAACTCAGTAAGCACAGCGTTCTTGCTGAAATCAAGTGACGTCAACTGATTATTGTAGCAATGTAAAAATTTGAGCGCAGTGTTCTTGCTGACGTCAAGTGACGTCAACTGATTATTGTAGCAATATAACCAATAGAGAACAGTGTTCTTGCTGACATTAAGTGAAGTCAACTCATTGCCATAGCAATATAAATATTCGAGCGCAGTGTTCTTGCCGACATCAAGTGACGTCAACAGATTGTTGTAGCAATATAAATGATCGAGCGCAGTGTTCTTGCTGACATCAAGCGACGTCATCTGATTGTTGCCGCAATTTAAAAAGGTGAGCGCAGTGTTCTTGCTGACATCAAGTGATGTCAACCGATTGCTGTCGCAGTTTAAAAAGTTGAGCGAAATGTTCTTGCTGACATCGAGTGATGTCAACTGATTATTGTAACAATATAACCAGCCGAGCGCAGTGTTCTTACTGACATCAAGTGAAGCCAACTGATTATTGTAGCATTTTAAATATTTGAGCGCAGTGTTCTTGCTGACATCAAGTGAAATTAACTGATTATCGTAGCAATATAAATATTCGAGCGCAGTGTTCTTGCTGACGTCAAATGAAGTCAACTGATTGCTTTCGCAGCCCAAATAAGTGAGCGATGTAAAGTATTCAATACCATCTAAACTCTGAATGTTGTAATGACTAACACTCAAGTCTGTTACAGAAGAAATCTCGCTTTCGGATAAAACATTGTCACAATTACGGTCAATATTTCTCGAAATGAACTTTCTGAAATTCTCATCTGGGAAATTAGCTTCATTGATAGCAATGCCACCCTCTGCAAACGCGGAAACCGCCGTAATCACGTCCACTGCATTCACAGCGGAAAGTGATATCACCACCGCCGATATTCCGGACAGCAGCCTTTTTGTACCTTTTCTCATATTTACCTCCAAAATTTTGATTGCAATGCAAATCACCTATATTCCATTATATTACTATATCGAACAAATGTCAAGTGATTCAGAAAAAAGGCGCTGTAAAAAACTGTAGTGCTACAATAGATATTGGACAAAGTAAGAAAAAAGGTTGAGAGATAGACCAAAATCTGCTAGAATAAAGTTACCACACCGTATTCAAATGAAAGAAGGTCTATCTCTCAATGAACAGTATAACACAGGAAATGCGGTTTCGTCAATCCCTAATGAAATATTCCGAAAAGTACGGAGTAAAAAGAGCCTCAAGGAAATACAACAAGAGTCGTTCGTACATATATTTCTGGAAAGCTCGCTGGGACGGAACAGCTGAATCCCTTGCAGAACAATCAAAGCGCCCTCATCACCACCCGAACGAGCACACTCCTGATGAGCTAAAGCTCATCAGAGATATACGGCGGCGCAACCCAAAGCTCGGTCTAACCGAGCTTTGGCACAGGCTTCGCAAACGTGGTTATACCCGCCGGGTCGAGAGCCTCTATCGAGTCCTTAAAAGGTTGGCTTTGCTTCCGCAAGCTCCAGCAAAGCTAACCTATAAGCCCAAGCCCTACGAACAAATGACTTATCCGGGAGAGCGTATCCAAATAGATGTCAAGTTTGTCCCTGTGGGCTGCCTCGCCAATAAGGAACAGAAGCTCTATCAATACACTGCTATTGACGAATTTTCCAGACTTCGCTTTGTTTATGGCTATGAGGAACACAGCACTTATTCTTCGGCTGATTTCCTTATACGAGCTGTGAAATGGTATAAACGCCGTGGCATAAGGATTGAATGCGTTCAGACCGACAATGGTCCTGAATTTACGACAAGGTTTATTCAAGGCTTAAAGGAAAAGCTTACGCTGTTCCAGACTACCGCTGCCAAACTCGGTATATACCACAAGCTTATAAAGCCCTATACTCCTCGCCACAACGGCAAGGTTGAACGCAGCCACCACGAAGATCATAACAAATTCTATTCCTGCCACAATTTTTCTTCTTGTGATGACCTTAATCAGCAGTTAAAAGACCATCTCGCTCGGTCTAATAATCGTCCGATGCGTCCTCTTGGTTGGCTTTCTCCCGTTGAATTCCTACAAAATCATTGACAAACCTACAGTGCAATAAGTTCGCGTTATATTTAATGTAACGAACGATCCCCGCAGTATTTCTACAGCGGGGATATGTGGTATTTAG
>CAKSEO010000061.1 GCA_934446565.1 uncultured Oscillospiraceae bacterium | reverse complement strand
TTTTGGAGGATATCGCGTTCTACGCCCAGCGGGGGAAAACTCTTGTTTTCCCCCTGCACCCCTTTAGCGCTTTTTTTATTTGGGGATTTCGCCGTCTGCGGACGGCGACGAGGGCGCTGCCCTCGACTCGCAAGGGGGACTAGTCCCCCTTGACTCCCGGTTGGGGGTTGCAGTAAGACGAATTCTACACGCCTAAATTATAGTTTTTTCAGAAATTTCACAAAACCCCTTGACAAACCCGTCTCAACAGATTATACTGTATATACAACATATAAACAGCCAAAGGAGAGTGGAACTATGTCGCTCAAGGTAGATAATATAGTCAAAAACTACGGCACCTTCAGAGCTGTTGACGGGCTCAGCTTTGAAATGAAGGAACCTGGCGTATTCGCGCTGCTCGGCACCAACGGCGCCGGTAAAACCACGTCGATACGTATAATCCTCGGAATGCTGAGCGCGGACAGCGGCTCCGTCACATGGCACGGAAAGAAATTCGTGACCGCCGGGGAATCTATCGGGTACCTCGCAGAGGAACGCGGACTTTACCCCAAATACAAAATAATGGACCAGCTCATGTACTTCGCCTCCCTGAAAGGTATGAAAAGGCAGGACGCGCAGCATGCGCTGAACTACTGGTTCGACCGAATGGGTGTTCAGGAATACCGCGATAAGCGCGCCGACCAGCTTTCAAAAGGCAACCAGCAGAAAATACAGCTGATCGCGGCACTCGCGCCGAATCCAGAGCTGCTGATACTCGACGAGCCACTGTCCGGACTTGACCCGGTGAACGCGGAGCTTTTCAAGAGCGTTATCCGCGAGGAAATCAAGAAAAACAAGTTCGTCATAATGTCCAGCCACCAGATGTCCACCATAGAGGAATTCTGCCGGGATATCGTGATACTCAACAAGGGAAAGACAGTCCTCCAGGGCAATCTGAACGAGATAAAAAAGGGTTACGGCAGAGTAAAGCTCACCGTAAAATGCGAGGGCGATATCAGCCAGATGGCGCAGGAATGCGGGCTGAACATCACCGAGGAAACCCCCAACGGCTCCAGCTTCAACGTATCCAGCGAAGAGCAGGCGCACGCGCTCCTCAACAAGATAATCGAAAGCGGAATGCCGCTGATAAAATACGAGCTCCGCGAGCCAACGCTCAACGAAATATTCATAGAAAAGGTCGGGAATGTCGGAAAGGACGGTGAGGATGATGAGAAGTGACGCTGCAAGAGGCTGGAAAAAGGTATTCGGCTTTACATTCACCCAGCATATACGCTCGAAGTCGTTCATCGTTGGAACTATAATCGTATGCGTGATAACGTTCCTGCTGGTGGGCGGAGTAAACATAATACCTAAACTCATGGGCGCAGGCGACGCGATCACAGGCTCCCTCAGTTCCGGTAAGCCGATGGAGCTTGACGCGGTTTACCTGATCGACGACAGTGGCCTGCTGACCTCCGAGGACTCTGACAGCCTGACCGCAGTCGGAGTAAAGCTCGGAAACACCGACAAGTCAGTTTCAGCCATCATTGATGAGCTTTCCCAGGCGGACGCCGGAAAAGCGCTCGTCACCGTTTCTCCGGTCACATCTGGCAATGAAGTTACAGGCTACACGGTCAAAACCTATTATTCCCCGGACACCGACAGCAAATCTGTCGATGAGCTCTCAGAGATCGTTTCTGGCCTGGTGACATACCGGAATATGATGAACATCGGCGTTTCCCCAGAGGATTTCGCGGCCTCCCAGCGTTACGTCTCCACCTCCAAGATTCAGGCGGGCTCCGATGAATGGAACGTTTTCGAGTCGATGATAAACTACATTGTCCCTATCGTTATTTCGCTGGTGCTGTTTATCATGATATTTGCCTACGGTCAGACAGTGGCGCAGTCCATCGCTATAGAAAAAACATCCCGCGTAATGGAACTGCTGCTGACCTCGGTACGTCCCCTTGCAGTCGTTATCGGTAAGGTGCTCGCAATGGGTCTGGTTTCGATATTACAGTTCCTGCTTATAGGGGTATTCGGTGGAATATCATTCGCCGTGACCGCTCCGTTCGGTATCGGCGGCGACCTGATGAATATGCTTCAGAGCTCTGAATTACAGGTCGGCGAAAACGCCGAGATAGTCGAGGCTTTCAACGGAAGCTTCGGCAGCATGACGCCGCTCTCGTTCATTCTGATATTCGTGATATTTATTCTCGGCTTCCTGTTCTACGCGCTCATCGCCGCCCTTGTCGGCGCGTCCGTCAGCCGCATGGAGGACCTCGCGCAGGCTATGCAGCCCTACTCCCTGCTTGGCGTGCTGGGATTCTACCTCGCGTACTTCCCGGTAATGTTCACGATGGACAGCCTTGAGACCGGCGCTGCCTCTGAAAATATGATGCAGACGTTCTCCTACTACTTCCCGGTAAGTTCTCCGTTCTCGCTTCCCGCCGCGCTCATGCTCGGAAAGCTCTCGCTTCCCGAAGTGCTGGTCGCAGTGCTGATACTGGCGGCATTCGTGGTGCTCGTCGCAGTGATCGTTGCCAGAGTCTATGAGATGATAATCCTGCATAACGGCAGCAGGCTGAAATTCATGGACATAATTAAAATGGCTGGCAGGAAGTAAAATCAGCAGTTTCCTTATTCCGGCGATAAGGTGAAGCGGGCGGGCTGAAAAAAGCTCCGCCCGCTTCACTTTTCCCGCTATGAAAATAAAAAGCTGAAAAAACTTCTCATCCCCCCTTGAAATATTGAAGAAAATATGATATACTGTTAATAATCGCAGGATAATACCCTGCAATCAATCACGAAAGAGGTGTCTGATTTGAAGCACATCACAACCATCAACAAGGCTAACCTGAAGGCTTCCGCTGTAAAGGGCGGCTGTGGCAAGTGCCAGAGCTCCTGCCAGTCTGCTTGCAAGACTTCCTGCACAGTTGCAAACCAGAAATGTGAGTCTGAAAAGTAATATCCACCGATATTACACACGATGGGCGGAACTGTTCCGCCCAGTTTTTTTGAGAAGATATACATAACAGAAAGGCTAGATCCCAATGATACACAAGTTCAAACAGCTTGGCTACAATATAGTTCTGGATGTCAACAGCGGCGCTGTGCACCTCCCGGACGACTGCGCCTACGATATGCTTGATTTCGTTGACGCCCCAATGTCCGAAGTAATGCCCGCTGACCTCCCCGCGAAGCTCCCGAAGTACCCCGAAACCGAAGTCCGCGAGAGCTACGCCGAGCTTTATCAGCTCTACAAGGATGGCGCGCTTTTCGCCGAGGACGACTACGAGAAGTACAGCAACACTATGGTCAAGTCCCCGGTAAAATCAATGTGCCTGAACGTTTCCCACGACTGCAACCTCCGCTGCGAATACTGCTTCGCACAGCAGGGCGATTTCGGCGGCGAACGCTGCATAATGACCCCCGAGACCGGCAAGAAGGCTATCGACTTCCTCATCGAGCGCTCCGCAAACCGCGAGCAGCTCGAGCTCGACTTCTTCGGCGGCGAGCCACTCATGGCATGGGACACCGTTGTCCAGACCGTCGAGTACGCCCGTTCCATCGAGAAGCAGCACGGGAAGCACTTCCGCTTCACCATCACAACTAACGGTATCCTGCTCGACGATGAGAAGATAGACTACATCAACCGCGAAATGAGCAACTGCGTGCTCTCCCTCGACGGCAGACGTGAGGTCACGGACCGTATCCGCAAGACCGTAAACGGCAAGAGCTGCTTCGACATCATCGTACCAAAGTTCCAGAAGCTGGTACAGAGCCGCGGTACCAAGGACTACTACGTCCGTGCGACATTCACCAAGTACAATCTCGACTTCACTGACGATATCCTTGCAATGCGCGACCTGGGATTCGTCCAGCTCTCCGCTGAGCCGGTAGTTACCGACCCGTCAATGCCCTATGCGCTAAACGAGGAGGACCTCCCCCGTGTATTCTCCGAGTACGACAAGCTCTGCGACGTTATGGCCAACCGCACCGAGGACAAGTTCAACTTCTTCCACTTCATGGTGGACCTCAACGCTGGTCCCTGCGCCATCAAGCGCCTGCGCGGCTGCGGCTGCGGCAACGACTACGTTGCGGTAGAGCCTCACGGCGATATCTACCCCTGCCATCAGTTCGTTGGTATAGAGCAGTGGAAAATGGGCAACCTTTATGATGGAACATTCAATGACGACATCAAGACCTACTTCTCAAAGGTACACGTCTACAGCAAGGAAGGCTGCCGCAACTGCTGGGCGAAGTTCTTCTGCTCCGGCGGCTGCAATGCGAACAGCTTTATTTACGAGGGCGATGTTAAGAAACCCTACAAGATCGCCTGTGAAATGCAGAAAAAGCGCCTGGAATGTGCGATAGCCCTCGCAGCTGACAGAGCCGTAAAGGGTCACGAAGCCCCCACCATGAGCGAAGCTCCCGCAAGCATGGGCTGATAAAATTCAACAACCGGCGGTGATGTGTGAATTATTCCGCCGGTTTTTTACCATTTTCTTCAGCTTTATTTAATTGATTATTCAAATTTGTTTCACCGTATCGACACATTAAACTGATATAATTTAATCACAGCAAGGGAGATACGGAAAACCGGGAACACTCCCTACATATCCGGTCTGAAAGAAAGGACGAATGATTTATGTATGACTACAACGGCATGAACGAAAGCCAGAATACACAGAACCTCCAGGAAACACAGAACGAACAGAATCTTCAGAATACACAGCCCCAGATGAACTCCAGCGAGCAGACCCCGAAGAAACCCAAGACTCACCGTACCGGTAAGATAATCGCGCTGGTATGCGCAGTTGCAGTCCTCTGCGGCGGCGCAGGATTCGGCGGAGCGTTCGCGGCTAACAAGGCAAGCCAACTTATGGTAGGCGGCACTGCCCAGTCTGATAACGCAGACTCATCCGCAAACGACTCTAACAGCGCAGGCTCATCTTCTGACACCAGCAGTCTCCCCGAAGGCGCTCAGGACGTACTGAACACGCTCCAGTCCGGAGTTGTTGACCACAACAATTCCACAACGGCAGAGCGCAACAGCGACGGCACCTATGCCTACACCCGCGACCTGGTTTCCGCAGTCAAGGATTCCATCGTATACATTGAGGTGTACGTAAACTACCGCGGTCAGGAAACACTTTACGGCGCAGGCAGCGGTATCATCATCTCTAAGGACGGCTACATCATCACCAACGCGCATGTTGCGGAAAACGACTACTACGCCGTTACAAAGCTCGTCGTAAATGTTAACACCACCGACCCGAACAACGGTACGAGCGTTTCCACAGCGTATGACGCAACGCTTGTCGGTTCCGATACGGACACCGACCTTGCAGTGCTCAAGATAAAGCCCGACAGCGACCTGCCGGCAGCCACCCTCGGCGATTCTGACAATCTTAGCCTCGGCGACGATGTTGTTGTAATAGGCAACCCGCTGGGTCTTGAGACCTCCGTTTCCAAGGGCGTTGTATCCGGTCTGAACCGTCAGGTTTACGACGACAACAGCATCTCCGCTATCCAGACTGATACGGCGATAAACAGCGGTAACTCCGGCGGCGGTCTGTTCAACATGTACGGCGAGGTAGTCGGCGTAGTCAACATGAAGCTCATCAACGACAATGCAGAGAATGTCGGCTTCGCTATCACGATAAACGACGCCAAGTCGGTCATCAGCGACCTCGTTTCCAAGGGCTACGTTTCCGGCAGACCGATACTCGGCATCACCTGCGTTCAGGTCAGCGACTATGTCGGCTCTATCAGAGGCATGACTCCTGGTCTTGTGGTAACTGACATCGACCAGAGTATGGCTATCGCAGACAGCGGTCTTGTAGTCGGCGACACCATCACCGCTATCGACGGCACTGAAGTCCGCACAGTTGACGAGGTATCCGAAATACTCAAGGACAAGAAGCCCGGCGATACAGTTACCGCAACGGTCGTAAGAACCGATTCCCGCGGCAAAGACAAGTCCGTGGATATCGAGATAACCCTTTCCGAGTACACCGGCAACTGATAAAACTTATAATTTGCAATGCGCCGCCGGGCTTTAAAAGCCCGGCGGTGTTTTTTATTTCCTAATTTAAATTGACTGTAATCGTTACACGGTCGAATAATGTTCAAACTGTTACCAATGACTACTAGGAATATTGTCTAAATTACTCAAAATCAATAGGTCGCCATTGTTATATTTCACAGTTATGCGTCTAAATCCTTGCAATTCCGCGGAGAAAATAGTATAATGATAGATGGTGAAAAATAAGCAACAGGTGCAAAGCGCCACATTGAAAGGGGTCAATTAAAAGAATGAATTCTCCGTTTACTAAGGAGGAGCTGAAAAGACAGCTCGACGGCATACTGGAATTCGATTTCCGTACCGATTCACAGAACGCTACAATAACACAGGTCTACCGCGCACTTTCCTCTGTAGTAGTCAACTACCTCAAGGAAAAGCGTCATAACTTCATGCACGACTGCAACTCCAAGGGAAGAAAGCAGGTTTATTACCTCTCCATGGAGTTCCTGATGGGTCGCTCCCTCAAGACCAGCCTTTACAACCTCGGCATGCAGGACGTTGCTGAGGAAGCTCTCAAGGATATGGGCATCAAGATCGACAGCGTTTTCGACGAGGAGCCGGACGCAGGTCTTGGTAACGGCGGTCTGGGCAGACTTGCCGCTTGCTATATGGATGGTCTTGCTACCTGCGATTACCCCGCTACCGGCTACTCTATCCGTTATGAGTACGGTATCTTCAAGCAGAAGATCGTTGACGGCTGGCAGACCGAGCTCCCCGATAACTGGCTCCCCGGCGGCGGCGCTTGGCTGGTTCCTGTTCCTGACCAGGCTATCGAGGTCCACTTCGACGGTCAGATCAATGAGTACTGGGAGGATAACTACCACCACCTCGAGCACGTTAACTACACCACAGTTAACGCTGTTCCTTATGATATGTACGTTTCCGGCTACGACAGCAAGGGCGTTTCCAAGCTCCGTCTGTGGAGCGCAGAGTCCATGTCCTTTGATATGAACAGCTTCAACACCGGCGACTACGCTAAGGCAATGGGCGCAAACAACATCGCCCACGCTATCTCCAAGGTACTTTATCCTAACGATAACCACCTCGAGGGTAAGGCGCTCCGTCTGCGTCAGCAGTACTTCATGTGCGCCGCTTCCGTAGGCGACATCGTAATGCGCCACATGAACGTATACGGCACACTGGAGAACTTCCACGAGAAGGTAGCTATCCACATCAACGATACTCACCCGACCCTCGCTATCCCCGAGCTGATGAGAATCCTCCTCGACGAGTGCGGCTACGGCTGGGAGCAGGCTTGGCACATCGTTACCAACACCTTCGCTTACACCAACCACACCGTTATGGCTGAGGCGCTCGAGAAGTGGGATCAGAGCCTTGTTGAGAAGATCCTCCCGAGAATCTACTCCATCATCTGCGAGATCAACCGCCGTTACTGCGAGGATCTGTTCAACAGGACCCAGGACAGCGACAGAGTTTCCAAGATGTCCATTATCCAGGGCGGCAAGATCCACATGGCTTACCTCTGCGTTGCTGCTTCCCACAGCGTAAACGGCGTTTCCAAGCTGCACAGCCAGATAATCAAGGACGACGTATTCAGACTCCAGTACCTCGACAGACCCTCCCAGTTCAAGAACGTCACCAACGGTATCGCTTACAGAAGATGGCTGCTCCAGAGCAACAAGGGTCTTACCGACCTGCTCTCCCAGTGCATCGGCGAAGGCTTCAAGAAGGACGCTTCCGAGCTCATCAAGTTCCAGGTATTCGCTAACGACAAGAACGTTCTCGAGCAGCTCGGCAAGATCAAGAAGCAGAACAAGCAGGCATTTGCTGAGTACGTTGAAAAGACCACCGGCACTAAGCTGAACCTCGATTCCATCTTTGATGTACAGGTTAAGCGTCTGCACGAATACAAGCGCCAGCAGCTCAATGCAATGAACATCATTGCTGATTACAACTACCTGCTCCAGAATCCGGACGCTGACTTTGTTCCCAAGACCTACATCTTTGCTTCCAAGGCAGCTCCCGGCTACTACATCGCAAAGCAGATCATCAAGATGATCTGGTGCATCGGCGAGGAGATCAAGCACAACCCGAAGATCCGCGAGAAGCTCTCCGTTGTATTCCTGGAGGATTACCGCGTAACTCTGTCCGAGATCCTCATGCCCGCTGCTGAAATTTCCGAGCAGATCTCCCTCGCAGGTACAGAGGCATCCGGTACCGGTAACATGAAACTCATGCTCAACGGCGCGCTGACCCTCGGAACCTACGATGGCGCTAACGTCGAGATACATGAGGCTGTTGGCACCGACAACATCTTCATCTTCGGCATGAGAACTCCCGAGGTCAACGAGCTCCGCATGAAGGGCTATCACCCTGAGGATTACATCAATGGCAGCCAGGTCATCCGCGATGTAATGGCTCGTATGTACAACGGTATCAACGGCGCAACATTCGAGGAAGTTGCAAACTCCATCAAGAACAAGGATTTCTACATGGCGCTCGCAGACTTCGACAGCTACCGCGGAACACAGCACTACATCAGCGAAGTATACAGAAACCAGCTTGACTGGAACAAGAAGTCCCTGTACAATATCGCAGGCGCTGGCAGATTCTCCGCAGACCGCGCAGTTACCGACTACGCAAGAGATATCTGGAACCTCAAGTAATTTCGCACGAAATATTTCAGGCGGCATGCCGCGGCTGTATGGCTGCGGCATTAACCGCCTTTTTCCGTATTACCATCTAAGGAGAAATTCATGGGAAAACCGATTTTTGACTGCTTTGACAACGAGTACAAGCACCCTTTCGGCGCGCTGCGCCGTGGACAGCCGAGTATCTACAATATCCGCCTACCCAAGCACATGCACGTCACAGACCTGACGCTGGTCATGTTCCGCCCCGGCTACAAGGAGCGCTTCATTGAACTGATACTCCAGGACGAAAGCGGCGATGACAACATCTATTCCTGCTGCTTCACGCCGAACAATGTGGGACTTCACCACTACTACTTCACCTGCGTGCTGGACGGCAGACGCCGCTACATCAAGCGCCGCGGCGCTTCCGAGGGCGTATTCGAGGGCGAGGAGCTTTTCCAGCTCACGGTATTTGACGAGAATCTGTACACCCCGCTGTTCATTCGCGGCGGTATCATGTATCAGATATTCCCCGACCGCTTCTGCAAGAGCGGAAAGCCGCATGAAAACGTCCCGACCGGCCGTATCATGCGCGACGACTGGTACGCTACGCCCTACTACAAGCCCGATGAAAAGGGCATAGTCCGCAACAACGATTACTTCGGCGGCGACCTTCAGGGAATCATCGAGAAGCTCCCCTATATCAAGAGTCTGGGAACTACCGTTATTTACCTCAACCCGATATTCGAGGCTCACGAGAATCACCGCTACAACACCGCAAATTACGAAAAGATAGACCCCATGCTAGGCACGGAGGAGGATTTCAAGGAGCTCTGCGCCAAGGCTAAGGAAATGGGCATAAGCGTTATCCTGGACGGCGTATTCTCGCATACAGGCGCGGATTCCATCTACTTCAACAAGTTCGGAAGATACGGCGACCATACCGGCGCATACCGTGACCGCAACAGTCCGTATTTCCCGTGGTACAGCTTCACGGGCTATCCGGATAAGTACGAAAGCTGGTGGGGAATAACTACGCTCCCGAACGTCAACGAGAACAACCCAGAGTACACAAACTACATCTGCGGAGAGAACGGCATCCTCCAGAAGTGGATAGACCTCGGAGCGCAGGGTTGGAGACTCGACGTTGCCGATGAGCTTCCTGACGAGTTCCTTGACAACATCAACAAGGCGGTCAAGGCTAAGGGCGGCGATAAGATAGTTTACGGCGAGGTTTGGGAGGACGCTTCCAACAAGGAAAGCTACGGCGTCCGCAGACGTTACCTCATCGGAGGTCAGCTCGACAGCGTCATGAACTACCCGTTCAAGGAAGCGATACTGAATTACGTCAAATACGCTGACGCAAAGGCGTTCACCGACAGCGTTATGACTATTCTCGACCACTACCCCAAGCCCGCCATAGATATGCTGATGAACTTCCTTTCCACCCACGATACCGAGCGTGCGCTGACGCGCCTTGCAGGCGATGAGATCGGCTGGAACAGCAAGGACTGGCAGGCGGAGCGTTATCTCAACGGTCAACAGTACATGTACGGTATCTCGCTGATGAAGTGCGCTATGGTACTTCAGTTCTTCCTGCCGGGAATACCGTCTGTATATTACGGCGACGAGGCTGGCATGGAGGGCTACCGCGACCCGTTCAACCGCCGTTGCTACCCCTGGGGACGTGAAAACCTTGATCTCATTGAGTTTACACGTCAGCTCGGCGTTATCCGCAAGGGTACCCACGCTTTTGAGCAGGGTCACATGATGTTCATCGAGGTGGACGATAACGTATGCGTATTCGCACGCTATGACAAGATAACCCGCGAAGCAGCAATAATCTACCTCAACAAGAGCACCCGCGGCAGAACATTCGATATCGTCAACGACAAGACCGACATGTTCTACGATTTCGTACCGGCATTCGACCGCTACGAAAAAGGCATTGCGGACGGAAAGGTGCATGTTTCCCCGTTTGACTACGCAGTCATCTATTGCAAGGTATAACAGACTTTAGCCGCGCATTATTTTAATGCGCGGTTTTTAATTTCGATCATATATCAAAAACCCCGTCCTAACGGACAGGGTTTTGATAGTATAGTTTGGTTGGGATAGTGCGATTTGAACGCACGCATGAGGGAGTCAAAGACCCTTGCCTTACCGCTTGGCTATATCCCAATTTTTGATCTTAACGAAAAAGGCACAGGTAAACCCTATGCCTTTTCTTATCTGGGGTGGGTAGTGGGAATCGAACCCACGATCTTCGGGACCACAATCCGACGCGTTAACCGGCTACGCTATACCCACCATGTATGGCACGCCATGAAGGATTCGAACCTTCGACCTACCGCTTAGAAGGCGGTTGCTCTATCCAGCTGAGCTAATGGCGCGTATCCTATACACAGCCTTATTAAGGCTTGGAGCGGGTGATGGGAATCGAACCCACGCGACCAGCTTGGAAGGCTGGGATTCTACCATTGAACTACACCCGCATACTAGATGCTTTACATCAACGCTTAATTATTATAACACTTTTATCTGCGTTTGTCAAGGGTTTTTACAAATTTTTTTAAACTTTCCCGAGCACTTCTGAATTCATTTCATCCATTTGAAGAACTGAAAGTAACAAACGCTTTTTTCTCCTGTCCAGTCTTGATTTTTTTGCAATAATGTGGTATCATATAGATTATAAATATATCCGGGATCAAAATCGGAAAAGGAACGGATCACCTTCAAGAAAGGAAATATAACACAATGAGCGAAGAGAAAAAGGAATTTGTAAAACACGAAATACCCCGTCCGGAATTCCCGAAGCGCGCAATAATCACCGGAGGTATGCCCTACGGCAATAAGAAACTCCACTTTGGACACATCGGCGGAGTGTTCGTATTTGCCGACGTTTACGCAAGATTCCTGCGCGACAGACTTGGCGACGAGAATGTAATTTTCGTATCCGGCACCGACTGCTACGGATCTCCTATCGCGGAAAGCTACCGCAAGCTTTGCGAAACCCAGGGATTCAAGGGAACCATCCACGATTTCGTTGAGGAAAACCACAAGGCTCAGAAAAAGACCCTCGACGACTATATGATCAGTCTGAACATCTTCGGTGCGTCCGGTCTGGGGAGAACAGCCGAAATACACAACAATGTGTCCGACTGGTTTATCCGCACTCTTTATAAGAATGGTCACCTGCACCGTATCAGCACCAAGCAGTTCTACGATGAAAAGGCAGGCTGCTTCCTCAACGGCAGACAGGTAATAGGAAAGTGCCCGGTAGATGGCTGCCACAGCGAAAAGGCATACGCCGACGAGTGCGACCTCGGTCATCAGTACATGCCGGAAAACCTCATAGACCCGAAAAGCACTCTCACCGGCGATAAGCCCATAATGAAGGACGTTGAGAACTGGTACTTCGACCTGCCGGCTTACAACAAACTTCTCAAGGAATATGTGGAGAAGATATCCAAGCAGAAGAACGTCCGCCAGCTTGTTTCCAAGACTATTTCCGAGTTCCTTGCCGACCCCGTCGTACACATCAAGAACGAACTCCTCGACAGCTACAACGCAGTCAAGGATCAGCTTCCGGAACACGAATTCATCGAGGAAAAGAACAAGCCCAGTTTCACCATCAAGTTCACCGAGCTCGACGAAATGAACAAGGCAACCGCGATACTCTCCGCAAACGGCATTCGTTACCGCACCGGAAAGACGCTGGTTCCGTTCAGACTGACAGGCAACATAGAGTGGGGAGTTCCCGCGCCGGTGCTCGAGGGCGAGGATCCGCTGACGATCTGGGTATGGCCCGAATCTCTCTGGGCTCCTATTTCCTTTACGCAGGCTGCGCTTGAGCAGCAGGGACGCGACCCCGAGGAGTGGAAGCAGTTCTGGTGCAGCAAGGACGCGAATGTATACCAGTTCATCGGCGCCGACAACATCTACTTCTACGGCGTTGCAGAAATGGCTATGTTCATGGGACTTAAGGAGGGCGAAAACACCATCGACCCGCCGGAGGGTGAAATGCAGCTGCCGATACTCTGCGCAAATAACCACATCCTGTTCCTGGATAAGAAAGCTTCCAGCTCCGGTGAGATCAAGCCTCCTATGGCAGCAGACCTGCTGGATTATTACACTCCCGAGCAGCTCCGCATGCACTTCCTGGGCTTAGGTCTCGGTCAGCGCAGCGTAAGCTTCATGCCCAAGCCCTACAATCCCAAGGCAAAGCCAGAGGATCCCGATCCTGTAGTAAAGGACGGCTTCCTGCTTTCCAACGTATTCAACCGTATCATCCGCACCTGCATTTACTCCACGCAGAAATACTTCGACGGGGTTATGCCGGTAGGCGACGTAGATGAGCAGGTGCTTGCCGACGCTAAGAAAGCTATCCTGGACTACGAGCGTTTCATGTACCGCTTCGAGTTCCATCAGGCGACCTATGTACTGGACAGCTACATCAGAAAGGCAAGCAAGTTCATGGCAAAGAACCTCGGCGACGCCGATAAGGCGGACGACAACGAGGCGCGCCGTCACGCGCTTATCCAGGTGTTCCATATGATAAGGACAGCCGCAGTGCTGCTCCATCCAATGGCTCCGCAGGGCACAGAGATGATCCTTGAGTACCTCCAGCTCGACAAGAGCTTCTGGAGCTGGGACAAGATATTCGACACCATTTCGGATTTCACCGGCGGAAAGGATCACAAGCTGAAGTTCCTCGAGCCGAGAGTGGATTTCTTCACCAAACACGAGAGCCAGTTCAACACAAATTCCGAAGAATAAAACCAACGGGGCTGTTTCTGACAGCCCCGTTTCAGCTTGTCGAAAAAGCCATCTTTCGTAGAAAAAAGAAAGAGGGCTTTTTGAATATTAAGCAGCGAGGAATATGA
>CAKSEO010000060.1 GCA_934446565.1 uncultured Oscillospiraceae bacterium | reverse complement strand
CAAGGGGGGCGCGCCCCCCTTGACTCCCAATAGGGGGCGCCTGATAATTTTACACTACCCGCCTAAATTATAGTTTTACCCAAAAACAAAGAGGCCGACGAATCAGCCCCTTAAAAAATATCAGTTTATCGCCACGCCCCTGTAGAAGTGCTTTGTGTAATACCCCGTGGTGATATCCACTTCCTTTACCTTTGTTCCCGGCATAAGGCAGGCAATCATCTTTCCGTCGCCCTCGTAGATACCGCCGAATTCCGCAACTGTCCCACTCTCAGAGAAGAACACAAGGTCGCCCTTGCGAAGCTCGTCATATCCTACCGCGGTACCCATCTCCGCCTGCTTTGAAACCCCACGCGGACAGGTAATATATCCGTTCTCCCGGAGCACGTAATATATGAATCCGCTATTGTCAAAGCCGTATTCCGGGCTTTCGCCGCCATCCACAAAGTCAGTCCCGATAAGCGAACTTGCTATGGAGACCACAAGGTCAGCCGTAGGAGAATCCGGACGCTGCTCCGGTTCGGAGGTTTCCTCCGAATTTACGGGAGCTGTCTGCACAGGCTCCGGCTCTGTCTGCTCCGGTTCGGTCGCAGAGGTGGAGGAGCTTGTCTCCTCGACAGTCTGCGAAGTCTCGCTGGTGGAACCGCGCTCGTCGGAATGGTTATTCATGCTTACTGATATGCAAACTGCGATAACGGCGCCGCAAACCAGCGCAGCTATGCAGAACAGGATAATTTCGTTCCTCTTGTTTCGCCTCAAATAAGGACACCGCCTTTCACGAAATATGTATAATAATGTCAGATACTATCATAAGATGTTTCACTGAATATATTATACAACATTTCCAACCGAAAATGCAATATCAAAACGGTTACAATATTCTTACAAAATGGTTACAGATATCCGCTGACATCTTTTCACTCAAATCTGAACCAATCGAAATCGAATTTCGAGCCCGGCATGAACACAAAGCTTACGTCGTTTACCCCGGTCAGCTGCGGTATATCGAACCGCTGCTCCCTGCCGCCGTCCTGGTGGAATTCAAGCAGCACCGTTTTCTGTGAGCCGCCAGCCGGAGTGTACCTCAGCTGCACCTGGTTCATCGGATTTCCGGTAACGCCGCTTATCGTCAGGGAATCAGCGCCGGATGCACCGAAGTCCAGCCCATCGTAGTTTATTATAACGTTGTTGCCGATATCAACGACGCTTCTGCCGTCAATGCGGTAATCGTCGCCGTAAACGCTGTCAGCCTCGCCGACCCAGTTGGTGTCGAACGCACGCTCGACCGGGATAAAGCTGAACCCGCCGAAAATAACGCGGCTGTCGATAACAACGCTTATCGTGCGGACGCCGGTAAGCCGCTCCTCCAGCGGGAAATCCTGCCCCGCAAAGCCGCACCAGTGACCGTTGTTGCCGAAATCCACGCGGCATATCAGCCTGCCGTCGTCGGGAGTTCCCTCCCAGACCTCCACGGGCATGTCAAAGCATGTCCCGACGGACAGCGAGATAACCTCTGAACCGGTCTTTCCGAAGTCGATATCGCTGTAGGTCATGACGGTCCTGCCGTCGAAGTTGGAGAGCGCGCCGTCCTCGATGATGTTGGTGGGGACGTTGGAGCTGTCCAGCGTGCTGGCGGAAATGAAGTCGTAAGCGTCCCGGACCGCCGCGCCCAGACCCTCCGCAGTGAACGGGATGTCCGCGATGACCTGCGGGTGCTCCGCGCCGTTGAATACCATCGCCCGGACGAAGAACTCTCCGTCACCCTTAGCCGTAACGACTGCGCTCCTGCCGCTGCCCTCGACCTGCGCGAGATTGCTCTCCACGCCGTTCCTGCGGACTACGCTCCAGCTGATGTCATCGTAGGTGCAGTTCTCCGGGAGCAGCTTCGCGCGTATCTCCGCCGAGCTGCGCTCCGGAGTAAGGCTGTTCACGCCGACCTCCGGGAGAAGCAGCCTTGCGGGGACTTCCCCGGTGTAAGCCCGGCATACCGCCGGGAATCTGTTCTCCGTTACGACGCTCACGCCGCTCACTTCCCCGCAGCTTTCGGAGCAGAGCTTCAGCTCCGCCGGCTCAAGCCCCTCGGAGTACGCACGGACGGTGATCTCGCCCGGCTCCAGGGTGCTCTCAACCATCGCGAGGAGCTTTCCGGAGAACAGCCTGCGGTTATCGCCCTTGTAGCTGTCGTAATCGGTGGAATCGCCGTTGTCCAGTCCGACCAGCCTGCCGGCGCCGGAGACCTCCACGCGGATACGGTTCCTTGCGTTGCCCACGGGAACGCCGTTCCTGTCCGAAACGGATATCTCGATGAACGCGATATCCCTGCCGTCGGCTAGAAGCGTTTCCTTATCGGAGGTCAGCACGACCGCCGCCGGGTCGGACGGAGTGTGCAGCGCCTCGGAGCACTCCGTGCCGTCTGCGAACCGACCTACCGCGCGGATAACTCCCGGATCGAACGGCACCTTGAAATGAGCGCGCATATCCTGGCTGGTTTCCAGCTCCATAACGTGACTGCCGATGGACTTTCCGTTGAGGAAAAGCTCCACGTCGTGAGCGTTGGAGTATATCAGCACGTCTATCTCCTGACCGGGGACGAAATCCCAGCAGGACGGCACGATGTGCAGCACCTTTTTCTGCTCCGGGCTGACCCACACGCTCTGGTAGAAATAATAGATGTCCTTCGGGAATCCCGCTGTGTCAACTATGCCGAAGTAGCTGTTCTTGGTGTTGTAGGGAGTAGGCTCGCCGATGTAGTCAAAGCCAGTCCAGATGAACTGTCCGCAGCAGTAAGGGCAATCCCTGTCGAGCCGCCAGGACTTCATCGCAGAACTTCCCCAGCCGACAACGCTGTTGTCCAGCGATGAGCACTGGTAGTCCTCTCCGGTGAGCAGCGGGAGCTCCGCCGGGAATCTGTAAATTCCGCGCGAACGCACTGCCGAAGCGGTTTCGCTGCCGTAAATGACCCAGTCGGGATACTTCCTGTGGTGCTCGTCGTAAAGATATTCGGAGTAGTTGTAGCCCGCCAGCTTCACCTCATCCGAGCACTTCTGCGCGTTCTCATCGCCCATGTAATTCGAGCCGATTGTGGGCTTCGCGTTGCCCTTGGGGTCGTATTTCAGGACGTATTCGTGCAGCCGCTTCGTGATATCCAGACCGTGTGGGTCGATGGTGTCGTTTATTTCGTTGCCGATACTCCACATTATAATAGAGGGGTGATTGCGGTCGCGCTCTATCCAGCTTTTTACATCGCGCTCGGCGTGCTCGACAAAGAAACGGTGGTTGTCAAATTCGGTCTTGGGCTTCTCCCACATATCGAAAGCCTCGCTGTCCACCAGTAGTCCCATTTCATCGCACAGCTGTACCAGCTGACGCGCCGGCATGTTGTGCGAGGTGCGGATAGCGTTCACTCCCATTTCTTTCATAATGCGGAGCTGACGGGTCAGAGCCGCTTCGTTCATTGCTGCTCCCAGCGCGCCGAGGTCGTGATGCATGCAGACGCCGTGCAGCTTGAGCTGCTCGCCGTTGAGCAGGAATCCGCGGTCGGGGTCGAATTCCGCGGTGCGGTAGCCGAATGTTTCATTCACGCAGTCGAGCAGCTCCGTCCCGCTGTACAGGCTGATTTTCAGAGTGTACAGCTCCGGGTCGTCAATGCTCCACAGCTCCGGAGCCGTGCTGTTGAAAGAAGCGGTGAAATTCTCATGACCGCCGTCAAAATGCGCCTCCAGACCGTAACCGCCCATGCTTGCTCCGGAGGGGGCGAATACCTCCAGCAGCATGCGGATGTCAGCAGCCCCGCCTACCACGTCGGTTTCTACCTCGGTAGTCCAGCCGCCCTCCGGCTGGGGCTCGGAATGGATATACACGCCGTTTGTTCGAATGTATGTCAATGGGCGCAGCTTCAGCATGACATCACGGAAGATACCCGCGCCGGAGTACCAGCGGGTATTCGGCGAGCGGTGGCACACCCTGACGAGCAGCTCGTTTTCGCCCTCGCGGAGGAGATCGGTTATATCGTGCTCGAATGCGGAATAGCCGTAGGTCCAGGAGCCCGCTTCCCTGCCGTTGACGAACAGCGTGGAATCCATGTAAACTCCGTCGAAATTCAGAAGCACCCTGCCGGACAGCATTTCCGCGGTGCATTTCAACGTGCGCTTGTACCAGCCCTCGCCGGTCTCGTAGAGCTTCGAGGTGTCGTTTATAAGCCAGTCGTGGGGGATCTCCACATCGTACCAGTGCTTGTCGGAAAGCGCAGAAAGCTCCGTGCCCATATCGCACAGGCAGAACTTCCAGCCATCGTTGAACAGTATATTCTGAGCGGTCATCTTTTTTCCTCCGTTAATATATGTAATGTTTCCATGTAACTTTTTTCAACATCCTCAAAATGTCTGAACTCAAATACCGGCTGCGAAACAATTTCCGGAACGCTGTCATACAGCGGGTATCCGCTGAGCGCAAGAAATTCATGATACAGCATCGCGTCGTCTATTTCCGACACGTTCTGCATTACGTCATTATCGTCCGGGTCGATTCCGAATCTGCGGTAAATGGTATCCTGGAGCCGTTTCTCGATAACGAGGTATTCCGGCAGATTGTGTTTCACCGGCCGGGTTATATCCGAGATGAACGCCTCGCTCGCGTCGTGCAGCAGGCAGGCGAGCCTGACCTCCCGGGAAAGCCCCCGTGCGCACGCCTCGTCGTAGCACGCAAGGCAGTGCTGCCCCACGGAATAGAAGCAGCGGAAATGCCCGTTAGCCCTGCACAGCAGCGAGAGAGCGTGCGCTATATCCTGGGGCAGGATGTTCTCCGGTGCAGGGTCCAGCGGCGAGAAGAAAACGCCGCTCCAGGTGCGGATATTGTTCTTATCAGTCATCTGTGTTCTCCGTAAAACGTTTACATTTTCAGTTGATAAAAAACCGCTCCGCATTGCTGCAAAGCGGTATGTAGCTATTATCTCACATCGGGACTATCTGGATGGTATCGTCGATGACGCACGCCTTGGAGCGTGTGTAGACCTCCGTGACGTCCAGCGACAGGTAATTTATGCAGAACTTGCTGCCTGGGAAAATCGTGCCCGTGACCTTTGCGCACAGGTCGTCCCGGTGCTTTAGGTCGGATTCCAGCTGCGCTATGTACTCCTCGAGCTCCTTGCGCTTGACGGAATAGAACACCTTGTTCTGCGTTTCGGTTTTCATCTGCTTCGACTGGACATCGGTCAGCCGTCCGCCCTGGCGCTTCTTGCGCATTTTGAGGAAGTCAACGTTCTTCGCCGCCTGCTCATATATCGTTATGACCGTTTTCAGCTCGTCCTCAGCTGCGCGCTTTCTGGCGCAGGTAACTGAACCGTCGCCGATGTTTATTTCCGTCGCCGTGTATTTCTCCGAGCCGATGACGCCCGCAGTGATATTCTTCATGCAGGTTATCGAGCCGCCGGTGATAACGCCGGTCTTTCCCTTTGCGACAAGCTCGCCATAGCAGAACACCGTGCAGAATGCGAACTGCGCGGATTCAACGCAGCCGTCCGCCTTGATGTCGGAGTTCTCGCAGAAGCCTATCTTGGCGTTGCCGTCGCACTTTATCCGGGAGTTGATAGCGCCGCCGTTTATCGTGAGGTCGCCGCCGCAGATGATGTCGGAATTGAATACGGTGCCCTCTATCTTGAGGGATTTTCCCGCCTTGACCGAGAATCCCTCCATGACGTTGCCCTTGATGTACACATCGCCGAAGAAGTCGATATTTCCCACCGAGATATCCAGGTCGGACTTGACCGTTACCGTATCCTCGACGTTGAAACAGCCAGTACCGTACATGATATGCCCGTCGCAGGCAGAAACTATGTTCTTTCCGTCGGCAGTCATGAGCGTGTTCTTGCCAACTGTGATGTTGGGCATTTTCCCGGGCTCCGGCATGATCGCCCTGCCGAAAATGTTGACTCCGGGCTCGCCCGGGGTGGGCTGCTTGATATCTGCGATGATATCGCCTTTCCGTATCGGGACGATAAGGTTGAGCTCACGGAAATCCGCTACGCCGAATTCGTCATGCTGCGGCTTCGGGACGCGCTTCTTTTCGTATCTGTAGCTTATCGAGCCATTCTCGCCGCGTTTCGGCGGGATAGCGCGGGCAATGCAGATGGGAGTTTCGTAAACTCCGCTCTCTACCATGTCCTTTATGTCGAGGTCGTCGATACCGGTATTTATCCCCTTTTTCGCAAGCTGGGTCATGACCAGTGCTGAAGTAATGGGTCTGCCGCCGTTGTGCGCCTTGTGGAGGATCATGTTCGCGGTCATTCCCTCCGGGTCAAAGGTTATCTCGACCGTGCCGTCAACCGGCTCTTTTTTTATCTGCGGAGCTTTCGGCTGCTCCTCGACGCCTGATTTGAATTCCTCGGCTCCGGGCGCACTCCTGCGCATTTCACTGTCATTCTGGCGGTATTCCTCCAATGCATTGTTTATTTTATCTGCATAGTTGTCATCAAACGCCATGATCTCACCGCCATTTCTGATTATTTCCATAAAAAATATGAACGTATGTGCAAGGATTTTTAATCTATAATAAACGCTTTGCGTTTATTATATCATATTTATGGCTAAACTTCAATACCTATGGCAAAAAAAATTAGCTGAACTGCATAAAAACCCATGACGTAAGTCAACTATTTTCCACAGTATGACAATACGGAATACACACAAAAGCCGACGCATCTTCTGCGCCGGCTCAGGTTCGAGATCATTTGTTTTCCTCAGGCGGGACTTCTTCCTTTTCAGGAGGCGTTCCCTCCTCGTAACCGTCCAGGAACAGCGAAGTATCACCTGCGTACTCCTTTGTCTCCTCGGGCATTTTTTTCCTTTTAAGCCGTGAGGAAACGAACTCCGCAAACAGCAGGTAAATAACAGCGAACACCGGAACGCCGAGCAGCATTCCAGGGATGCCGAACAAACCGCCTCCGATAGTGATGGAGACCAGCACCCAGATAGCCGGAAGTCCCATCGAACCCCCGAACAGATGCGGCTTGATAACGTTTCCGTCCAGCTGCTGCAGCACCAGCACGAACAGCTCGAACCAAATGACCTTCACCGGGTCTACCAGCAGTATCAGGATACCGCAGGGGATCGCACCGATGAACGGACCGAAGAACGGTATCAGATTCGTAACGCCGCAGACCACCGCAAGCAGCATCGGGTAAGGCATGCCCATGGCCAGGCAGCCTATTGCCATCGCCACAAAAATTATGAGCGCATCAACGAGATTGGAAATAACGTAGCTCTTGAAAATAGCATTCGCACGGGAGCCCACATAGAATATGCGCTGGCAGATGTTGTTCTTCAGGAAAGCGAACAGTATCTTCTTGGACTGCGCCAGCAGCCGCTCCTTACTGAAAAGCAGGTATATTCCGATAATAAGCCCGATCACCACGTTCTTCAGTCCGGTCAGCAGACCAGTCGCGAACTGTATGACCCCGGAGGATACGCTGCTCATGATGTCCCCCGCCATGGGCTGCACCATCTCGGATATTTTCTTGACTATCGAGCCTATCTCCGTGAAACTGTCCGAGATAAGGTTCGCGACCTCCGGATTGTTGGCAAAGAAATCCTCAAGGAATACGTCTAACTTCTTGATATATCCAGGCATCTGGTCGGCAAGGTCAACTACGCTCTTTGCAACGCTCGGGACGACCGCAATGCATATCCCGGCAACTGCCGCAAGCACGATCAAATACGCGATCGTCACCGACAGCGCACGAGCCGCAGCCTTGCGCCGCCGGCACTTCTTCTCCATCGACGGACCGTGCTTCTCGATAGTCCTCACGACGGCGGTCGAACCTACCTTGGATTCCGCAAGCTTTTGCATTACTATGCCCTTTTCCGGCGGCGGGTTTTCTATCAGCTTGCGGAAAAATGTGCGCTCTATCCACATCATCAGCGGATTCACGATATACGCGATAACGATGCCGCAGATAAGCGGCGCAGAAACGCTGCCTATCCAGGAAAATCCGCTCTTGAACGAGTCGAATTTAAAAACGAATACCACAAACAGCACCGCGAGCATTATCACGATAAGCGAGTAAACCGCGATGGTGGTGTACTTCTTGTTCCACTTTATTTTCAAAAGAATGTCCTCCATAAAACACTGAAAGCAATGAACATATTTAAATTGTAGCATATTTAAATCCACATGTCAACAAAAACATGTGGAAAAAATAGATTTTTCTATTTCTTTACGAATATCTTACCTGTTCACGGATATATTATTCCCGGATATCATCGGAAGATATATTTCAAACTGTAAAAATAACAGAAAAATTGTATCAAAAAATGTTCAATTTCAACAAATAGGCACATAAATTAAATCACAGTCGTGTGAAAATGAGCACTTATCAAGGTCAAACAGGAGGTTTATTTCCAATATATTCCTCAACCATTAATTATTTATTGGTTTGATTTCTGTTAGGTGTCATTTTGGACCGCGAAATATTGTAAAATAATATATAAGCGCAAAACATTTTATTATTGGAATGGATTTCGCATAATTTTTTAAAACACAGTAAGGAGAGTCCACATGTTTAACAACCGAACAACCGACGGAAGAAATAACATCTGCGGAATCAACGTTGCAAAGCTGCGTAAAGCGCTGAAGATCTCACAGCGGGAGCTCGCAGACAGACTGCAGGTCATTGATCTGGACATAGACAAGAACGCAGTTCAGCGTATCGAGTCCGGCCAGAGATTTGTCACCGATATTGAGATAATCTCCCTGGCAAAGGTTTTCTCTGTAACAGTTGAGGATCTGCTGAAGATCAACTGATCAATTGCTTTTCGCGGGGCTGTGCTTCACAGCCCCGTTTTCATTTTCTGGAAACACATTGATGTTCCAAAGGCGTTACATCACATAAAGTATATATCGCGTGAATTGACGGGTGTTGCCTATTTACAAAATCGCAGGATTATGTTATAATATTTTATACAAATCCAACAAACCTGATGTTTGCAACATCAGAAGGGGACCTATTATGAGAAATCTGTCACTTAAAGCACGGATCACCGTCACCGTCGTCATAATCATGGCGGCGACCCTCATACTCACTGCAACGATAAGCAACATCTTCATGGCGGTGAACTCCACCAAGAACATCACCCGCGCCGCCTCGGCGTCTATAAGCGATTTCTCGCACCAGGTGGACGCATGGCTCCAGAAAGAAGCTCAGCGCGTGACCGATGTCGCGGAGGAGATCGGCTACCAGAAGCTGGACTCCGACGACCGCGACGGTCTGTACGCCTACCTTGCCGCAATGGACGAGATACGCTCCACTTCCGAGAAGATACAGGAGATCAACAAGACCATTGAGGATATCGCATTCCAGACCAATATACTGGCGCTCAACGCTTCCATCGAAGCAGCAAGAGCCGGTGAAGCCGGAAAGGGCTTCGCGGTCGAAGCCGAGGAAGTCCGCACGCTTGCCGGAAAGAGCACGGAAGCGTCCGGCAGGACTACAGCGCTCATCGAAGAAGCTGCGGCGGCGGTCCGCAACGGTCAGCAGCTCGCGAATGACACAGCGGAAACGCTGCGCGGAGTTACCGACAAGATGTCCGAGGTAGACAGGCTGATAACCGCGATAGTGGATTCCGGCGCGGAGCAGAAGCACCGCATGTCCGAGATCACCGAAAAGACTGATCTTATAACGAAATATGTGACCTCCACTGCGGCAAACGCACAGCAGAGCGCTGCTGCTGCGGTCGAGCTGGACGAGCAATCCTCAAGGCTGAAAGAAATGACGGAGAAATTCAAAGTATGATTAACGATTCAAAATGTCCGGTTGCAAAAAAATGCAGCGGCTGTCAGCTGTCTAATCTGACCTACCCGCAGCAGCTGGAATGGAAGCAGAAAGACGTGACCGGGCTGCTGGGCAGTTATGGTACGGTTTCGACGATAATTCCGATGGAGCCTCCCTGCGGCTATAGATGCAAGGTGCAGGCGGTATTCCGCAGCGACCGCAGCGGGCGGATAATATCCGGAGTGTACCAGTCGTCGCGCAACGGTATCGTAGGGATAGACCGCTGCATGGTCAACGACCCCCGCGCCGACGAGGTGATACTTGGTATCCGCGAACTGATGAAGTCATTCAGACTGCGCCCCTGGGACCCGGGCACCGACCGCGGATTCGTAAAGCACGTACTGGTGCGTATCGGTAAGAATACCGGCGAGATACTCGTGACGATAGTCGGCGCTGCGTCGATGTTCCCGAAAAAGCGCGATTTCACATCGGCGCTGGTGAAGAAGTTCCCCGCGATAAAGACGGTGACGTTTTCAGTGAACCGCAGCCCGGAGTTCCTGACCCTGGGCGACCACTGCGAAGTGCTGTACGGAGAGGGTTTCATAATCGACGAGATATGCGGAAAGAAATTCAGGATATCTCCGCAGTCGTTCTATCAGGTGAATCCGGCGCAGGCTGAACGACTGTACGAATTCGCGATAAAAGCTGCAAGGCTCACAAAAAACGACACGCTCCTCGATGCATACAGCGGCACTGGTACGATAGGGATAATCGCCTCCGACCACGTTAAAGCCGTCCAGGGCATTGAGTACAACTCGGCGGCAGTCCGCGACGCCGTTCAGAACTGCAAGCTTAACGGAATAACCCGTAATGCCGCATTCAACCGCGGCGACGCCGGAGAATACCTGCGGGAACGCGCGAAAAAAGGCGTGCATTTCGACGCAGCGATAATGGACCCGGCGCGTGCCGGTGCTGACAAGCAGTTCCTGCGCGCCCTTACGGAGATAAAGCCGGAACGGGTGGTGTACATCTCATGTAATCCGGTCACTCTCGCCCGCGACCTGAAAACGCTGTCGAAAAACTACAATGTGGAATGCATCCAGCCATTCGATATGTTCCCGTTTACGCGGCATGTGGAGTGCGTGGTGGCGATGTCGAGGAAAGAAGAACAGAAGTGAAAGAAAAAAGGCGGAATACTGCTCCGCCCTTTTTCCTTCGATTAACTCCTCGCCGCCGAAAAAGTGTCTATAATCTCGTTCAGCGTGTTCTCATCAGAATTCAAAATCAAACCGATCGCCCTGACTCTGAGGGTATCGAGGCTTTCGTCCCTATTACAGGGCTCAGAGGATTTATCCGGTTCATGAATGCAGTAAAGCTCTGTCGCACAGCTCTTGAACAGTGTGTTCCTGGTTACGAGCGGATTAAATGCTTCTAGATCCGCGAGGTACTGTGTAAAAATGCGTAGACCTTTTGAGGGGCATGGCAGTTCCGCCTCACTCTGTAAGTTGACTTCTATCGTTCTATCGTCTACTACTTCTGCGCTCAATATTTTCTTAGGATTCCTCGCGGCAAGAGAGACCATATTATAATACTCGGCGGCCCGATGGATCTCCCCCTCAAAGTCTTTGAGCGCTACGTTAGCCTTGACATTTGCCAATTGTAATTTGATGGAATAGGTATGCATAGAATAATCTCCTTTCAAAACTATTGTCAAAACTTTTGCTTTGGCTTATGCTCATATTATAGCAGATTTTCTACGGTTTGCCAACTGTTTTTTGAACGTTTTTCTACAAAAAAATACTCAAATCCATCTATCACAAATTGTTGAAAATCGACAAATTGATACAGCTAAAAAAAGCGGGAAACAGCACATGACCTGTTTCCCGCTCTGTTATTACTTGATAAGCTCTGCCGCCCTGTCAGCGATCTGCTCAGCTGAGATACCGTTAGCCCGGAGAACCTCATCCGCATTATAGCGATCCAGGAACTCCTTTTTAAGTCCGAGGTTCACAGTCCTCATGCTGGAATCGCCGTAGAATCTGGATATCTTCTCCCCGAAGCCTCCGTCAAGAATGCCATCCTCAAGCGTGATGACCGCCTTGTGCTGCTTCTTCAGGCTCTCAAGAAGCTCCACGTCAATACCCGTGATATATACCGGGTCGATGAGCGTCGGCTTTACGCCGGTGTTCTTTTCGATGAGCTCAGCCGCCTGCTTCCCTATGCCGAAGAATGTTCCGAGCGCGATTATCGCAACTTCGCTTCCCTGCTGAACGACTTCGTACTTGTTGAGCTTTCCGTAGTCCTTAGTCGGCTTTTCGCCGTGAATAACTGCGCCGGGCACGCGGATAGCTACCGGATGCTCGCGCTGCTCGACGCTCCAGTCAAGCATCGCGATATACTGCTCGTAGGTCGTCGGAGCAAGGTATACCAGATTCGGAATGTTGGACATCATCGGGATGTCGTAAATCCCCAGGTGAGTAACGTCGTTCATGCCCCAGACAGACGCCGCAAACGTCAGTATAGTAACAGGATTGTTGTTGATGCACAGGTCCTGCTGGAGCTGGTCATAGGTCCTCTGGACAAAGGTGCTGTAAACTCCGTAGACCGGCTTTCCTCCGCGCGCGGAAATACCAGAAGCCAGCGCTACAGCGTGCTCCTCGGCGATACCTACGTCGATGAACTGGCTGCCTGCCTCGTCGCGGCGGCTCTTCCAGAATCCGCCGACCGCAGGCGTTCCGGAGGTTATCATGCAGACCTTCGGGTCGCTCTTCATCTTGTTGAGCATATATTTTCCGGTGAGGTCGCCGTAATCCTCGCCGCCGCCCTGTGCGGTCATCTCTCCGGTCTCAATGTTGAACGGCATGTGCCAGTGCCAGGACTCCTTGTCCTTTACCGCAGGAGCGTAGCCGCGTCCCTTTTCGGTCACGATGTGGACTACAACAGGCTTAGTGGTACCCTTTACGCCGCTGAATGCCTTTATCAGGCTGTCAACATCGTTGCCCTCGCCGACGTAAACGTAATCCAGTCCCATTGCACGGAACAGGTTGCACTCAGCTTTTCCGCCGCTTTCGCGCAGGAGCTTCAGATTTTCGTAAAGACCGCCGTGGTTCTCCGCAATGGACATCTGGTTGTCGTTAACAACTACGATGAGATTAGTACCCAGCTCGTAAGCATAGTCAAGACCCTCGAGAGCCTCGCCGCCGGACAGCGAACCGTCGCCGATCACCGCAACGACATTCTCCGTTCCTCCGCAGAGGTCGCGTCCCTTTGCAAGACCGCATGCAAGGCTGACAGAGGTCGAGGTGTGACCCATGGTGAAATGATCGTGCTCGCTCTCGTGCTGGCTGGAGTAGCCTGTCACATCGTCGTACTTTGACTCGTCAAGGAATGCGTCCTTTCTTCCGGTGAGCATCTTGTGGCAGTAGGTCTGATGAGATACGTCGAAAACAAGCTTGTCTTTCGGGGAATCGAAAACGTAATGCAGCGCGATGACAGCCTCGACCATTCCGAGATTTGGTCCGCAGTGACCGCCGTGGACGCTCAGTTTCTTTATCAGCGCGGCGCGCATTTCCTCCGCGAGTTTCTTCATTTCTTCGGAGTTAAGCTTTTTCACATCCGCTGGGGAGTTGATTTTTTCAAGATACATGTTGTTTCCTCCATCTTTAATTCCGGTCTTGTCCGGTTGTTTCATGCAACTATTGTATCACCTGGAGTGTGCTCCAAGTCAAGTAGTATGCCCGAATTTTCATCTTTTTTTCACAAAAGGCGCCGGAGACATATCTCCGGCGCCGCAGACCGTCGAAAAAGTCACTAAAGTGACTTTTCCGCCGAACATCCGCCCCGCGCGCACGGTTTGTCGGCGTTGCCGACAAACCGCACACTTGTGCGGATAGAAGTGTTTTTTGCCCCGGGAAACCC
>CAKSEO010000059.1 GCA_934446565.1 uncultured Oscillospiraceae bacterium | reverse complement strand
GTTTCGTCTATCTTTCGCAGCAGATGGTTTTCCGGCACAAGGTCGTCTATGCAGATTATTTCACTCTGGCTTCTTTCTTTTTGTTCTCTGCTCAACATTTTTATCACCCTTTTTTATTATACCATATTTACGTAAAAAAGCCCAGCTTTCGCTGGACTTTTTCGACAAGCTGAAGCTCCCGCAGCACGCGGGAGCTTCAGCTTGTCGAAAAAATCGAATTTGCCCGCGAAGCGGGCTTTTGAAATCCGTTTTTTGCTCCGGGTTTCCCGGGGCAAAAAACACTTCTATCCGCACAAGTGTCTAGGCGACGACCTTGCGGTCTTACGCTGTGCACGCAGGGCGGATGTTCGGCGGAAAAGTCACTTTAGTGACTTTTTCGACGGTCTGACGTATGGGCGTACAGAAATGTACGCCCATACGCTTATATATTGATGGTTGAGATATGCTGGCGCTCAAACATGCAGCATAATATTTCAGTATGCAAAATCAGCGCCGATATAGTGCGATATCTAGCAATGGATCGCTGCTCGCTGCATTCGGATCTTCATTGTCGTATAAAGCGCGAATGTGTTGCAGTTTATCAGAAGCCGTGCTGGGATACAATGCCCGGATTCGGCATAGCAGAGCCGTTTTGAGCAATATGATGAAAAAACGCTTGCAATTCTGCGGGATTTGTGGTATGTTATTGTTGCAGGGATATCCTGTATAAAAATATTGTGCAGAACAACAAGGAGGAATCATCATGGATTTTCAGATCGTGCTGCCGGGCAAGACTATCGCCGGTAAGGGCGCAATATCCCGCGCAGGAATCGCAAAATACGGCAGAAAGCCGCTCATCGTAACCGGAAAGTACACCGCGAGATCAGCGGCAGCAGCGGAGCTTCTGAAATATGCTCCGGACGGCGTTATTTTTGACGGCATAACCGGCGAGCCGACTGTCGAAATGATAAACGCGGGAGTTGCGGCTTATCATGAGAATTCCTGCGATTACGTTATAGGTATCGGCGGCGGAAGCGCCCTGGACAGCGCAAAGGCAGTAGCCGCTATGTCTGCGCTTGGCGGGAATATCGCGGATTATATGGGCAAGGAGATTGACGGAGAATTTCCTCCGATGGTCCTCATACCTACCACAGCCGGAACAGGCTCCGAGGCCACGAAATTCACGATAATCACCGACACTGAAAAGGACATCAAAATGCTGCTGAAAGGCGACAAGCTGCTTCCTGACCTTGCAGTGCTGGACTATTCCTACACTATATCCTCGCCCAGATCCGTTACAGCTGCGACAGGTATGGACGCATTTACCCATGCCATCGAGAGCTACACTTCCAGAAAGGCTAACGCGATAACAGATACATTCGCGCTGTCAGCAATGAAGCGTATTTTTGCGAACCTCCCCACGGTGTATAATGAGCCGGAAAACGAGTCGGCGCGGGAGCAGATGCTCATTGCGGCTTATGAGGCGGGAGTCTGCATAAACAATGCGTCAGTTACGATCGTGCACGGAATGAGCCGTCCGATAGGCGCTCTGTTTCATGTTCCCCATGGGATTTCAAATGCTATGCTGGATATAAAGTGCCTGGGATTCGCAGCGCAGGGCGCTCCGGAAAAATTCGCTGCCGCGGCGCGTGCGACTGGAGTTTCAGACGACGCTGACGACGTTGCCGCAGCACAGGAACTTCTGAATGCACTTAAAAAGCTGTGCGCTGATGTCGAGATACCAACGCTCGCAGAATACGGCATAGACCGCGAGAAGTTCTTTGCTGCAATGGACAAGATGGCGGACGACGCGCTTGCCAGCGGAAGTCCTGCCAATACCATCAGGGAAGTTACTAAGCAGGATATACTGGACATTTACGCTTCGCTGTGGGATTAAACACTGTGCAGCAGCACAACAAAACGATGTGCCAGAGGCACAAATTCAGCGATTTTTGAGCATATTTTGCGAAAAAGGTTGACACAGCACAAATAACACGCTATAATCAGTACATAAAGCAACGGCGCTTGAAGCTCAAATGGGTTTCGGGCGCCGTTTGGTTTATCAGACAAAAATACAGAAGCAAAGGAGAGTTTTTATGTACACATGCAGCTACGACAGAATGAAGGACAAGATCGAAACTTTCAGCAAATTCGGTGACGCAGGTCACGGCGGGATCACCCGTTACTCCCTTTCGCCGGAAGCTATCCAGGCAAGGAATGAATTTCGCCGCAGGATGGAGGCGATAGGCGCAACCATCGAGGTAGACGACGTTGCGTGCATGTATGCAACGCTCCCCGGCTCCGATCCGGACGCGAAGCGCATCGTGATGGGTTCGCATGTTGACAGCGTTAAGAATGGCGGCAACTACGACGGCATCCTCGGCGTAATGAGTGCGATGGAGGTGCTTGAAACTGTAGCCGAGCACAATATCCCGCACAAGCATCCGCTGACCGCAATGATATGGACAAACGAGGAGGGCTCGCTGTACCCGCCGGCAATGATGTGCTCCGGAATAATCTGCTATGATTATCTGCCGGAGGATATCCGAAGCAAGTTCAAATTCGAGGATATGATGGCTTCCAAGAGCATCCTGGATAACAAGTCAACATTCGGCGAAGCACTGGAGAAGTCTGGCTTCAAGGGTGATAAGAAGTATCGTATTTCCCCGGAGAAGTACATGTATATGTTCGAGACTCACATTGAGCAGGGTCCTATCCTTGAGGATGCAGGAAACGATATCGGCGTTGTTGACTGTGTGCTTGGAATGTTCAACTACCGCCTTAAATTCTATGGTCAGACGACCCACGCAGGAACATTCCCGATGCCTAAGCGCAGGGATGCGTTCCTTGCAGCTTCGCAGGCGCTGTGCTATCTGCATGAGGAGATAGACAAGCTCGGGTATTCCGACCTGGTTTATACGACTGGCGAGGTCGTATGTCATCCCTGCGTACATACCTGCGTGCCGGACTTCTTTGATTTCTCGTTCGACGCACGCCATGAGGATCCCAAGGTGCTTGAAAAGGTGCTGGCGATCGTCAAGAGCTGTGCAGAAAAGACCTGGGCGGGCTGCACATGCGAGGTAGTCAAGGCGTGGAACCGCGACACGGTTTACTATGATAAGAAGCTTGTAAGCTATGTCAAGGCTGCCGCTGAGGAGACTGGCATCAAGCACCAGTATATCCATTCCGGCGCAGGTCACGACGCACAGTTCTGTGCGTACATGATACCTACAACGATGGTATTTGTACAGAGCAAGGACGGCCTGTCCCACTGCGAAAAGGAATTCAGCTCCGTGGAGCACTGCACAGAGGGCGCGACTGTAATGCTCAATGCAGTTCTCAAGGCTGACAATGACTGATTGTTATAAGTATATGCGATTCCGGGCAGCTTCGGCTGCCCGGAATCGCATATTTCAGATAAATGAATTTTCACCTTTGCTGAAAATTCATTTCTGCAAAGATCTGTTTTACAAATTTCAAGAGCCCAAATGCTGATGATTTCGTTCCGAATAGAAAAGAATAGATGTGCTGTAGCACATGCAACGTGGTTATGCTGTAGCACAAAGCGGCATTAGTGTGTTGATTTTGCATATAATGCTAGTGTTGATGTGCAAAAAATGTTGTATAAATGCTCCAAATGTTTTCTGTCACATTGACAGAATGGAGATTATGCTGTATACTTGTATCATGAACAAGGGAAACGAAGAAGTGAATAAATCAATTTCGAATCCTGCAAAATCGAAAGATCAGAAGATCAGGGCAATGGCGCCAATGATGACGCTGCTGCCCTGTTTTTTATTATAAGGAGTGATCGATATGGCAAACGAGAAAACAGAGATCATGCTTGACAGCATAGGCATGGTGTACAAGGACCAGGGTGGAAACGATGTAACGGCGCTCACCAACGTAACGCTGGACATCAAAAAAGGCGAATTCATTTCGCTGCTCGGTCCCTCTGGCTGCGGTAAGACGACGCTCCTAAGGATAATCGCGGATCTGCTCCATCCGACCTCCGGCAAGATAACGGTCGGCGGAGTAACTCCCCGGGAAGCGAGACTGGCGCAGAGATACGGTATCGTATTCCAGAGCCCGGTGCTCTACGACTGGCGCACAGTACGCAGGAACGTAATGCTTCCGCTGGAGATAATGCACGTCCCCAAGGACGAGCGCGAGGACATCGCGGACAGCATGCTTGAGATGGTGGGGCTGACGAACTTCGCAAATCACTATCCGAATCAGCTTTCCGGCGGCATGCAGCAGAGAGTCGGTATTGCGAGGGCGCTGGCGATACGTCCGGAGATACTGCTGATGGACGAACCGTTCTCGGCGCTGGATGAGTTCACACGGGAAAAGCTCCACATCGACCTGCTGAAGATATGGCGCAAGACAAACAAAACGGTAATTTTCGTAACGCACAACATTTCCGAGAGCGTGTTCCTTTCCGACCGGGTATGCGTGCTTTCACCGCATCCGGGACGACTTTCCGCAGTAGTCGATATCGACCTGCCGAGACCCCGGACGCTGGACATGACGGATACGCAGGAGTTCACTGAACTAGTTGCAAAGGTACGCGGCAGCTTCGAGGGAGTTTGAGGAGGGAACGGCATGACAACAGCTAAAAAGGCGCGCGGCGGACCGCTCCCGGCGCTGAAGCGCTTCGTACATTCAAAGCACATGGTGACGCTGGTCTGGATACTCGGGATAGTGGTCATCTGGGAGATATTCGCATGTATCGTTGCGGCGACAAAGCGCACTCCGGTGAATGTACTTCCGCACCTTTACGAGATAATCGGTTCGTTTTTCAGCGACAAGAAAGTCACCGGAAAAATGACGATGATAGAGCTTATCGGAACAGCGTGCGGCGAAACGCTTTCCCGCGCGGGCATAGGATTCCTTGCAGGTATCGCGGCGGGCTACATACTGGCTCTGCTGATGAATCTGTCGAGGGTGGTCGAGAAGATAGCGTTTCCGTATCTTATGATAATCCAGATGATACCGATCCTGGGCATGGCTCCGATAATCCTTTCGATAACCGGCGATATCAATTCTGCACGAATCGTGATCGCAGCGATACTTACATTCTATCCGGTGTCAACTAATGTGCTGGCTGGTTTCCGGTCGGTGGAGAAAGAAAAGCACGAACTGATGTACAGCTACGCGGCAAATAAGTTCCAGCTATACATCAAGACGCTTATCCCGGCGTGTATTCCGTATTTCTTCACAGGACTGAAAATTTCAGCGCCGATGGCGATAACCGCTTCGATACTGGTGGATACGCTACAGGGCGGCAACGGTCTTGGATGCATGCTTTCGCAGTCGCTCAAGGGCGGCATGACCCGTCTGGTGTTCTGGGATATCGTGCTGATAAGCGCGGTTATCGGTATTCTGAGTTTCGTTCTGATGGGACTTATCGAAAGGTTGCTTTGCCCCTACAAACGCAGCAAGTCCAGTGACTGAGGAGGGATAGCATGAAAACAAAGAAATGGCTTGGAATGCTTTCAAGCGTGGGGCTTCCGCTGCTGTTCGGTATCATAATATTCGTGCTGTGGCAGACGCAGGTGTTACATTCCTGGCTGGGAACCGACACGATAACGCTTCCGCTCCCGACGCGAATAGGCGAGATAATCTCCCAGAACAAGGACAGCATCGGCAGCCAGGTACAGATGACCCTGATAGTGGCGCTGGGCGGGCTTGCCGCAGGAAGTATCCTGGGGTACCTCATCGCGGTGGTCGCGTCTATATTTCGCAAGTGGGGCGCGGGCGGACTTACGATAGTTTCCGCATTCAATGCGATACCGATAGTCGCCCTTGCTCCGGTAATAAACAACTGGACGCGTGACGTCAGCAACGAGGTATCCGTCAGAAGTACGCTGGCGAAGATAATCGTGGTGACGATATCCTGTACGGCTGCGATGAGCGTTAACGCATTCCGCGGGCTGACCGAGCTGAAACCGTTCTCCGAGGATCTCATGACCTCCTACGCAGCGCCGAAAATCGTGGTTTTCACGAAGCTGAGGTTGCCGAACTCGCTGCCGTATGTGTTCACGGCGCTGAGAGTCAGCGTTCCGGCGAGCGTCATAGGCGCGCTGGTAACGGAGTATTTCGCGGAGGACACGGTAGGCGTAGGCAGGCAAATACGCGAGAACATCGTGAAAGGGCAGTACCCCACGGCGTGGGCTTACATCGCGACAGCATGCGCGATAGGAATTGGAATGTACATCATTCTCATGCTGGTTGAACGTATGGTGCTTAAACGGAGAAGGGCGTAACGCTCCCGTTAGGTATATAGAACAAAAGGTATAAAGAAAGGCAGGTACACACTATGAAAGCAGAAAGAAAGAGATTCTTATTAGCAGGAGTTGCGGCTATCCTCGCATGCATGCAGTTCACCGCATGTTCCGGCGGGAGTTCCAGCAGCGGGAGCACATCTTCCTCCAGCGCTGCTGACAGTTCTTCGGCAGCTGAATCCTCCGGAGCAGAAAGCTCAGCGGCAGAGGAAAGCTCCGATTCTTCCACAGGAGCAATGACCCATGAGGACATCATCAAGTCCGCAGCAGCTGAAAGCACTGTCGGCAACTGGGGTCTCGGCAACGAGTATGAGATCCAGGCTCTGCTAACAAAGTACGGACTTCCCGCTGACTATATCACACAGGATTTCACAATGGACCAGTTCGACAGCGACAGCGTAAAGCTGGCTTCCGCAATGACCTATAACGAGCTCGGCCTTGTAAAGAACGACTACGACGGCGGCTACGGTTACGGCGATACCGTAAGTATCATCGACATGAACGACGAGGGCGTTGCGATGCTGGAGGATAATCTGTTCACCTCCAAGGCATTCGCAGAGGCGAATCCGAATACCGTTAAGGCGTTCGTTTCCGCTTCCATGAAGGGCTGGGCTTACGCTTGCGAGCACCCGGACGAAGCAGCCGAGATCGTATTCGAGGCTGGTTCATCCGTATCCGCCGACCACCAGGCTTACATGGCGTCCGAAGTCGCAAAACTGGTAACCACCGACATGAACGGCAATGCGGTTTCCGCCGCTGACGTCGGCAACATGGACGAAGCAGCAATGCAGCAGACCCTCGACCTCGCAAAGCAGTACATTATCCTTGAGGACAGCGCCGCAAAGGATAAGCTGGCTTCCCTGACGCTGGACGATATCCGCAGCACTGATTTCCTCACCTATGATCCGGCGGCTGACGGCGCTCCCGAAAAGACCTCCGTTTCCGTACAGCTCAAGTGGCTGCCGCAGGCTCAGTTCATGGGCTACTACGTTGCAGAGGCTAAGGGCTACTACGACGAGGTGGGTCTTGATGTCGACATCATTTCCGGCGGCGGCGATATCTCCGAAACCACTGCGGTTTACAACGGCACCGTTGATTTCGGCGTAACATGGGTATCCAACCTCATCAACGCTAACGCGGGCGGCATGGAGCTGCTGGAGGTTGCACAGGTATATCAGAGATCCGGTCTGGTACTGGTATACAAGAATTCCAACTACGGCGGCTGACAGGTTTGCGAGAAAGGCGCATCTCCGTCGTCAGGCATACAATGGCAGGCACAAAGCCTATCCTTTAAATGCCTTATGGTAAATTGATTTTCCCGAAAAACAAAACAGGTTTCATTCCCGGCAGACCCCCGCTGCGGCGAGGGTTTGTCGGAAAGCCCGGCGGGGAGCAGCTCCGCCCGGTTTTCCGACAAATGCAAGTTTGCCACATCAGGATAGAACAAAACAAGGAGGCTTTCGATATGGACATGATCATCAGAAACGGCATAGTGGTCAACGCCACCGGCTCTTACAAGGCTGACGTTGCAGTAAAGGACGGCAAGATCACCGCAGTCGGCAGTATCCCGGATATCCCCGGCGCGACGGTGGTGGACGCAGCAGGCAAGCTGGTGCTCCCGGGCGCTATCGACGCTCATACGCACCTCGCGATGCCGTTTGGCGGAACGGTTTCCTCCGATGATTACTTCGCGGGAACTAGAGCGGCGGCGTGCGGCGGCACTACTACCGTTTTCGACTTCGCGTTACAGGATTTCAACGAAACCATGACGCAGACTTTTGAGCGCAGGAACGCTCTCGCGGCTCCTGACGCGGCGGTGGATTATTCGTTCCACATCGGCGTAAAGGATATCCACGGCGAGCTGCTGGACAGCATAAAGGACGCCTGCGACATCGGTATCACTTCCTACAAGGTGTTCATGGTATACGACTTCGGCGTAAAGGATGGCGTGTTCTACCAGCTCCTGGCGAAGTCCAAGGAGTTTGGCGCTCTTATCGCGGTACACGCCGAGAACAACGAGTTAGTCAACACGCTCACCGAGAAGTACATCAGCGAGGGCAAGACCGACGCGTGGTACCACTACATGAGCCGTCCGGAGTTCGTAGAGGGCGAGGCGGACGAGCGCGCCATTAATCTTGCGAAGGCTGCGAACGCTCCGCTGTACATCGTTCATCTTGCAAATAAGCAGGGCGTTGAGGCGGTCACAAAGGCTAAGGACGAGGGTTACGAAATTTACGCAGAGACCTGCCCGCAGTACCTGGAATTTACCAGCGACGTATACAAGCGCGCAGACGGACGTAACTTCGTATGCTCTCCTCCTATGAAAGGCAAGGAGTCCCAGGACGCCATCTGGGAAGCTATCAAGCGCGGCGATATCGACACCATCGCTACCGACCACTGCCCGTTCCAGCAGAGCGAAAAGGACTGGGGTTTGAACGATTTCCGTAAGATACCGAACGGCTGCGCCGGGATCGAGAACATGTATCCTTATATGCTCGGCAAGGCGAACGACGGAGTTATCAGCTTTGAAAAGGCGGTGGAGATGTGCTCGACCAATCCGGCGAAGATATTCGGCTGCACCGAAAAGGGCGAGATAGCTCCCGGCAAGGACGCGGATATCGTCATCTACGACCCCGCAAAGAATTTCACGATACATCAGGAGAACATGCATTCCGACTGCGACCACACCATCTGGGAGGGCGTAAAGGTACACGGCTATCCCGTGCAGACCTACTCCAGAGGTAAGCTTGTGTTCGACAACGGCGAGTTCGTCGGCGAGCGCGGCTGGGGCAAGTTCGTTAAGTGCGCCAAGCACAAGGCAAAATAAATTCAGACCGTGCAGGAGGTAACGATATGAAATACGCACAACAGATCCTAAATAACGAGGCGGCACGCTGTATGCTGTGCGCGGACGCTCCCTGCACGGCGGCTTGTCCGGAGGGATTCGACCCGGCGCGGTTCGTTAGGGCGGTAAGATTTGAGAACGAAGCGGTAGGCGCAGGATACGTTGCAGCCGCGAAGTGCGCGGGATGTCCCGGAGCCTGTGAAAGCGCCTGTCTGCATTATCAATCTCCGGTGAAGATTCGCGAGATGATAAGCGCGGCTCCTGAACCTATAGGTGCTGAGGAACTCACCGCCGATCTCTCGATGGATTTCTGCGGAGTGAAGTGCGAGAACCCGTTCTTCCTTTCATCGTCGGTGGTCGCGAGCGGCTACGATATGTGCGCGAACGCGCTGAAAGCCGGCTGGGGCGGCGTGGTCTACAAGACGATAGGATTCATAAAGCCGGACGAGGTAAGCCCGCGGTTTGACGCCATCGGCAAGGAATCGACCCCGTTCGTCGGATTCAAGAATCTCGAGCAGATATCCGATCACCCGCTGAAAGAGAATCTCGATATACTTCGGAGATTAAAGCAGGATTTCCCGACAAAGGTGATAGTATCCTCGATAATGGGCAGCACCGAGGAGGAATGGACGGAGCTGGCGCGGCTTTCTGAGGAGGCTGGCTGCGATATCATCGAGTGCAACTTCTCCTGCCCGCAGATGGTGGGGGAGGGGCTGGGCAGCGACGTCGGTCAGAGTCCGGAACTGGTGAGAGCCTACACTGCCGCTGCGAAGCGCGGTACGAAGCTCCCGGTTCTGGCGAAGATGACTCCGAACATCGGCAACATGGAAGTCCCCGCGGTAGCTGCTAAAGAGGGCGGCGCGGACGGCATAGCCGCGATAAACACAATAAAGAGCCTGACGCGTATCGACCTTGATACGATGGTGTCATTCCCGAGCGTTAACGGAAAGTGTTCCGTTTCCGGTTATTCCGGCAAGGCGGTAAAGCCGATAGCGCTGCGGTTCATCCACGATATGGCGGTCTGTCCGGAGCTTTCCGGAATGCCGCTGAGCGGTATCGGCGGAATCGAAAGCTGGCATGACGCGCTGGAATTCATCGTGCTTGGCTGCGAGAATATCCAGATAACTACGGCGGTCATGCAGTACGGATACCGCATAATAGATGATCTTATCTCGGGAACGCAGGCGTATCTCAAGTCCCGTGGAATGTCAAAGCTGAGCGAGCTGACCGGCTCGGCGCTTGCAAACGTAGTTCCGGCGGACGATCTCGACCGCAGCACGGTGGTATATCCGATGTTCGACAAGGAAAGCTGCGTCGGCTGCGGAAGATGTTACATTTCCTGCATGGACGGCGGACATCAGGCTATAGCGATGGGCGCGGACAGGAAACCGCACCTTACCGGCGGGAACTGCGTGGGCTGCCTGCTGTGTACGCTGGTATGTCCGACCGGCTCGATATCCCACAGCAAACGGGTGAAGAAACCCGGAAGATAAAAGGCGTCTCTTAAAATCTTATTCCTGTTTTGGGAGGCGTCCAGGAGAGGAGGGCGTTTATGGCGATAACACTTGCAAGAATATGCGCGAACGCCGAAAAGACTTATGGCATGAAGCTTGTCGCTGGCAGGGCGGGAATGGATAATTTCGTCCGCTGGGTGCACATCGTTGAGGACAGCGAGGTGCCGGATTTCATGCACGGAAACGAGTTGGTTTTCACCACTGGGATCGGCCACAAGGGAAATGGCTGGCTTCTTGAGTTCGCACGTCACTTAAAGGAAAAAAACGCCGCCGGTATTGTCGTGAATATCGGTCCCTACATAAACGCCGTTCCCAAAGATGTTGCGGAATATTGCGAGAGCAATGCGCTGCCGCTGTTCGTGGTCCCGTGGTCGGTCAAGCTTATCGACATGACCTACGATTTCTGCCACAGGATAGTCAGCAACGAGGAGAGCGAGACCAGTCTCGCGGGGGCGTTCCGCAATCTGTTCTTCGCGCCGGGGAACCGCGATGAGTACGCGCCGATACTGGAGCGGCGCGGATTTCATGATATGGTGAGTTACACGCTTATGGCGGCTCAGCTCTCCCATCCCGATAAGCCCGGAAGCGGCGACGAGTGGCGCAGTATGAGGTTCCTGGTGCGGAAGATATGCGCAAGCCCGCAGTATCCATCCTGCATATTCATTCAGGAGAACTTCCTCGTTATCGTCCGGCAGCATATCACTCCGCAGGAGGCGGGACGGCTCGCCGAGCAGCTCGCGGCGGCAGTGAGCGAGAGCTGTTCCGAGCCGTCGGGGGTACACATCGGCATTTCCGACAGCGGGCTTGGCTATGACGGGATACATTCCTGTTACCGCGAGGCGGTCTCCGCGATGAGACTTGCCGTGATGAAGAAAGCTCCTGTCATGCAATATCACGACATCGGCGTTTACAAGCTGCTTTTCGGCGTGGAGAATTCACGTATCCTTTCGGATTATGTTGACTCCACTCTCGGTAAGCTGCTCGACTACGACGCCAAGAACAACACCGACTGCGCCGAGCTGCTGCGCTGCTACTTCGAGAACGATTGCAGCGTGAAGGAGGTCGCGGATATCTTCGGCGTTCACCGCAACACGGTGAACTACAAGCTGAAGCAGATCCGGGAACTCCTCGACAGCAGCTTCAGCGACGAGGATAAAATGAATCTGCTTCTGGCTTTCCGGGCAAGGGAACTGCTCAATATGGAAAACTCGAAGCTGATAATGGAGGACGATTCTTATGAATGCAACTGAGATCATAACCAACCACACCAAGTACAATTTACAGTCATGGTCAAAGCAGGGAAACCTGAACCCCATCGCCGTTGAAAAGGGCGAGGGTATCTACTTCTGGGACTACGACGGAAACAGATACACCGACATGTCCAGCCAGCTGGTCAACCTCAACGTAGGATTCGGTTGCAAGCCGATCATCGACGCCATTAAGGAACAGGCGGAGAAGTTCTGCTTTGTGGGTCCGAGCTACGCGTGTGAGAGCCGTTCCAAGCTTGCCGAAATGGTCGTAGACCTTATGCCGGATAACATCGCGAAGGTGTTCTTTACCAACGGCGGCGCTGACGCTAACGAGAACGCCATCAAGATGGCGAGAATGTACACCGGCAGGAAAAAGGTGTTCTCCAGATACAGAAGCTACCACGGCTCCACATTCGGCGCGGGCAATCTTACCGGCGAGCCGAGAAGATATCCGCTGGAGCCTGGCATTCCCGGATTCGTGAAGTTCTTCGACCCGTACATGTACCGTGACAACCTGCCATTTGCAAGCGAGAAAGAGTATAGCGAATATTATGTCAACAAGCTCCGCGAGCAGGTCATTTATGAGGGCCCTGACACTGTAGCGGCGATCGTAATGGAGACTATAACTGGTTCCAATGGTATCATCATTCCTCCGGAGGGCTACCTTGCAGGCGTTCGTAAGATCTGCGACGAGTTCGGTATCATGATGATATGCGACGAGGTAATGGCGGGATTCGGACGCACCGGAAAGATGTTCGCCTTCGAGAATTTCGGCGTAAAGCCTGACCTGGTAAGCTTTGCAAAGGGCGTCACCTGCGGATATGTTCAGCTTGGCGGCGTTGCTGTAAGCAAGAAGATCGCGGATTATTTTGACGACAATGTACTCCAGTGTGGTCTGACCTACAGCGGACATCCGCTTGCCTGCGCAGCCGGCGTTGCCTGCCTGAACTATTACAAGGACAACAACATCCTTGATAACGTTAACAAGAGCGGCAAGGTGCTCGGCGAGATACTTGAGGAACTCAAGGCAAAGCACAAGTGCGTCGGCGATGTACGCTACATCGGACTGTTTTCGGCAGTCGAGCTGGTAAAGGACAAGGCTACCCGCGAGCCGCTGGTACCCTACGGCGGCGACAAGCTGGGCGTTATGGGCGGTATCATCGGTAAGCTCAAGGCAAAGAAGTTCATGACATACTCACACGAGAACATGATACTTGTATGCCCGCCGCTCATCATCACTCCGGAGCAGCTCCGTGAGGAGATGGTGAAGCTGGACGAGGTACTTTCCGAGGTAGACGCAACTCTTTGACAGGAAGGATCGATGAAGCATGGCTAATTCACAGCACTACGCAGACGCTCCGACGGTAAAGCTTGAGGATTATATTCCGGCAAAGATGTTCCGCACGGTGCATCGCACGGAAGCCGACCTGCCCGGCGGGATAACGGAGATAAAGGTGATAATCGATATTGAAAGACCTTTTGCAAAGAAACTGTCCTTCAGGACGAGCAGTAGCGGCAGAATACACGGTTTTGTCCGCATGAATGACCTGTTGAAGTCGATCAATACGAAATCAGATAAAGCCTCTACTATACGCAGGATAACCATTAACGACTGGGGGAACAAGGCGCTGCTGGTCATCGAGATGGAGGACGACAGTGAGACTCCGTTCTTCGTTCCGATAGCGCAGTTGAAAGACCTGTTGGAAAATTGCCGCAGGGCACCGGAACAGTCCGCAAAATAACAGCGCATGGCGCCGCTTTTTAAAGCGGCGCCATGTGAGACCGTCGAAAAAGTCACTAAAGTGACTTTTCCGCCGAACATCCGCCCCACGCGCACAGCGTAAGGCGTAGCCGTC
>CAKSEO010000058.1 GCA_934446565.1 uncultured Oscillospiraceae bacterium | reverse complement strand
TTCATATTCCTCGCTGCTTAATATTCAAAAAGCCATCTTTCTTTTTCTACGAAAGATGGCTTTTTCGACAAGCTGAGCGGAGATCAGGTGATCTCCGCTATTCAATTTGTGTGATTATATTACGATCGGATTGCCGTAGTTCCGGATGCATTGAACGTTTTAAACGTTCTTGCTTTCTGCGAGGGCTGAATATGCGCCAGGCTTCCTGTCCTTGATGTAGTTAAGACCAGCGAACTGTTCTCTGCCCCAGAAAATATCGCGTTTCAGATCATTGATCTCATAGTATGCGATGCCCTCTTTGTTATCTGTTGTTGCAAGTATCCTGCCCGCCGGGGAGATGATGTTGCTGTGCCCGAAGTAATCGCAGTCGCCGCAGACGCCGGTCTGGTTTGCCGAGATGAAGTAAACGCTGTTCTGGAGCGCACTTGCACGCTCGCACAGGTCATAGCTGTAATATGCGTGGTCGGTTTCGTAATCATGCGGCTGAGTGGTGAAGCAGGTCGCCGTCGGTTTCAGAATTATCTCCGCACCGCCCAGTGTCAGCGCCCGTGAGCTTTCCGGGAACCACGCGTCATAGCATATCAGCATGCCAATCTTTCCGATGGGCGTGTCGAACACCGGAAACTCGTTTCCGGGATAGTAGACATGTACCTCGTCGCCGGGCTGGTGCACCTTGCGGTATTTTCCGATAAATCCGCCGGGACCGACGAGCACTGCGGTATTGTAAAGCTTGCAGTATTCTTTGCTGTCCTTTTCTGTCATTCCGAACGCAACGTATACGCCGCGTTCCTGCGCTTTTGCTGTGACTGCCTGTACAGACGGTCCGTCCGGGACAGTTTCCGCGTTCTCGTACTGGTAGATGAATTCATTTTTCGACTGGTCGGTGCCACAGTCCATCGCCGATAGATTTCGTAGATATCCCTGGAGACTCTGTTCCGGAAGAAGTATCAGGTCCGCGCCGTTATCCGCCGCCTCATCTATGAATTTAAGGTACTTTGCGAGGTTCGCACCCTTGTCGTAGCAGCAGTTCATGCATATAGTAGCTATTTTCAGCATAGTAAATTCCTCCTTGTTATTTTATCCCAAGAACCGGCGGCTGCGGGTCGATCAGCAGATCGTACCACAGCGGCTGGCGCATGCATACAAGATCCTTGCGGCGTACCACGTTCGTGGGGTAAACTGAATTCTTAAGATTTGAAGTGTCTATCTCCATTGTCCCAAGCTCCTCGCCGGAAGCGGGGAGTATTACCTCGTCCCTCGGAAACTTGAATGTATCCGGTCCGAAAACACCACTCCTGCCAAAGCAGCTGTCAGTCCTGTTCGCAAATACCGTGTAGCAGTTGTTTTCGCCGGCTCTGACGCGCCAGAGGTGCCAGTGAATGGTGCTCATTCCACGGGGTATCGGATAGTTGTGCCATGCAGTCGTGGCGGGAAGCCCGTAAGGCTCCGGGAAAGAAGCCGCAGACGGACACAGAATGATATCCACACCGCGCAGCGCCAGCATTCTTCCGCACTCCGGCACCATGGCGTCGGAGCCAATCATGATACCCACACGACCCAGCGGGATATTCGCGTGTGAAAAATCCTCGCCGGCGCAGGCGTTCCACCTCTTGTCGGAAGCATTGAGGTGGAGCTTGCGGTAAACCATGACAAGACCTTCCGGTCCGGTGAGCGCTGCCGAATTGTACAGATTTTCGCCGTCGGTCTCTACAAAACCCGCGCAGATGTACATGTGGTACTTCATTGAGAGGTCGATTAACTTGTGGACCGTGTCACCGTCGGCGGTCTCGGCGAGAGAGCTTGCCGCCGCGATATCCGATGGAGTTCCGGTGCAGCACAGCTCCGGGAAAACAATAAGCTCGCTTCCTGTGGCGTGCGCCTTGTCGGTCAGTTCAGATATCTTCGCAAGATTGCTCTGCTTGATTCCGTATACCGGATCCATCTGCGCCGCTGTCACCTTTGATTTCTTGCCTTCGGGGAGAGGGTCATAGCCGTACAGTCTGAAGAAATCCAGCGGATTCCAGAGGTATGGATCCGAGCAGATGTCCATATAAAGTTCCGGGCGTCGGATCTCCATCTTGTCCGTGCCGTCCGGGAGCTTACGGCTGCGTACTGCGGAAATATCCACTGTTCCATAGCATATCTCGTCGTTATGGTCGGCGTAGGACTGTATCGTGCCGTCCGGATTGATCAGACAGCTTCCGCCGGAGAACTGTACGGTGCGTTCAAGCCCGCAGCGGTTGCTTTCCAGAACATAGCATCCGTTGTCGAACGCACGCGTTATCCAGTAGGGAGCCGGAGTCTTTTCCGCCAGCCAGTTGCTGACGTGTACGATAACATCGGCGCCGCGCAGCGCTTCCAGCCGAGCCGTTTCGATAAAGTGTATGTCCATGCAGATGAGTATTCCGATGTTGCCGATGGGCGTTGCAAACACCTGGTGATCCAGATCGCCCTGCTTCGTCCACTTAGGCTCGGAGATGTAGGAATGCGTCTTTCTGTGGCAGCCGATCACGCCGTCCGGTCCGATGAGCGCCGCTGAATTGTAGTAAAGTCCTGTGGTTTTGTCTACCTCCGGCATTCCCACTACTATATAACAGCCGTATTTTTTAGTTATCTCGCCGAAGCGGTCCGTCGTAGGTCCGGGGACTGGCTCGACATATGGCGCGACCTCGCTGCGGTCGTACCAGCAGTAACCGGTGGTCGCCATTTCCGGCAGTGCGATGAGCTTCGCGCCGTTCCTCGCAGCTTCCTCGACCAGTGCGAGCTGGTGCGTTATATTCTCTTCCTTGCGGAAAAGAACGGGGTCGCAGTTTATCGACGCTGTTTTGTATACGGGGAACTCCGGTGCGGCAGAGCTGCCGCAGGCACATTTGATTATTTCACTCATGTTCGTGTCAATTCCTTTCTTATAACGGATATGCTCCGCCTTTCTTTGATTTTTATTATATCAGCACTTTCAGAATTACACAACGGAATATATTTTGATAACCCCGGAAAATTTTTAGGTGCACTGCCTGCAATACTATATATTTATCATATTTATCGCAATCGGCAATACAGCCGCTTTTTTACTGCATATTCCGGAGCCTTGTATTTAATATAGAGGTAAAATGCAGGAATTGATTTTTAAAATTGCAAAATCAATAATTTTTAGGGGGAAAATCAAAAATTACTGCATTTTCATTCCGGGTGTTTAGGGTTATAATATGACCATAGCACGGAAACACAAAACCGGCTGAACAAAAGGAAAGGAAAGAAAGACTATGAAACTGAAAAGAAGATTAAGCGCGATCCTCGCCTGCGTAACAGCTGCATTTACACTGACAGCATGTTCCGGCGGCAGCAATTCATCAGCCGGAGGTTCATCGGCGGACGGCAGCTCCGGCGGCTCGGCAGCCTCCGACAGCGACACCATCAAGATCGGCGTACTTGAGGATATTTCCGGCGATAACTCGCTGGTAGGCGTTCAGAAATACCACGGCGCACAGCTCGCCATCAGCGAGATCAACGCTGCCGGCGGTATCAACGGCAAGCAGGTAGAGATGGTATTCGCAGATGGTCAGTCCGACAACAGCGTATACCAGGAAATGATGAATAAGTTTATCCTGGAGGATAACGTAGACGTCATCATGGGCTGCTACACATCGGCTTCCCGCGAGGCGGTAAGACCCATCGTAGAGGAAAACAACGCGCTGCTGTTCTATAATAACCAGTACGAGGGCGGCGTGGCTTCACATAACGTATTCTGCACCGGCGCTATCCCGGAGCACCAGATCACAACGCTTATCGAGGGCATGATCGATGAATACGGTCCCAAGGCATACATCATCGCTGCGGACTACAACTTCGGTCAGATCAGCACCATGTGGGTGGAGCAGGAAATTGAAAAGAACGGCGGCGAGCTGGTCGGCGAGGAGTTTATTCCGCTGGAGGTTTCCCAGTTCTCCAGCACCATCGCGAATATTCAGGCTGCTCAGCCGGACTTCCTCGTAACACTGCTTGTCGGCACGGCACAGTCCTCCTTCTATGAGCAGTGGGGCACAAGCGGTATCGAGGGCTGCCCGATGGCAACTACCGTAAATATCGCACAGGGCTATGAGCACAAGCGATTCACTCCTCCGGCACTTGAAAACATGTATGTAACAGCTACCTATGTTGAGGAGCTTGACACTCCCGCTTCCAACGACTTCAAGGACAGATGGCACGCAATGTTCCCCGATGAGCCTTACATCGGCATGGAGGCTGAATCCGAGTATACCGGTATCTACCTCTACAAGGCAGCCGTAGAAAAGGCTGGCACAACAGACGTTGAAGAAGTCATCAAGGCTCTTGAATCCGGCGAGATCAGCTATGACGGCCCTGCCGGTATGGTAACTGTAGACGGCGCAACACACCATGCGATCAGAAACGTATACCTCTTCAAGTGCAACGCTGACCACAGCCTCACACTTGAAAAGACCTGGGAAGCTGTAAAGCCTGACTGGCTGTCCTCCGTAAAGGGCATCGATCTCAGAGAGAGCGCTCCCAATGAGCAGTACACACCCCTTGACTAAATGAAATAGCACGGTAATGATGCCGGTCGGGAAACGGTGTTCGTTCCGCACCCGACCGGCATTCTTTATCCGGAGGTGATAAGATGACCTACTTATATCAGTTCTGTGATAACTTCTCATTCCTGGTGCTGTCCGCTATGGGACTGTCGATCATATTCGGAATGATGGGTATCATCAATCTTGCTCACGGCGAATTCATCATGCTGGGAGCATATATAACAACATTCTTCGGAACTAACGGCGTTCCGCTGCCGCTGGCGATACTTTTCGGGGCTGTCGGAACAGGCATTTTCGGATTCATCATCGACCGGCTGATCATATGCCATCTTTACAGCCGCCCGCTGGATTCAGTCGTGGCGACCTGGGGCATAAGCCTGGTGATGTGTCAGGGAATGCGAGTGCTTTTCGGCTCGTCGATAGCCGGAACATCGACCCCGCTCGGCTCATTCACCGTTGACGGCACGAAATACTCCATCTACAGAATGGTGCTGGCAGGTATCGCAGTGCTGCTGGTAGTGGGTGTGTTCCTGCTGTTCATGCGCACGAAGATAGGATTACACGCAAGGGCAACGATGCAGAACTGTGGCATCGCAAGTTCCCTGGGCGTGAACTCCGGCAAGATGTACGCGCTGACGTTCGCGTTCGGTTCTGCGCTTGCAGGGCTTTGCGGCGGACTTTACGCGCCTACCATGTCCATAACTCCCGACATCGGTCAGAACTTCATGATGGAGAGCTTCGTAACGGTAATCGTCGGCGGAACCAATCCGCTGGTCGGAACCGTTCTCGCAGGCGGCGCCCTCGGACTTGTCAGAAGCGCGCTGGAAATGGCATACGGCACTTTCGTCGGCAGAGTTGGTCTGCTGATCGTTGCGATAATCTTTATCCGCGTGGTGCCCAAGGGCTTCTCCGGACTTGTAGACTCCATCAGAAAGAAAGCGGAGGTCAAGAAACATGCTAAGACCAAGACTTAAATCATTCCTGTCAACTGAGAACGTCGTTTCACTACTTCTGATACTGGCTGCAGCGCTGCTCCCGACATTCATGAGTGCGTACAAGGTCAGCGTATATTCCTACTTCTACACCACCGCGCTGATGGGACTGAGCATAGCGCTCATCTGGGGCTATACCGGAATCTTCAGCTTCGGTCAGGCTGCATTCTTCGGAATCGGCGGCTACACCTACGGTATCCTTGCAAAATTGTGGGGAAACACCGCGCTGACGCCTGTGGCACTGCTGATCGGAGTTGCTCTTGCCGCGCTGGTAGCTGCAATACTCGGTTACTTCATGTTCTACGGCGGAATAAACGATGTGTTCGTCGGACTTATTACGATGTGCTTCACGATAGCGCTGGCAACGTTCATGGGTCAGACCGCAGGCTCACAGTGGAAGATAGGCGATGTAGCCCTCGGCGGATTTAACGGACTCACCAAGATCCCGACACTGTATTTCGGTGATTTCAAGTGCGATAAGTTGGCGTTCTATTACGTGACGTTCATCGTCCTGGCAGCCGTATACATCGCGCTGAGAGTTCTCAAGCGCACCAAGGTCGGCTATGCGCTGCTCGCTATCCGCGAGAACCGTACCAGAAGCGAGCTTTTCGGCTACAACGTTAAGAAGATTCAGGTCATCGTATTCACTGTCGGCGGCGCTATCGCAGGACTTGCAGGCGTTCTCTATGCCGCATGGGGCAACTACATCACACCGAGCAACCTCGGTCTGGACGCTTCCACACTGGTAGTCGTGCTCGTGGCAGCCGGAGGACGCAAGAATCCCACTGCGGCGCTTATATTCTCAGTGGCATACAGCATAATCGCAAACCAGCTTTCCTCCAGCGGCAGCCAGTTCGCACTGATAATTCTCGGACTTATTCTTATTCTTGTTATACTGTTCGTCCCCAACGGCATTATTGCTTCGCTGTTTGATATCTGCGACAGATTCTTTGCACGGCTGTTCGCAGGGAAGGGGATAAACACACTCAAAGACGGAGGTGAAAAGGTATGAGCGAGGATAACACCATTCTTGAGCTGATAAAGGTCTCAAAGCAGTTCGGCGGTATCCAGGCGGTTGAGGATTTCGATTTCAAAGTACAGAAAGGCGAAGTTCATTGCCTTATCGGACCTAACGGCGCCGGCAAGACCACAGTGTTCAAGCTCATTACCGGATTGTACCCGGTATCCTCCGGAAGAGTAAAATTCAAGGGCGTGGATATCACGAACATGAGCGCCGCAAAGCGCGCCCGCAACGGACTGAGCATCAAAATGCAGGTGCCCGGCGTATTTGAGGAACTGACGATGCGTGAGAATATCCGCATCGCGGCGGGTAATTACATATCTGCTTCCCAGCTCGAAGACGAGACTGAGCGGCTGATAAAGCTTGTGAAGCTGGACAAGCTCGGAAACCCTCCGGTACGCAACATGTCTCACGGACAGCAGCAGTGGCTTGAAATAGCAATGGCGCTGTCCTCCAAGCCGGAGCTGCTGCTCCTTGACGAGCCGGCAGCCGGAATGGGGCCTGAAGAGACCGCATTCACGGCAGAGCTTGTCAACGAACTGAACGCGACCGGGCTTACGATCCTTTTCATCGACCACGATATGGATTTTGTACGCCAGATCGCGCAGAAAGTCACAGTAATGCACTATGGTAGAAAGTTTGCATACGGCACCGTCGATGAAATTAGCAATGATCCGGGAGTAAAGCAGATTTATCTCGGAAACGTCTGACGAAAGGAGCGGAAAATTATGATCCTTGAAGCAAAGGGTGTGACCTCCGGCTACGACAGGATAATGGTCATCAACGACATCTCCGTTTCGGTTGACAAGGGCGAGATCGTTTCGATAATCGGGCGCAACGGTGTGGGTAAATCCACATTCATGAAAACGCTGATAGGTCTGATAAAGACTTCCCGCGGCTCCATCGAGTTCGACGGCGATGATATCACAAAAATGAAAGCGCACAACCGCGCCAAGGCTGGTATCGGATACGTTCCGCAGGGTCACGGTATATTCCCCGGACTGACCGTTGAAGAGAACATGAAGATGGGCAGCATGATAAACACCGCCGGCAAAAAGGGTAATTACGACATGGTATACGAATACTTCCCGCGGCTGGCGGAACGCCGCAAGCAGATGGCAGGAAGCATGAGCGGCGGCGAACAGGCGATGCTTTCCATCGGCAGGGTGCTTGTCGGAGACCCGAAGATCCTCCTGCTGGACGAGCCGAGCGAGGGCGTTCAGCCGAACATAGTATCCCAGATGGGCGAAATCGTGGAGAAGATAAGCCACGAGCTTGGGCTTACAGTACTCATGGTCGAGCAGCACATGGGACTTATTCAGCAGATAACAGAGCGCGCATACGTCCTCGACAAGGGACAGATAATCGCCTCGCTGGACAAGGCGCAGGTCAACGATAATGAAGTTATAAAGCAGTATCTTACAGTATAGAAAGGACGATATATCATGACAGAGATCAGACAGCCGGGCGCTTATTCATACGCATTCAGCAGATATCTTGAACCCATCGCAAGGGTAAAGCAGGGCGAGACCGTGGTTATCCACACCCTTGACGCATTCGAGGACAGGATCAAGTCCGAGGACGACCTCCCCTCTAAGGTACTGGGAAAATACCTCAACCCACAGACCGGTCCTATATTCATCGAGGGCGCTGAAGCCGGAGATACATTGTGCGTTGAGATCGTGAACATCGAAGCCGACCGCGATTACGCCGTAAGCTGCAACCAACCGAATTTCGGCGGACTTGTTTCCACTCCGACGACCCCGTTCCTCAATCCTCCCCTCGGCGAAAAAGTGTGGATATACAAGAAAGAGGGCAACATGTTCCGCTGCAACGACAAGCTGTGCTACGAGTGGCGCCCGTTCTTCGGAACCATCGCGACCGCCCCTGACATGGAAGCTATATCCGCGCTGACTCCGTTCGACCAGGGCGGCAACATGGACGTAACGGACATCTGCCCCGGAAATAAGGTATACCTGCCCATCAAGTGCGACGGCGCGATGTTCTATATCGGCGACTGCCACGCGCGTCAAGGTGACGGCGAGCTTATCGGCACCGCGCTGGAGATAAACGGCAAGGCAACGCTGAAATTCACGGTGCTCAAGGGTAAGCACATCAGCTGGCCGCGCATTGAGAACGATGAATACATCATGTGCGTCGGCAGCGCAAAGCCGATGGAGGATTCCGCGCGCATCGCATACACTGAGCTTATCAAGTGGATGGTCGAGGACTACGGCTGGGACGAGCTTGAAGCCTATGAAGCCCTGACCCAGTGCGGCGAAATGTATGTCGGCAACATGGTAGACACCTTCTACTCCCTTGTTGCAAAGGTAAAGAAAAAGTATCTGTAATACGTATGAGAGGTGATATTCAATGAGCCTTGGCATCGAAGATATCGAAAAAATCATCAAGGATAACGATGTGGAATTCATCAGGCTTCAGTTCACGGATATGCTCGGCCACATGAAAAATGTGGCAGTGCCGAAATCCCAGCTGGAAAACGCACTGAACAACAAGATCACCTTTGACGGTTCCTCCATTGAGGGCTTTTCAAGGGTGGAAGAATCGGATATGTACCTGCGACCCGACCCGGACACATTCACACTGGTGCCATGGCGTCCGAAGCAAAGCGCAGTCGCACGAATGATATGCAGCATTCACGACCCGGACGGAAATCCGTTTGCCGGAGATCCCCGTCATATACTTCAATCAAGTGTTGACAAGGCGGATGAAATGGGGTATACTTTCAATGTGGGAGCAGAGTGCGAGTTTTTCATCTTCCATAACGACGAGTTCGGCAGACCCACGACTGTCACCCATGACAAGTCTGGTTACTTCGACCTGGAACCGCTGGATCTTGGCGGCGAGGTACGTCGGCAGATAGTTCTGGCACTCGAGGAGATGGGCTTTGAGATAGAAGCATCCCACCACGAAGTTGCAGCCGGCCAGCACGAGATCGACTTCAAATACAGCGAGGCGCTGAAAGCCGCAGACGACATCATGGCTTTCAAGTTCGCGGTGAAATCCATTGCAAAGAAGAACAACCTGTTCGCGTCATTCCTGCCTAAGCCCGTCGAGGGCGTCAGCGGCTCCGGAATGCACCTTAATATGTCGCTGTTCAAAGACGGCAGGAATATATTCTACGACCCTGCCGACCCGAAGAAGAACGGTCTCAGCAAGGAAGCCTACTGCTTTATTGCGGGTCTGATGAAGCACGCAAAGGCGCTGACTGCGGTGTGCGACCCGCTTGTAAATTCCTACAAGCGCCTTATTCCGGGATATGAAGCCCCGACGGACATCGCCTGGAGCTGTAAGAACAGAAGCCCGCTGATAAGGATACCTGCAGCACGCGGCACCGGAACAAGAGTGGAATTCCGTTCGCCGGATCCCGCAGCAAATCCGTACCTTGCGCTTGCCTGCTGCCTGGAGGCGGGTCTTGACGGAATAAGGAGCGGACTCACTCCACCGGAAGAGGTCAGCGACAATATATACGACCTCACGCCGGAGCAGCGTGCAGAGCGTGGCATAGAGTCGCTCCCGCTCAGCCTTGAGGAAGCCCTTGAGGAGCTGAAAAAGGACGAGCTTATCAAAGAAGTGCTTGGAAGCCATATCTGCGAGAAGTTCATTTATCTCAAGGAGCAGGAATGCGCCGAGTACCGCCGGCAGGTAAGCCAGTGGGAGATAAACAGATACCTCGCGGTATACTGATTTTCATAATCACGAAAATAAAGCTGCCGTGGACTATTCGGTTCACAGCGGCTTTTTGTGTTGTGGTGATATAATAATATGGAGGCAGTGCGTATGTACAGTATAATGATCGTTGACGACAGGGAGATATTCCGCCGGCAGTTGAAAAGGTTCCAGGCATTTTGCGACAGTACTGCTTTCAGCATAAAGTACGAAGCGCAGAACGGAGAAGAAGCGCTTGCGCTTCTCCGCGAAAACAAAATCGACATGGTGATAACCGATATCAGAATGCCCATCATGGACGGAATAGAATTGCTCCAGTATATAAAAGAGGAGAATCTCTGCGACTGCGTGGTATTCCTGAGCGAATACGCAGAGTTTTCATATGCGCGCCAGGGGCTGCAGATGGGAGCTTTCGATTACCTGGTCAAGCCGGTATCTAACGAGGCTGTCAGGGTGCTGCTGGATAGGGCTGAGTCGCTGCTTTCCACAAGCCGTGATTCCTGGCTGGATATCACGGACGCACAAAAGGAGCGCATAGCGCAGTTTATGATGGATAACGACGACTACGCCAGAGAATTGTGCGGTGAAATAGCCGAGGGACTGGTCGCCGGCAGCACCGGAGATGCAGTAGCAGTGGAAGCGCTTACCGGATTGCTTCACGATGTCGGCGAGCTGATACTTGCCAGGCGGGATTATCTTCGGGAGCTTATTGATACGGAGTCGCTGTTTTCACTGCCTCCGTGTCCGCACAATGAGATCTGCTCCCGGTTTGATGAAAAAATCGCCGAGGTAATGAAGAAGGTGAACAGCTTCCGGCTCAACGTCAGAAACGAGCTGATACAGTCGGTCAGTGACAGCGTCCTGAGGAGTCTGGGACGGGATATATCGCTTCAAAGCATGGCGGATCTTCATTTTGTCAACAAGGCGTATCTCAGCCACCTTTTCAGCCAGGAAACGGGAATGTCCTTCATGGACTATGTGAACAGCATACGCATGGAGTGTGCAAAGCACCGCATAGCCTGTACAAACGACAAGATATATAAGATAGCCGCGGATCTGAAATACTCAGACACGGAATATTTCAGCAAGGTATTCAAGCAGTACACCGGATATACTCCGTCGGCGTACCGTGCGCTGACGCGTCCAGAGGACGGTGATGAATGATGAAACTCAGCACAAGGACTACCATCGTCAGATTTGCCACCGCCATCGTGACTGGCTGGCTCTCGCTGTTTCTTGCACAGTTTCCGCTTGTCATTGACAGCATATACAACGTTTCGATTTACTGGAGCCTTATTTTCCCGCTGACGATATCCTGGGCGTGGGGTACTGAATATGCTGCCACCGCCTGCACCCTCGGTGGGGTGTGCGCCATTCCGTTCATTCAGTCTCCGGAATACGGTATGGGAAATATACTGATCTCGGTATTCTGCGTTATCGCGGTGATGATGACCGGAATGCTGTTCTCTGAAAAAAAGAGCATAAAGCGTATAAACTTCTATGCGGGCGTGCTCATCTATGCAGTGCTGTGTTATCTGATGATAAACCTCATGCTTCCGGATATACTGATACATAACTCCGAGGAGTACAAACGCTATATTTCGCCGATGATACTGAGCACCTATTCGCTCGGCTTCATCCTTTCGATGTTCGTACTGCTGTGCACCGTGAAGGTCATGTTCGACATTCCGGTGATACGCAGAATATTCGGCGCGGAAGTACTGCCGTATTCTGAAAAGAACGCGCGGGTCATGGGCGTTGTTTTCGGCGTGGCGCTCACCTATGTTTTCATCGACCTGCTTGTGGATAACTCCTATTTCACCGGTCGGGGGATACACACTTCGATACTCTTCCACTCAAACGGCAGTCCCATAAAGATGCTGATGGTTGTGACTGCGGCATTGCTGATATGCGATTTCGTGCTGTACGATACGATGAAATCCAATCGTTCCAGTACTGAACTTCGTATCAGCGAGGAGCGCTACCGTACCATCTATTCAAACATGATAGATACCTATCTTGAAATAGACCGCGATGGAAATATAATCTGTGCAACTCCGTCGGTCAGCGATACCCTTGGGCGCACGGAAACCTACGTTACCGGAAAGCCGTTCAGCGGATTTTTCATGGACAGCCGGGCGGCGGAAATATACATAGCCAGGCTGTTTGAATCCGGCAGACTGACGAACATTGAACTTGCCGGCAGAAACGAAGCACACCCCACATTGCTCGTCAGCGGAAAGACCATGCACCGTACCGAGCTTGGCGGCGACGTCGGAGTCATCACGATACGCAACATCACTGACTACAAGCAGACCGAAGCAAAGCGCCGTGAATTGTCCGCGATGACTAACGCCATATTCGAGAGCAACAAGGACCTTATCTGGGTGGTGGACGGAAGCGATTTCACGCTGATATACTTCAACAGGGCGTTCAGCGAATATATACGCCGCACTCGCGGCATGGAAGCGCGTCGCGGCAGCACGCTTGCGGAGCTTTTTACGCAGCAGGAGGCGGAATTCATCGAGCGCAGCTATTACACAGTCTTACAGCAGGGAAACTTCTTTGCTGATTTAAAAACCGAAAAGGAGCATCTGAGCCTTGACCTGAGCTTCTATCCAATAAGGGTCAGCCGCAATGTAGTCAATATCTCGGTATTTGCAAAGGACATGACGAAGCAGGTGAATGCAGAGCAGGAGATACTTCGCCTTAACGAGGGACTTGAAAAGATGGTTGACGAACGTACCCGTGAATTGCAGGACGCGTATCGTGACCTAGAGTCCTACAGCTACACTGTCACGCATGAATTCAAGACGCCGGTGCGTGAGATTGACGCCTATATGTCCGTCATAGAGGAGGACAACGCGGACGTCCTGCCGGAACAGACCATCAAAGACCTGCATTCCGTGCGCAAAATATGCTCCGAAGCTCTTGAAATGATACAGAAGATGATGGTGTATTCCAAGGCGGGGTACATGGTCCTCAACATAGAGGATATCGACATGGAACAGCTTGTACGGGACGTCGTTAAAGAAGTATCCATGAGCCGTTCGGTACCCTGCGAGCTGGTCTGCTATTCTCTGCCGCACATAGCCGCGGACGCATTTCTGATGCGCGTGGCAGTGACGAATATAATATCAAATTCCGTGAAATTTTCAGAGAAGCACGGCAGGGCGGAGATCACCGTTGGCTGCATGACCTCCGGGGACAGGAAGTCGTATTATTTCACCGACAAGGGAGTAGGATTCACTCCGAGCGACAAGAACGATCTCTTTGCGTTGTATAACAGGGCGCATAATTCCGGCGATTATGACGGCAGCGGCATCGGACTCGCAGTAGTACAGCGGATATGTCGCCGCTCCGCCGGCGAAGCATATATTTTCGGAAAAGAGGGCGTAGGCTGTACGGTAGTCCTGGAATTCCGCGGGCGCGGTGATAACGTCTGACAGCAGATATAAGGCAATACCGCACAAAGACCATATTTTGTATTTTGTACGCATCTTGCTTGCATATTTTCCGTCATTTTGCACAATCTTTGTGTGGTGTTGCCATAAAACTTACTGATTAATCTATAAATACTACATTTCATTTCCAGCTCATATATGATAGAATACAATCGTAAACAGAATCGGTATCCGCATAATTTATACCGCCTGTTTCGTCCTCTGATTTCTTCTTTATAGCGTTTGCGGTGTCAGTGTTGACACCGCA
>CAKSEO010000057.1 GCA_934446565.1 uncultured Oscillospiraceae bacterium | reverse complement strand
GGGAGGATGACGCGTTCTAAGCCAGCGGGGGAAAACTCTTGTTTTCCCCCTGCACCCCTTTAGCGCTTTTTTTATTTAGGGATTTCGCCGTCTGCGGACGGCGACGAGGGCGCTGCCCTCGACCTGCAAGAGGGGGACTAGTCCCCCTCTTGACTCTCCCAATTAGTGATGCAAATTACAATGTTCCTAACAAACATAAATTATAGCTTTTCCGTCAAGCTGAGACAGTATAGAAAACTCTGGACAGAAAAAAGCGGCTCTGTCGTAAACAAAGCCGCAGTCAATATCCGGCGAAAGCTGCGCTCACGCCTGCTCAGCCGTAGTCGTATCCCGGAAGAGCAGCGATATGCACCATGCCGCCGACAATGCAACCAGGATATAGACGATACGGCTGATAACAGCGCCCTGACCTCCAAAAAGCCACGCCACCAGGTCAAAACTGAATATCCCGACAAGACCCCAGTTGAGCCCGCCGATTATCAGCAGAACGAGTGCAAGTTTATCTATCCACATTTTTTTCCCACCTTTCAAAATTGCGCGGACTTTCCCGCTGCTGTTATTATGCACAAAACACGCCGGATTATTATGTCGATTTATTTCTTTACAACTCATCTTTTTTATGGTAAAATATCTATATATTATTTCCACATAGAAATACGGAGGGCTACATGCTAATTTACATATGCGATGATTCAAGGGCGGACCAGCTGCGGCTGGTACATAACATAGAGAGCTACGCAAAGGAAAAGGGCGCAGCGGTCACGGTGAAAGTGTTCGGCAGCGCGGACGAGCTCCTCGGAGAGTACGAGCGCTCGCCGGAAAAGCCCGCCGTTATTTTCCTAGATATCTACATGGACGGCACCAATGGCATGGACGCCGCAGAAAAGCTTATCGACCTCGGAATGGAAAACGGACTGGTCTTCACTACCTCCTCAGAACAGCACGCTGTAAAGGCGTTCAGCATTGGCGCTGACGGCTACCTCCATAAGCCGTTCACACACGAGGATTTCGTCCGGGCAATGAAAAGGTTCAGCCGACTTTTCGAGGAGTCCCGCCGGTTCATCACCGTTATGCAGGGGCGCGAGGAGATAAACATTTACCTGAACACACTGAGATTCGCAGAATCATCCGGACACGGCACAGTCCTCCACACATCCGCCGGAGAGGTCAGGGTATATTCCCCGCTGAGCAGCCTTTTCGGGCAGCTCGCAGAAGAGACTGACTTCCTGATGTGCGGCAGAAGCTACATTGCCAACCTTTCCGCAGTTGAAAGCTTCGACCAGGATTCCGGTGAACTGACGTTCCAGGGAGGAGATTCGCTTATAGTCCCGGTAAGGCTGCGCCGTTCCGTCAGGGATCAGATAAAATCCCCCGGCGGCAGAACGGAGGACTGATATGTACCTGTTATTCTGCGGCGTTCATATCGTCGTGCTGGCGGGAGTCGCACTGCTGTTTCTAATGTGCATCCGGAACACCACATCTCCGGCTAAGCTGTCGTTCATGCTGACCTGCTTTTCGCTGTTCATCCTCATTTTCGGGATGTACCTTGAAATGCTGGATTCCGACACCACTCAAAAAGCGATACTGGCGCTGAAAATGCAGTACATCGGGATGTATCCGTTCTCGCTTTCGCTGCTGTATTTCACCTCCAGCATGGGTGGATTCAAAGTTTCGAAGCCCATGTGGATGACCCTTGGCGTACTTGACCTGGCAAGCTTCATCGCCATGCAGACGACAGCAACGACTCCTGAAAAAAATCACGGACTGTTCTACTCGTCCATGGAAATAGAATACGACGGTATCTATTCCCGAATCAACGTCGGCAAGGGTCCGTTCTGGTTCGTCACCTATTCGGTGATACTATTCATTATAATCTTCATCGTCGTAAACCTGATAAACGCTCTGACCAAAACCAGCAACAAGATACAACACCGACGTATCGCGCTTATTCTCGGCGGTATTTCCGCGATGGGCATAGAGCTTGTGATGAAATGGTGCGGGCTGTTCGGGAGCTACAATCCGTTCGCGTTCGGCGCGTTCGTTCTGGTTTTCTGCATGTACGAATCCATGATACGCTACGGGTATTTCGCGTCGGTAGTGTCCGCTCCGGCGAACGTTCTCGACTCGGGAGACGAGGGAGTCGTCATGCTTGACGAGCACGGCGGGCTCATATACATGAACGCCACCGCCAAGCGGATACTTCCGGAGCTTTCAGAGATGAAGTCACCCTCCGGTCATGCCGTCGTGAAAGAAGCGCTCTCCGGCAGAGTGAGCACGGTCAGTATAGGCGGCAGCGTTTACGAGCTCCGCGCGGAACGTATCCAGGAATTCAGCTCCCCCTGCGGCTACGTCATCTGGCTCATCAACATGACGAAGTATCAGCAGCGCCTTGATGAGATAAACGCCGCAAACACCGCAAAATCCGAATTTCTCGCACGCATGAGCCACGAAATACGAACCCCGATAAATACGATGCTCGGACTGAATGAGATGGTCATGCGCACATCGTCCGATCCCGAGGTACAGGAATACTCCGCAGACATTGCGGACGCGGGCAGCATGCTGCTGACCCTGATAAACGAGATACTGGATATCTCAAAGGCTGAATCCGGAATGCTCACTGTGGAGTGCACAGAATATGACACGCTGACGCTGTTCCGGGAGGTGCGGCTTCTGGTGATCCAGAAAGCCGAGGAAAAAGGGCTGGAGCTTGATTTCCGCATAAGTCCGGAGCTCCCGCGCAGATTGGTCGGCGACCCGGCGCGTATCAAGCAGATGGCGGTAAACCTGCTCACCAACGCAGTGAAATACACCCGCACAGGCTTCGTCAGACTGACGGCGGAGATGAACGGCGGCTCAATGGTGCTGACCATCGCTGACAGTGGCTGCGGTATCTCGCCGGAAAAGCTGCCGCTTATTTTCAATAACTTCGAACGTATAGGCGCGGTGGGCGACGGCGTGGGGCTTGGCCTGCCGATAACAAAGAACATCGTTGAGATAATGGGTGGCTCCATAACTGCCGAAAGCACCCCCGATGTCGGGAGCACTTTCACGCTGAAAATCCCGCAGGATATCGCGGACGCAGCTCCCATGGGTGAATTCACGCCGGAGCTCCCGACGCGGGTTCCGGTTGACAGACGGCATTTCATCTGCCCGGACGCCAGGATACTCGCTGTGGACGACAACCGCTACAACCGCGTTGTCATCGAAAAGCTGCTCCACAGAACGCAGGCGAAAGTAACAACCGCCGAAAGCGGTGATGAAATTCTGATGCTCGCAAGGAAACAGCGTTTCGATCTGATAATGCTTGACGCAATGATGCCAGGGATGTCCGGCGTGGAAGCGCTTCAAAAGCTCCGCAGCGACCCGCAGGGGCTGTGCCGGGACGTTCCCGTCGCGGTGCTGACCGCCGACGCGGTCGTCGGTGCAAGGGAGCGATACCTGAACGAGGGATTCGATGATTACCTTTCGAAGCCGATAATCTCCGAGGAACTGGAACAGACGCTGATCAGGTTCATTCCCGGAATGATATCCGAATCAGACTCTGAGGAAACTGGTCAGCGGAAAAAAATCGCCCCGCTTCCAGACGGCTCGGTGCTGAATACTGCAAAGGGTCTTGAATACTCCGACAACGACCCGGAATTCTATAAGGAACTCCTGCAAATATTCGCCGATGAAGCTCCGCGTTCACTCGAGCGGCTTTCAAAGGCGCTTTCAGATAACGACCTTGAACTTTACACGACGTTGGTGCACGGATTGAAAAACAACGCCCGAGGGATAGGCGCAGACGACGCCGGGGAGCTGTGCTTCCAGGCTGAGCAGACCGCCCGTGCCGGCAGCGCCGCTCCGCTTCCCGAACTCCAGCGCAGGATATCTGCGGCGATCACCGAAGCCGCGTCAGAGGCCGAAAGGTTGGCTAAATTGGCTAAATTGGCTAAATTGGCTAAACCGGCTAAACCGGATAAATGCACAGAGCCTGAAACAATACGGTAAACATTGAGCCCCTCCGTACCAGAATTACGGAGGGGCTCATATTTTAGGAGGAAGAAATCAATCTCAAGACAGTTCGCCAGGATAGAAACGCATTCCGCCATCCTCGTCAACTGTGAAAGTCACGCTGGGAGTATAATAGTAGTTGCCATAAATGTCATACAGCGACATAGAGTAGCTGTAATCAGCAGCAGGAAGCGCTTCGTAGCTGATCTCAAGCTCACCGTTTACCGTGATATCATCGCCATAAGCGTAGTCGTTGAAATCGCTGGAGAATATGAAATATCCAGGCGCGATAACATCGCCCTCGCTGAGCGGCTTCACATCTCTTGAGGCGATGCCGGTCTCCGGGTCGATACCGGACCATGTGCCGCATATGTTCCATTCGCCGTTGTTGCGGTCAAACTCGATACGCAGGTTGGTCTGCTCGCCGTTGAGCGATATCGGCGCGGTATAGACCGAGCGGTCCTTGTTTACGCTAACCGCGACTATCGCCAGTGGCTGTCCGTCTATCGACGGCCAGGAGCCGTCAAAGTCATCCATAAGCACCATGGAATCAAAATCAGTCAGGACTTCATCATCCTCGCCAAGGTATACCTGCATGTCGTCAAGGGTCATAAACAGCGTACAGGACGCATAGTTGAACGTGCTCATATCAGAGAGCTGTACAGTGTAAGTTCCTTCGTCATCGAAATATATGCTCTCTATGCCGATGGTGCTGTTATCGTCAGCGTAAGAAACATCGTTGTAGTTGGAACCAACGTTGGAATCAACAGTGTATCCGTCGTTCCAGATATCGTCGCAGTCATTCAGCAGGCTGCTGTTGTCGTAGCTGCCTACGTCACCGCCGGTGGTGCCGTATGCCACTGCGTCAACGAACGCGAGGTAATAGGCGCTTGTGCAGATATCCGAGAACACTGACAGTTCCTCAGTGCCCTGTACGGACAGCGGGTAGTACAGCGAAAGTCCGCCTGCACCCTCGTGGTTGTCGCCGTTGACGCTGTATATGACTGCCGATTCCAGCTTGCTTATCGCGTCAGCTGCGGATGGCGCGTAGGGCTCTACGGCGTTCAGGAGTCCCAGGAGGTCTACCATGTTCGTGTAGCCCTCGTTTCTGTTGTTTCCGCCGAAATTGTCAGCAGAATAAACCGCGCGGGCTATCTCAGCCATGCTGTCGCTCTCGTACATTTCCTTTGCAGTCGCGTCGAAAGCGGTAAGCAGGTCGTTTATTTTTGATAGGTCGGTTATCGCAAATGTGGTGCCGTCAGGGTCGCCGTTGTCAATGCAGTGCTGATAGTAGCTCTGGCACTGCATCTCGCCTAAATCTGCACCGGTCGCGCCGGGATTTTCAGCAAGGTAATCCATGATGTCGGTGTAGTTCCAGCCGCCGCCCGGCTCGGTCTCTTCGGACGCAAACATATAGCGCGCGTACGGAGCGATGATATTCGCAGTCTCAAGCGTGCTCATAAGGCATGCGTCAAAGCCGATGAATTCGAACTTGTCGCTCATCTGGTCGTACACGGAATTCAGCGCGCTGTCTATCTCACGGAGGGAAAGGCTGTCGGAATAATTCATCTCATCGAAGCAGACGCCGCTTATGCTTCCGCCGCCGTGATTCCAGAACACCAGCCCCATGTGCTCCGCCGGATAGTTTTCAACTCCCCAGGAAACGAAATCCGCCAGCGTCTGCGGGTCGCCCATATTGGAAAGAGCAAACTCGTCAACGAGCTCAAGCTCGCCGTTGTTCGTCACATAACGCTGCGAAACGCTGTTAGAGATACCATAGTACTCGTTCCATTCAGCGGTGCCGCCGGTCTGGTAGACTATACGCACATTATCGCTGGAAGTGCCGTACAATGCCTCCTCAATATCTATTGAAGCCGCTGAGCAATCGCTCTCGAGGTCAGTTCCGCAGAGGTAGACCAGGATAGTCCAGCCGTCGTCTCCTATCGGAGCGTTCGCTGAACGCGTACGGCGGTGGATATTCAGGCTGCCATCGTACTGGGCAAGCTGAGTCGCACCGTTCTCAAATACACGACCGGTATTGTCGTATTCTTCCGCAGGATCGCCTGTGGTCACAGCAGGCGCATGTTCCGATGTACCGGAGTCCGGAGCCGCCTCGTCCGTAGCCCAAAAATCCTCTCCGTCTCCGGAACAGCCTGTTATCGAAAGCAGCAGCGCTGCTGAAACGATGGCGGCAATACATTTCTTAGTTCTCATGTTCTCCTCCTGATATTGAATTCCGTCCATAACGCTCTCCGGGGAGCTCCTCATTCAGGCAGCTCCCCGGAACTTCTTATATATTTACCAAACCCATTGCAACATTTAAACACGGTTTGAACCCGTCGGCAGCTGTTCCGACGGGTCAAAGCCTATCCGTACCAGACAGCTTTTACCGTTACCCCGTCATCGGGGGATGGTCTGATTTTATCACTTTGTGATGAAATCGTCAAGAAAATCTTCCTAATTGTTACGAAAATCTTCCTAATTGTTACTAAAGACTTCCTAATTGTTACGAAAAACATCTGGACATGTCAAACCTGTATTATCCGCTTTAAATCAGCCGCCAAAGAAACTAAGGAAACTGAATCCGGTGGGCATGGGTATCGTGAACATGTAGATAGTTCCGAACAGGAAACCTGCAATGGCTACACAGGTTATAAGCATGCGGTTAGGCAGACGGCGGAAAGTTCCGACGATACCGAGCATGAACAGCACAACTGAGTATATTACAGTAACAAGGTTGAACGTATCTCCGCGGGTGTTATCCTGCTGACCTTCTGCAAGCACTGCTTCGCTCTCCGCAAGGATCTCCTGTGCGTCAGTATAGTAGCTGCTGATGAATTCCTGATTGCTGAACGGGCTTACAGTAGATTTTTCATCATTTATCACCCAGTTTATGATCTGATCCACGTCATAATCAAAATCATAGTTGATGAGCGCCGCAATGTCCTCCGTGAGATTGTCGGCACAGATGAACTTTATCTTGTATGCGCTTTCATACAGCTTATTATCATCGCCGGTCTCATTCGCGTAGAGCACCTCGACCTGATAATCGCTTATCATGTTCCAGACCTGCATATCCTGCATGAGCGACTGCGACGCTTCGTTCCACCGTGCGTTTCCATCGGATGCAAGATTGTTGCTCTTAGTGTAGTTTGTTGACATGTTGCCGCCATGGAGCGAACCTATCCAGGACGCCCACGCCGTTGCAAGCGCAGTCACACCTAAAAATATCGCAATAATGATCTCCAGGATATCTTCCTTGCTGCGGCGGGTGGTTCCCTGCTCCGGGGTCTTTGTAGTGTTCTCTGACATAGTGATTCTCCTTTGTGTATTTTGTAGTCTTGTTGATTATACCTTTTTATTCGACAAAAGTCAATCAAATCTTCCTAATTGTTAAATCCAACTTCCTGATTGTTCGGTTTTTTATTATTAAGTCGGGAAATCATTATAAAACTCGCATTAGTGTCATAGCCGAGCGCATAAAGAACAAATGTAAATATGCACAAAAACGACCAAAGAAAATGAAGATATTTCACAAAAATTTGAAAAGTAGAAAAAAAAGCTTTATTTTAGAGGCTTTTTGTGGTAGAATAGATATATGAAAATTATCATAGATATTCTGGGTGCGTATCTCTATGCGAGATACAAATTCGATAGATTGAGAGGGGATCAACATGTCACAGATCATTGCGGTAACGGCTGGTAAGGGCGGCACCGGAAAGTCCACCACTTCGGCGAACGTTGCAACTGCGCTTGCCGCGCTTGGTAAGAAAACTCTGGTAGTCGAGCTGGACTTCGGTCTCAGATGCCTTGACATCATGCTCGGCATAAAGGATAAGGTAAAGCACGATATCGGCGAATACCTCGAAGGCAAGATAGATATCCTGACCGCAACGACTAAGGTAGACCGTGTTGACAACCTCTATCTGGTCTGCGCGACAAGAAACCCGTTCATTGATATCAATCCTGAAAAGATCATGGAAGTCTGCCAGGAAATGCGCAAGCACTTCGACTACATAATCATGGATACCGCAGGTATCGGCAGCTCAGTGTTCAGCGTTATAAAGGCTGCTGAGCTCATCCTTATGGTCACAACGCCGGATACCGTCTGCGTACGCGACGGCGCGATACTTTCCGACTTCCTGTATGTAAAGAACTGCACCAATCAGCGCCTTATCATCAACAAGGTAAGCCCCAACTTCAAGGATGAGGATATCCTCTACGACCTCGACGAGGTAATGGACAGCGTTGGTATCCCGCTCGTAGGCGTTGTTCCTGAGGATGTAAACATCAAGGTATGCGGCGCAAAGGGTCAGCCGCTTCCTCCTAACTGCGGCGGCGCTAAGGCTTACGCAGCCATTGCAAGAAGAATTCTCGGTGAGGACGTTCCGCTCACTATCAACATCAACTAAGGAGGGAGCAGCCATGAACATTGCACTCATAGCACACGACTCCAAGAAAGAACTGATGGTACAGTTCTGTATCGCATACTGCGGTATACTAAGCCATCACGAGATACGCGCGACCGGCACCACAGGAAAGCTCGTTGCAGAGGCGACAGGGCTTCATATCCAGCGTTACCTCAGCGGCTCGCAGGGCGGCGATCAGCAGCTTGCCTCCAGCATCTCCTGCAACGAGGTCGATCTGCTGATATTCTTCCGCGACCCGCTGAACGCGAAATCCCACGAACCGAATGACATCAATCTGCTTCGCCTTTGCGATGTCCACAACATCCCGGTCGCTACGAATATCGCTACAGCAGAGGCGCTTATCCACGCTCTTGAACGCGGAGATCTCGACTGGAGAGAATACATGAGAAACTGATACTTCCAGCACGACCACGACGGCACTGTTTTCGCAGCGCCGTTTTTTATTTTCCGGATAACACAAAATGGCTGCACGTATTCGTACAGCCATTTTGAATTTGTCGCTCAAAGATTAGAGTTCTGCAATTACTTCAACTTCAACGAGAGCGCCCTTTGGCAGGCTCAGTCCGCCTACGCAGGAACGTGCAGGCTTAGTGGTGAAGTACTCGCCGTAAACGGCGTTGAATGCTGCGAAATCGTTGATATTCTTGAGGAAGCAGGTGGTCTTGACTACCTTTGTAAGGTCGGAGCCAGCCTCAGCAAGAACAGCCTTGAGGTTCTCGCAGACCTGCTTAGCCTGTGCCTCGATACCGCCCTCTGCAAGGTTTCCGGTCGCGGGTACGATCGCGATCTGACCGGATGTGTAAACCATATTGCCTACTACCTTTGCCTGGGTGTACGGACCGATAGCTGCGGGTGCGTTGGGTGTGAAAACGTCTTTCATGGTGATTCTCCTTTGATGTTATTAATCTACTATCTTGAAACCTGCCTCAGTGAGAGCATTTCTGATCTGGTTGAGGTGCTCAAAGTTTCTGGTTTCCATCTCTATTCTCAGGTAGCAGCCGTTGATGTCGGAATTGCCAACGTGCTCGTGATGTACTCCGACAACGTTGCCGCCAAGGTTTGCGATGATCTTCGATACGCCGAGGAGCTGACCAGGCTTGTCAAGCAGCTCGATGTTGAGCAGCGCAGTTCTGCCGGACTTGACAAGACCGCGATGAATGACTCTCGACAGGATAGTAACGTCGATGTTACCGCCGGAGACCAGGCATACGACCTTCTTGCCCTTCACCGGAACCTTGTCGAACATTACAGCCGCTACGGAAACAGCGCCTGCGCCCTCGGAGATGAGCTTCTGCTGCTCGATGAGCGCCAGGATAGCCGCCGCGATCTCATCATCGGAAACGGTAACGATCTCGTCAACGTACTTGCTGCAAATGTCGAACGTATGCTGACCGGGCTCCTTTACTTTGATTCCGTCTGCAATGGTAGAAACCTCGTCAAGACGCTCGATCTTGCCGTCTCTTATGGAATTTACCATGCTGGGAGCACCGGCAGCCTGTACGCCGTAAACCTTTATCTTGGGGTTGAGTTGCTTTATCGTGTAGGCTACGCCGGAGATAAGTCCGCCGCCGCCTATCGGAACTACGACCGCGTCAACGTCAGGGAGCTGCTCCAGGACTTCCAGACCGATAGTACCCTGACCTGCGATAACATCCTCGTCGTCGAACGGGTGAATAAAGGTATATCCCTTTTCATCGCGGAGCTGGAGAGCCTTAGCGTAGGCGTCGTCGTAAACGCCCTCTACCAGGCATACCTCAGCGCCGTAGGACTTGGTAGCCTCAACCTTGGAGATAGGCGCGCCGTCAGGAAGGCAGATGAGGGACTTGATACCAGCTCTTGACGCAGCCAGCGCAACGCCCTGAGCATGGTTGCCTGCGGAACATGCGATAACGCCCTTGGCTTTCTCCTCGTCGCTTAGCTGGGAAATCTTGAAGTACGCGCCGCGCACCTTGAACGAACCTGTTACCTGAAGATTCTCGGTCTTGAGATAAACCTCGGCATCCTTGTTGATCTTCGGAGCCTTGATGAGGTCGGTCTCCCTGATGACCTCTTTCAGAACGTGGGACGCTTTGTAAACCTTGTCTAGTGTAAGCATAAAATAACTCCTCCTGCCATTTGGCAAATTTTAGTCGGGTGCAGAGGAGCAGCTATTAAAAAATCCCCCTTGTCAGAGCGATAAGAGGGCATAAATATAAGCCAAATCAGCCTCTGTACATCCATCAATGCACTTCCCTTTAACGGTGGAAATCCGTACGATCTTAATATCCGGCGGGGCTGTCTCGCTATACGCCGGGGTTCAGACTGTCTGCTTCGGGCGGATCACACGCGGATGCTTTACTGCCTTGCACCAGACGGCAGCTCTCTGGAAAAGCGGACTCGACATGTGGCGGAAAACCGCACCCATCAACGCATTTATTGATCTGCTGCACGGAAATATCCGTACAATGAGATTATACACCCCTCCGCATGATTTGTCAAGTGTTTTCTGAAATTTCGGCGAAATATTCCTGCATGGTCAAAAATCCGGGAGGTCGCACACAACGACCTCCCGGAAGAGCTATTCAGTTCACTTCTGCTTTTTTCCGAGCAGAGCCTTCAGCAGGAACAGCAGTCCCAGCATAAGCACCACAGAAATGCCGAGCACCACGAACACATTCTGGATAAAACCGGAGATGAGGTAGCCGACTACGCACACGCCAGCAACCGTCAGCGCATACGGCAGCTGCGTTGAAACGTGGTTGACGTGGTCGCACTGCGCTCCGGTGGAAGCCATGATAGTGGTATCCGATATCGGCGAGCAGTGGTCGCCGCAGACCGCTCCGGCAAGGCACGCGGAAATGCACACTATGACCATCTGGGGTATCTCGCCGGTTTCAGCAACATTCGCGAGCTCAACGCTGAATACGCTGGTGACTATCGGGATGAGAATGCCGAACGTTCCCCAGGAAGTACCCGTAGCAAACGCAAGCCCGACTGCAACAACGAACAGGATCATCGGCAACAGTATGCTGATAGCAGTCGCACTCTGCACCAGCCCGGAAACGAACGCGCCTGCTTCGAGGTGATTCGTCATAGTCTTAAGGGTCCATGCGAACGTAAGTATCAGTATCGCAGGAACCATCTGCTTGAACCCGGCAGCTACTGAATCCATGCACTCTACAAAGGACAGTACCCTGCGGCACAGGAAGTAGATAATGATAACCACAAGCGCCGCAACGGAGCCGAGCGAAAGTCCATACGCCGCGTCGCAGTTAGCAAATGCTTCGATGAAATTAGTGCCGCTGAAGAAACCTCCTGTGTATATCATTCCGATAACGCAGAGCACGATAAGTATCGCAACGGGAAGTATCAGGTCGATGACCTTTCCGCGGGAGTGGGTGGGCTGGTCGTCGTCCTCATAGACCTTGTTGCGGGTAGTGAACAGGTCGCCGTTACGGGCGTTCAGCTCGTGCGTCCTCATCGGACCGAAATCGAATCCGGTGACGGACAGGAATATAACCATGAGAATAGTCAACAGCGCGTACAGGTTGTACGGTATCGTGCTGATGAACAGGCTTATTCCGTTCACGCCCTCGACCGTTCCGCTGACTGCGGCAGCCCATGAGGATATCGGCGCGATAATGCATATAGGCGCAGCAGTGGCGTCGATAAGATACGCGAGCTTGGCTCGGGAAACGTTGTGCTTGTCCGTTACCGGGCGCATTACAGAGCCAACGGTCAGGCAGTTGAAATAGTCGTCAACGAAGATGAGAGCGCCCAGCAGGAACGTTGAGAGCGCCGCTCCCTGACGGCTCTTGATGTGCGCCGCGGCCCACTCGCCGTAGGCGCGGCTGCCGCCTGCCTTGTTCATTAGGACCACGATAACTCCGAGCACGACCAGGAACACCAGTATTCCCACATTGTAGGAATCCGCGAGGTTCGCGATTAGTCCCTCCTGGATAACGGTAGTGAACATCCCCTCGAAACCGCCGCCGGTAGCCACAGCATACACGATACCGCCGGTAAGTATTCCAATGAACAGCGAGGAATAAACCTCTTTAGTGATCAGCGCCAGTCCTATGGCGATGACCGGGGGAAGCAGCGACCAAAGCGAGCCTATCGCTTCCGTAATCGGAGCCTGGATATAGCAGCCGATTATAAAAAGAACGATAAACAGGGCAGTGATTATTTTGCCGACATGTTTTTTCATAAAATAACTCCTTTTTAGTTTATATTATTAATATACTATTTTATTTGCAAAAAGTCAAGCTTTTTATCGCAATTTGTCCGAATCGGCAGAATATCACTATTAAAATTGGGATAATTCCCTATGAAATCTGTACTGCGGCATGTCTTGACAATTTTAACGCAACGTTATATAATATCTAACGGAGAAAAAAGATAAAACAGAACAGAGAGGAAACACCATGACACAGCACTGGGCAAGCGTCTGGGGCAACGCTATATCAATAGGAGAAAACCGCCCCGAGGGCTACAACCGCAACATCACGTTCCGCTACCCTATTTACTCGCAGTTCGGCGGAACTGCCGTAAGGCTCACGTTTGACAACTTCTGCGGTACCGAGCCGGTCACATTCAATAAAGTCACCGCTTTTATCGGCGGGAAGTTCTATCCCGTCACATTTGGCGGAAATCTTGAGGCTACAGTCGGAGCAGGCGAGCATATCGTTTCCGATGAGCTGCCCTGCGACATCGAGCCGCAGAGCCTGATAACCGTAAGCTTCTGGTTCAGGGATTTCACGTTGCTGCGGTCGGCGGTGTTCACCAGCGGTCCGCTCACAGAGGGATACTACGCTATCGGCGACATGACAGAGACGGAACTCATTCCCAAGGAAATAGAACGTGGGATCAGCGTGATATACTTCCTAAGCAATGTTTCCGTGCTTACCTCGACGGAAAACCGCACCGTAGTGTGCTATGGCGACTCGATAACCGCGCAGGACTGGCCGGAATACCTCACGCTGCGCTGCAACCGCGAGGAAAAGCTCCGCACCGCTGTTATCCGTCGTGCGGCAAGCGGTACCAGAATGCTCCGGGAATACAACTGTATAACCTACGAGTCCTACGGTCTCATGGGAAGCAAGCGCTTTTCGCATGAAGTACCCACGGACGGCGCGGATACGGTCATAATCCAGCATGGTATCAATGATATAATCCACCCGGTAGGCACTGAAGTGAACCCGTTCCGTCCGATGAGCGACATGCCTACGGCGCAGGAGCTTGCGGACTGTATGAAGTACTATATTGAAAAGGCACGGGGCTTCGGATATAAAGTGTACGTTGGAACGCTGCTCCCGATCGAGGGCTGGCGTACTTACGCGCCGTTCCGCGAGGAAGTGCGCAGCCAGTTCAACGATTGGATACGTTCAACTGACCTCATAGATGGCTGCATTGACTTCGATAAGGCACTTGCCGACCCGGAGCGCCCCACAAGAATGCTCCCGCAGTTTGACAGCGGCGACCATCTTCACCCCAGTAAAATGGGTTATAAGCAGATGGCGGACATTGTCCCTGGAGAGATACTTAAATGATATATCGACCGCCCGGTTTATTACTGGGCGGTTTTAGTCTGGCTAAGTTTAAACTATAATTTAGGCGGGTAGTGTAAAATTATCAGGCGCCCCCTATTGGGAGTCAAGGGGGGCGCGCCCCCCTTGC
>CAKSEO010000056.1 GCA_934446565.1 uncultured Oscillospiraceae bacterium | reverse complement strand
CAATTTTCAAGGAGCTTTTCTTAACTCTGTCGCTGTCATTTCTTTCAGACGACTTTGTTATTATATCACATCTTTTCAAGTTTGTCAAGAGGTTTTTAAAACTTTTTTCAAAGTTTTTTTCAAACCATCTTGATTCACTTTCAAGAAGCGACTCTCTTTTCGAAAGCTTTTATATTATATCACTTTCTCTTGAGTTTGTCAAGAGGTTTTTAAAACTTTTTTCAAAGTTTTTTGTGACCTTTTCGCTTTCGTTGTGCTCTCATCTCGAGTGCTTGTCTATTATATCACCTTCATCGACAAAAGTCAACACTTTTTTGAAAAGTTTTTTTCATTCGTAACATATGCCCTATATAATCAACTTTTTATCAACATTAAGCAGCAAAACGCACAACAGAATCTCATTTTTTACACTGCTTTAACTTATCAACTGGCGTTTATTCACAAACAACTAATTCTTTTTTATTTATTTTAACACATTTTCTCGTAAACCTATAGCGTTTTCTCCGACTTTATGGTATAGTAATAATGTATTTCTTTATTATATTCGAGGTATCACCATGAAACATAAGATCATTTTGTCTACTGCTATCCTGTTATCGGCGACCAGCCTGACAGGCTGTTTCTTCTTTCCTGCGGAAGAAGAGCTTCTTGAACCCCCAACGGTCGCTGTTGAAGACATAGCGTATTCCACATACACCGCAAAGCAAAAGACTATAGAAGACAAGACGGTTGCAACTGGATATGTTTTCTGTAAGTCACAGTACAACGCAGGATTCCCCGAAAGCGGCGGAACTCTCAAAACCATCTACGTCACCGCGGGTCAGCATGTCGAAGAGGGAGACCTTCTCGCGGAACTTGACGTTGGCGACCTTGACTATTTATATAGACAGCAGCAGCTCATCGTTCAGAAAGCGCAGATCGCTTATAATTCTACCGGCACCGCTGACGCGCGCCTTACTCTTGAAATGGAACAAAACACCCTTACCGAGTATGAACGCCAGCTCACCAACTCCCGTATCTATGCCGGAATGACCGGAGAGGTCTGCTTCGTGCAGGACATGGACCCCGGCACAACAGTGACCGCCTATAAGACTATAATAAAAATAGTTGACCCGTCACAGCTCTGCATACAGTATACATCTGCAAATCTCAAGAGCTTCCCGCTCGGAGAGGATGTGACCATCACTGTAGACGGCGAGGATTACCCCGGATATGTTTCCAAAACTCCGACAGACGTTACGGAGGGGCTGTACGACGACTTCCCTGCTGTAATGAAGGACACCAGCTCCATCTACTGTGAATTTACTGACGGAACGCCATCGTTCCTGACCGTAGGCCAGACCGCCGACATAACCGCGGTATTCGCGCGGCACGAAAACGCAGTAGTCATCTCCAAGACCCTCGTAAAAACCGACGGCGATCGCAGCTATGTGACTATACTCGACGAGAACGACAACAAAAAGGAAGTCGACGTGACCGTTGGCATAACGAACGCCACCGAGGCAGAGATACTTACCGGACTAAGCGCAGGCGACCGCGTGGTAGTGCGCTGACGGAGGTAAGCTGTGTTAACATTATTATTCAGAAAAATGCGGAGCACCAAATGGATGGTGCTGTGCCTGTTCATCGGATTCCTGCTTGCAGCGGGAATGATGAGCACCGTGCCCATCTATATGGACTCCTCCCTCCAGCGTATCCTCATAAAGGACATGCAGGCATATCAGCAGGAAACCGGAGAATATCCCGGCGAGTACGTTGTGACGAAATCTATCCCGATAAAGGCGGACAACGCCCAGCGCCGCTCCGCCGTGCAGGAAATGACCGACCTTGTCGACAGCCGCACATCAAAGATCGACATGCCGCAGGCTAACAAGAAAACCATCATCTACGATGATTACATGTACCTGACCACCGGAAAGACCGCCCGCGTAAAGATAATCGGCATGACTAGTATCGAAGATCACGTCACCTTTGTGGAGGGCGGAATGTATACGCCGGGACAGCTCCCGGACGGCACATTCGAGGTCATCTGTAACGAGGAGTGCCTCAAGACCCTGGGAATGTCCTACGGCGGCACCTACGAGATACAGAACAGCTTCTACACATCCGCAGAACCGCTGTACGTCAAAGTCGTGGGAGTATTCCAGCAGTCGAGCGAAAACGACAGCTACTGGTCGGAAACGATGGAGCCCTACCTCAACGCAATGCTCATCGACTACGACACATTCCTCGGCGATTACCTCGACACCGGAGTGACCACTCTCGGAACTGCGGACATCCGCTATTCATTTGATTATCAGAAGATGGACCTGAACGATCTCAGTTCCATCACAAAGGCCATCGAAGAAGATTTCACGATCTACCCGCAAAACGAGCTGAGATTCTCCATGGGCATAAACGATATCCTGTCGGAATACGCCACCCGCGCCGCTAACCTGAAATCCATGCTCTGGATACTCCAGATACCTACAATAGTAATGCTCGCATTCTATCTGTTCATGGTGTCCCAGCTAAACGTTGAGCAGGAAAAGAACGAAATAGCCGTATTCAAGAGCCGCGGAGCGTCCTCAAAGCAGATATTCGCCCTCTATGCGATGGAAGCAGGCGTCCTGGGACTTGTCACATTCATAGCCGCGCCGTTTATAGGAATGCTGTTGTGCAGCTTCCTGGGCGTTTCCAACGGATTCCTTGAGTTCGTCAACCGCACGGGGCTTTCCGTGAAACTGAGCCTTGACGCGTTTATTTACGCGCTTATTGCAGTAGTGATATTCTTCATCACGACAATGCTCCCGATAATCCCCGCGTCCAAACTCTCTATAGTAAAATATAAGCAGAGCAAGGCAAGGGTAGTCAAAATGTCCCTGTGGGAAAAGCTGGGCGTTGACGTGATACTGCTCGGCGGTTCGCTGGTGTGGTATTTTCTGACCGCGCGCAGCATAAAGCGCCTTTTCGCTGACGGAACATACGTTTCAGACGGCACGATAAACCCTCTGTATTTCGTATTCTCGACAATGTTCATTATGGGAGCAGGTCTGCTCTTTATAAGAGTGTACCCCTACCTCCTGCGTCTTGTCTATTATATAGGAAAGCGTTTCTGGACAGTCCCGCAGTATGTGGCTATAACCTCCGTGGCACGCTCACAGGGCGGCAGAGAACGATTCCTCATGCTGTTCCTGGCAGTCACATTTGCGTTAGGTATCTTCTCCGCGAACACCGCACGCGCGATAAACAACAGCAAATCAGACCGAATTTACTACAACAACGGAGCCGATGTTGTTATAGACGCCTATTGGCGGCTTGAGAACGTCGAGGACGAAACCAGCTACGTTGAGATAGACATGGACGATTTCCAGAACCTCTCCGGCGTGCAGACTGCAACCAGAGTGCTCCGCACGGACGTCCGCGCCACCTACAACGGGCAGCGCTCCGATGTAGACCCCACGCTGATGGCGATAGAACCCGGCAAGTTCTCGCAGACCGCATGGTTCAGGAACGACCTGCTCCCCGTACATTGGTGGAACTACTGCTCCGCTCTGGTGGACTACAAGGCAGGCGTACTGGCCTCCCGCAGCTGGGAGGAAAAGGGCGTTCAGCTCGGCGACACCATCTCGGTAAAAATGAGCGGCAACGACTCGGTAGATCTGACAGTGCTCGCATTCGTAGACTACTGGTCGGGGCTCGACCCCACCGAGCAGGAGGAAGTCGATTCCCGCACCGGCGAAACCGCGACCAAAGACTTCCTGGTATGCAACTACAACTACCTCCGCAAGCTGACGGAGCTCCAGCCCTACCAGATATGGCTGAAACTCCAGGACGGCGCGACCAGCGAGCAGCTCTATGCCGACATCGAAGCAAAAGGGCTGAAGCTCCAGCGTATCCTCGACAGCAGCCAGATGCTCATCGAGGAAAAGACAGACCCAGCGCTCCAGGGCATGAACGGCGCTCTGACTCTGGGATTTGTCGTAATAATGCTGATGACGGTAATAGGATTCCTGATATACTGGATAATCTCGATACGCTCCCGCACGCTGCAATTCGGCGTGCTCCGGGCGATGGGCGTTACTTTCCGTGAAGTCATATCCACACTCGGCTGGGAACAGCTGCTGGTAAGCCTTGTTTCCATCGCGATGGGATTTGTGATAGGAGGCGTTGCAAGCGACATGTTCGTACCGATGTTCCGCACGATGTACGACGCAGCCGACCAGGTGCCGCCGTTCCATGTGCAGGGCGACCCCGGCGATTACATAAAGATGTACATAATCATTGCTGTAATGCTGATAGGCGGCTTTGCAGTGCTGGGCGGCATAATCCGCAAGATAAACATCAACAAGGCGCTGAAACTCGGCGAAGACTAAGAAAACGCTGAACGTACCAAAAAGGCTGTGGTATTTCACCGCAGCCTTTTCTATATCATCAAATAAAAAAGGAGCCGAAACCGGCTCCCATAATTATTTTCACCCTCAGCGCCAAACGGCAAAGAAAGGAGGCCGTATTGCGATTACCGTGAGCTGAACTCAGGGTGTTCGTAATACGACCCCTCTCAAAGAGTGAGTCAAAATAAAACCTTCTCTATAAGCCCGATTTAAAGAACGCTTTTATCAGCATGTTTACCTGACCGCAGCGGTGAGCCGGAACGGTGTTACCCGCAAGGTTTACCAATGCGCATCACGCTAGAAACCGATGAACTGCGTTTCGTCGGACTGTATTCTTCCGGAATACAACGGCTCCGCCAGCGCGAAGAGACCTGCTTCCGCCGGAACATTCCGCAGCGTCTGCAAAAACTCGTCACATCTGCCCTGCGCCTTGACCCTGCCGCTGGACTTTGCGGAAAGGCTGTGATAGCTGAACCCGTGTGTACTCGGAATTCAGGCGCATATCATGCGATTCGTATTCTGACAGCCGCACCGGACTGCATACTGCCGCACACCGTCCGCGTCTGCACCGCCCGGCATGCGAAGGAACTCCGCCGCTCATGTACTTTCCGTCAACGCTCCCGATAGCGATCAGGCTCGCACACTTGCAGTTTTATTCATCTTTATTTTAGCTCATTTCATGTAAAATGTCAAGTGTTTTTCCCAAAATTCCCCGACAAATAAACAAATTCCGTCAAAAAAACAGTCCATTTTCTACCTAGAACGCAATTATCTCTCCCAGCACCCTCAGCAGATACATTCCGAAGCTCATTCTCCGGACTTCCTCCCGCGCCACGATATCCGACCGAAAGACCTCCACGCCATCCAGAGTGACAAGATATTCCCCGAGGAACTGCCCCTTTTCAACCGGCGCCTCCAGCTTCTCGACAAACGTGTATTCATATTTAATGCTACCAGAGCGCCCTTTCTTTATGATACAGTCCCCAAGGGACTTCACGACAGGCTTGACCTCCGCGATCTCCCCGCGCTGCACCGGAATAGGCTGCAATTCCCTGCTGTCCGTTTCCGGCGTGAACCTCTCGAACCCGTTGAATCCGTAGTCAAGCAGCTCCTCCGTCTTGTCGAACCGCTCCGGGTCATCGCCACAGCCCAGCACCACCGCGACCAGCCGCATATCCCCACGCTGTGCGCAAGCCGCAAGGCAGCAGCCCGCCCCGTCCGTTGTTCCGGTCTTTCCGCCGAGTATCCCGTCGTAGTACCTCACCAGCTTGTTGGTGTTGAGCAGCTGCGTTTCCCCGCCGCGCAGGTAGTCAAGCCAGGTAAGAAGCCAACCGCGGTAGTACTCCTTTGTCATCAGCTCTGCAGTCATTACTGCAATGTCCTCCGCTGAAGAATAGTGCCCCTCGGCGTCGAACCCGACGCACCCGGTGAATTTCGTGTTTTTCAGTCCCATTTCCTTTGCCCGTCTGTTCATCAGCTTGACGAATGCCGCCTCGCTCCCCGCCGTATGCTCCGCAAGCGCAATGCAGGCGTCGTTCGCCGAGCTTACTATGACTGCTTCCAGGAGTTCAGCCGCAGTCATTTCCTCCCCGGCGTTCAGCCAGATCACCGAACCCTCCGCCGACGAGGCATAGGACGACGCCTTTACCGTATCCGTCAGCTGTAGCTCCCCCGCGTCTATCTTATCGGCGATGACCAGCAGCGCCATCACCTTGGTTATCGAAGCCATAGGCAACCGCGCCTGTGCATTCACCGAATACAGCACCTGCCCGGTCTGCGCTTCCATCAGGATAGCCGCTTTCGGAGTGCTTATGGTGCTTCCCTCCGAGGTCTGCTCCTCGGCATAAACCCTCCAGGAATACACCGCAATAAGCAGCGCCGCACACAATATAAAGCATAGTATCGTCCTCAAATGTTTCAATCGTATCCCCCTTTTCAACAGTACAAGCCGCTTTATAAAAAATATGCCGCTCCCTCAGAAAAATTACAGAAAATGATGAAAAGCCCTTGACAAATATAAATGATTGGTGTATAATCAAATCAAACAAATGAACAACTGTTCAAATGAGCGACCGAAAAGGAGGCACCGCCAATGGAAAATGACGCACCGCACTGCGATTTCATGTGTGTACACGCCGATACCGTGGACCGGATAACCTCAACGATGCCCGACGAAGATACGCTGATAGACCTGTCGGAGCTGTTCAAGGTATTCGGGGACTCCACCCGGATAAAAATACTGACCGCACTTAGCCACGGCGAGCTGTGCGTATGCGACCTGTCTAAGCTTGTCGGAATGACTTCCTCAGCGGTATCGCACCAGCTCAAGATACTTCGCAGCGCGAAGCTTGTAAGCTGCCGCCGCGACGGAAAAACGGTGTTCTACGCCCTCGCGGACGATCACGTTACAACGATAATCCGTCAAGGGCTGGAGCACGTCAACGAATAAAGGGACTAAAGGAGCTTAGCGATGAAAGATTTCTGGGATAAGATAGCCGGGGTTTACGACCTCGCCGAAAGCATAAACGGAGATGTTTACCACGAAATGTGCGCACAGACCGAAAGGCTGGTGCCGTCCGGCGCAAAGGTGCTGGACTGCGCGGCAGGGACAGGCGAGTTGTCCCTCGCAGCCGCAAAGAAAGCGGAAAGCGTAGTCTGTACCGACCTCTCCGAGAAAATGCTGAAAAACGCACGCCGCAAGGCTGGATTCTTCGGAGCGGACAACATCAGTTTTGAAGCACGCAACATTTTCGACCTGAAAGACCCTGACGAAACCTATGATATAGTGATCGCCGGAAACGTGCTGCACCTGCTGAAGAATCCGGAAGGCGCAGTAAAGGAGCTCTGGCGGGTACTGAAACCGGGCGGAAAGCTGCTGTTACCAACGTTCACCACCAAGAACCACGGAAAGCTGCTGATAAAGCTCTACAAAACGATAGGATTCGACCCGGAAGCCAGCTACTCCCCCTCGGAATACAAGAAAATGCTCGAGGGCTGCGGCATTGGAAAGGTATACACCAAGCTGATAAAGGGAACTATCCCCTGCTGCTATGCAGTGATAATCAAGAACGAAGCAGAGAACCTCTCTGACGAATAAACCCATTCAAGAAAGGAAATCACTATGAAAAAGACATTCAAGCTCATCGACCTGGATTGCGCACACTGCGCCGCTAAGATGGAGGAGGCAATAAAGAAACTCCCGAACGTCACCAACGCGTCCGTTAATTTCCTCCAGCAGAAATTCACTCTGGAAGCCCCGGACGACAAGTTTGACGAGGCCCTCAAGGCGGCAGTAAAGGTATGCAAGGACGTAGAGCCTGACTGCACCATCAAGGTATAACCAACAAAAACTGAACGAGGTGAGCAGCCATGAGTAAAAAACAGAAAAAAATGCTGATCCGCATAATCGCGGCAGTAGCGGTCTGGGCAGTCGGATTCGCCGTTGAGCGTATCTTCCCGACAGACGACCGTTTCAGCCTGCTGGGGTTCATTCATCTGGGGATATTCACCGCCGCTTATCTCATTATCGGCTGGGACATCATCTGGAAAGCTATCCGTAACATCTCCCACGGTCAGGTATTCGACGAAAACTTCCTGATGTGCATTGCGTCCATCGGTGCAATGGTCATCGGCGAATACGACGAGGGCGGCGCGGTAATGATACTCTACCAGGTGGGCGAGCTGTTCCAGAGCGTTGCGGTCGGAAAATCCCGCCGTTCCATCGCCGAGATGGTGGATATCAACCCCGAGTACGCCAACGTTGAACGCGACGGCGAGGTTTCCGAGGTTTCCCCCGAGGACGTAGCCGCCGGCGAAACAATAGTTATCCGCCCGGGCGAGCGTATCCCGCTTGACGGAACGGTAATTTCCGGCTCATCCGAGCTGAACACCGCGGCGCTCACCGGAGAAAGCGCGCTGCGCGCAGTCGCAGAGGGCGACGAGGTAATAAGCGGCTGTATCAATACCAACGGTCTGCTGAAAGTCAAGGTTTCGCGCCCCTATTCTGATTCTACGGTTGCGCGTATCCTTGAGCTTGTAGAAAACTCCACCGAAAACAAGGCAAAGCCCGAAAACTTTATCACGAAATTCGCAAGAGTGTACACTCCTATAGTCGTATATCTGGCTATTGCCCTGGCGATAATCCCCGGCTTTATCCAGACGGCGATGAACGGTTTCACGGACTTCACCAACTGGACCGGCGAAGGTGGCTGGCTGTACCGTGCGCTGTCGTTCCTGGTCGTTTCCTGTCCCTGCGCGCTGGTCATCTCCGTACCCCTCTCCTACTTCGGCGGTATCGGCGGTGCCTCCAAGCACGGCATAATGATAAAAGGCGCGAACTACCTGGAAGAGCTTTCAAACGCGCGTACATTCGTGTTTGACAAAACCGGTACGCTCACCAAGGGCAGTTTCGCAGTCACCGGGGTAACTCCCGAGGGCATGTCCGAAAACGAGCTGTTAGGTATCTGCGCAGCGGCTGAGACCTACTCCACCCACCCGATAGCGCAGTCCATCATCAGCGAAGCGAAGAAGCGCGAACTCACCACGACTGCCACCGACGCCGAGGAAATAGCAGGCTACGGCGTAAAGGCAGTAGTTGACGGAAAAACCGCCATAGTCGGAAATCACCGCCTTATGCAGCGCGAGAACATCGCCGCTCCGTCGGTAGACACTCCGGGAACCGTAGTCCACTGCGCAGTGGACGGAAAGTACGCCGGATACATCGTCATCTCCGATGAGATAAAGCCCGGTTCTCCCAAGGCGCTTGCTGCGCTCAAGGAACTCTGCAATGCCAAGACCGTCATGCTGACCGGCGACCGCAAAGCTGCCGCTGACGCGATAGCTAAGACTGCCGGTATCGATGAGTACCACGCAGAGCTTCTCCCTGACGGGAAAGTGGCTAAGGTCGAGGAGCTCTACAAGGCGAAGCCGGAAAACAGCTCGCTGGTATTCGTGGGCGACGGCATGAACGACGCTCCCGCACTCGCCCGCGCCGATGTAGGCATTGCGATGGGCGCAATGGGAAGCGACGCAGCAATAGAGGCTGCTGATATCGTCCTGATGAACGATAATATAGAGAGTCTCCCGACAGCGGTGCGCATCTCCAAAAAGACCCACGCTATAGTAATGCAGAATATCGTATTCGCGATAGGCGTAAAAGTGCTAATAATGCTGCTGACAGCCATAGGCATAGGCAACATGTGGATAGCGGTATTCGGAGACGTAGGCGTTGCAATACTCGCGATACTGAACGCGACAAGGGCAATGAGGATAAAATAAAGATAAGGGCTGTGTTCGATCACAGCCCTTCAGTTTGTCGAAAAAATCGAATTTGCCCGCGAAGCGGGCTTTTGAAATCCGTTTTTTGCTCCGGGTTTCCCGGGGCAAAAAACACTTCTATCCGCACAAGTGTGCGGTTTGTCGGCAACGCCGACAAACCGTGCGCGCAGGGCGGATGTTCGGCGGAAAAGTCACTTTAGTGACTTTTTCGACGGTCTGAAGGGCTGTGTTCGATCACAGCCCTTGTTTTATAATCAGAAATCGGCATATCATCGGCGTAACGCCTGGTGATATGCCGATTTGACATTTCAAACGTAGGATATCAGCCATTCCCTTCCTCAAGAACGTAAATATCCACCTGAACAGCGCCCCAATTGCAGCTGTCATAATAATGCTCCGCCATGCTGCCAAAATACAGGTCAACAAGAACGGTGCCATCCATCAGACCAAGACCAGTGTCAGCAGCTACTGCATAGCCGTAAACCTTTCTGCCGTCCTGGGATACGATGTAGAGCTTGCTTCCGTAAGGGATAACATTCGGATTTACTGCGCAGGTGCCTATCTCAGCCGCCCTGCCGCTTGCAGTGCGCGCGCCATATCCGGCAGTGTACGCAGTGGACTTGCCGGAGAGCACACGAGTGTAATTCTCAGGAATGCCATTAACCAGCTTGACAGCCTCCGGGTCGGAGGTCTTGGAATACGGAACTGCGGAAGCAGTTCCACGCTCGATGACCTCAGTCACAGGCTGGGATATCGTCTTTTCGCTGACGAGCTCCTGACTTGTCAGCTCGCCGTTAACGTACTTTTCCTTAACGGTATAGACGCACTTGCCGTTTACGCCGGCTGTAACTACGTTCTCTGTGCCTATGGCGAGGTTGCAGTTGTCGGTGTATTCGGTGTCGTATGCGATATCTGAAGTGCTCTCGCGTGTGACGTATTCGATCCTGGTAACAGTGATCTCCATTCCGTCATATACGCGGTCGGTGAGCTCGCATGAAAGCTCGTCATCCTCGCCGAGCGTGATCCTCGATTTCTCAAGAACATCTGCAACGGTTCCCTCTATCATCGGAACCGCCTTTGTTTCGCCGTCCACTGTAACGTTGACGTCAAACGCGCGGTAGATGGTGATGTAAGCCGTATTGCTGCTTACTTCTTCGTAGGACACCTTGTCGTTGCTGCTGAGCTGGTAGTTTCCGAGCTTCAGTATAGCGTAAACATCGGATTCAGACGTCATGAGTTCTTTTGTAACGCCGTTATCCGTAATGTAGACCCGATCCTTGAAGTAGATCGAACCTGTCATAACTGCCACCATGAAGATCGTGGCGGCGAACATTCCCACCTTGATGAGCTTGCTTCTAAGATCCAGCCTGTTCATCTTGGCGTTTATCATCTGCGGTTTCATATTTGCCTCCTAAGTAGTTACTCATGCCCTCCCGGCAATCTCCCCGTATCCGGCTTAATACCGGAATGCGGGTGTAACTTCCGTACAGCGTCAGGCTTTGGGGAAAGCCTTAGCTGAAGCAAACGCACTGTCCCCAACAGAGCATTGCATTTCGAAGCCTATTATCTATCTACCCCTCCGCTAAGGCGGAAGTCGGCTTCTGATCGTTCTCTTTTTTTTAGCAGCACAAATGGCCACACGGAGCTTTTCGCTTCGATGGTTTGTATTATATCCTTTTTTCTTGTCAATGTCAAACGAACGGGCGTACATAATTTTGTTAAAAGTTCACAAATCTTGTTTGTAACCAATTTGTAATCATTCGATTAAAAGCCGGTAATCTGTAAATAATTGTAATTAAAACGATTTCTTTTTGTAAGATTCACTAAAAATCAATCTTGATTTTCCCTCGTCACCATGTACAAAAATCAACATAGTTTCGTAAAGGATAACTGTGCATATACAACAATGAAACGCACTTGGTTTTCACACATCTTTTTCTTGATCACATAGGAATGCGGGTTTGCAAAAATATATGATGACAAATCCACACATATGTGTTATAATAATATCAGATGAAAAACCGGACAGATAACCGGGACAAACGTAATATATTTATATAGTATAAGAGGAAAGGACAAACGGGGCATGAACCAAGAAAAATCCTGCGGCGCAATAGTATACAGAAAGCGCCATGGGAATACTGAAATACTGCTGATAAAACATGTCAGATCCGGCTGCTGGTCGTTCCCTAAGGGACACATGGAGCCCGGAGAGAACGAAATACAGACGGCAGTCAGGGAAATAAAAGAGGAGACAAATATAGACGTATCAATAGACGACCCCGCCTTCCGGCAGGTGGTGGTATTCAATCCGCGCCGGGATATCACCAAGGAAGTTGTATACTTCCTTGCAAGGGCGGTGACATTCGAGTGTGAGCGCCAGGAAGAGGAAATAGCTGACGTCCGCTGGGTCGAGATAGGGCAGGCTGCGGCAGTTCTCAACTACGATAACGACCGACTCCTGGTGAGCCGCGCAAAGGCATTTCTGGCGAAATCCAAGATCTGAGAGAAATTTTGCAACCTTTTTGCGGGAAACTTTGTATTATAGACAGAACGGGATGAACGCCCGGAATGAATAATCACGGTTCAAGGCATCAGACAGCGCCGACAAACCGTTTACCGCACCTAAAAAGGAGGTTTTTCACCATGAAAAGAAGATTTCTTGCAATAAGCATGGCGGCAGTCACCGCCCTCACATCCACCAGTATCTGCGCATTTGCAGACGGACAGAACAGCGAGGCGCTCGCTTCTGCGATAAAGATAGCCAAAACGCGCCTTGATATCCCGGAAGAGCTGACAGAATTCAGCTACGACACTTCCGACCGCTATAATACTACGGTCTATTGCCTTACCTGGACAACTCCGAGCGACGCGGCTGAATACAAATATGTGTCTGTGACCGTCTCCGGCAGCCTGATACTGGGCTATTTCAACAGCGATTCCTATAAATACGACGAAAAGTGCGAACATTTCGCAAAGCTCTCCGGCGACGAGCTTTACAAAAAGGCACAGGCGGCGGTCAAAAAGCTGGACCCTACGGTTGCCGATGTTATCTTGATCGACCGCGACAGTCTTAATATCAACGTCTACGGTAAGCGTGCGTACTTCTCTCTGGTCAGAACCAAGAACGGCGTTCCGGTAAGCAACGACAGAGGTTCTGTCTCTCTTGACAAGGACACTGGAGAGCTTATAGGTTTCAATTTAGGCTGGCACGCAAATGCGTCTTTCAGAGACAGCAAGTCTGCCATCTCCCTGGACAAGGCAAAGCAGAAATATGCTGAGATGATACAGCTTACCCCGCAGTACGAATTTGATTACGACTGGGAAACCAAGAAGCTTACCGCGCAGCTTGTATACCGTCAGAATGATTTTGGCGAAATAAACGCGTTCACAGGAAAAAAGAGCAACTTCAGCGCTGACGGCTACTACGACGATTCTTCCAACGAAACAATGGAGGAAGACACCGCCGATGATATGGATACCGGCAAAGGCGATGGCGGCTACCAGTTCACAGAGCAGGAGCAAGCAGAGCTTGACAAGAAACTTCCCTATGCAGATAGCGCAGCTGTAATAAAACTCATACAGGCTGATAAGTGGATGACCTACTCCACCGATATGGAGCTTGTTTACTCTGATCTGTACAAGGTAAGCTTTACCGGCAAGGACAAGTATTACTACACCGCGAACTTTTCAAGCTATGTCCCGGATGAGAACGACGACGTTTACGAGGAGATCGTCGAGGATGACGGTTCTGTAAGCGTTCCGGCAGCGGAGCCAACCCAGAACTGGCAGGAGGTAAACATTACTGTTGACGCCGAAAGCGGTCAGGTAATGAGCTATTACTTCTGGGATTCTCGCGACAACAGTTCCAACTCGTACGACCTCGATAAGGCTGACAAACTCGCTGAGGAGATCGCAAAGACCTACGCAGGCGACCGCTTTGCGGAATATAAGGGCAATCCTTCTAGTGATTACTCCTGGACGGATAAGAACGACAAAACAACATACAGCGGAAGCAGCCATACATGGGACAGATACTCCAATGATATACTGGTCAGCGGGGATTCCATCTGCATAAACTTCAATGCGGATATGAAGCTTACAAGATATGATTACAGCTATACTGACGTTAAGCTTCCTGATCCCTCCAGAATGCTCAGTACTGATATGGTAATGCAGAAGTTCTGGGAAAACAATGACCTGAACCTGTATTACCTGGCTAAATTCGTTGATAAAAAGACCAAGACCGTTCTGGTGTATGGTACGGATTCCTACGTTTACGTTGACGCTACGACCGGAGAGCCTGTATATTCATGGGCATACGAGCGAGAAAAGAACGACCTCTCCGGAATAAAGAACAAGAAGATACTCAAGATGGCAAAAGCGCTGGACGACCACGGATACATCATTTCCGCCCAGAAATTCAGCGAAAATGACATAGCCGATTCCGAGACATTTGAGCAGCTCATGGGGATAAGCACTGGCGAAAACAGCAAAAAACTTACTCTCGGCGACGCACTGGTGATTTTTACGAAGTCTGTAGCCGGCGATAAGATACCCGAACTCAAGGGTATTTACAAATCGCCGTTCAGCGATGTCAAGGATACCGACAAGAATGTTGGCTACTATGCTATCGCTTACGCAATGGGCGTTGTAAGCGGCGACAAGCTCAACGCAAAGTCTGATTTCACCTACGGGGACATGATAAAGATGGTTTATACGCTCTACACTGCGGAATAAGCCACATCGGGATTAGATACAGGCGCTCCTGCCAATAGGCAGGAGCGCCTCAGACCGTCGAAAAAGTCACTAAAGTGACTTTTCCGCCGAACATCCGCCCTGCGCGCACGGTTTGTCGGCGTT
>CAKSEO010000055.1 GCA_934446565.1 uncultured Oscillospiraceae bacterium | reverse complement strand
CATTTTTATCACCCTTTTTTATTATACCATATTTACGTAAAAAAGCCCAGCTTTCGCTGGACTTTTTCGACAAGCTGCAACGGGGCTGTTTCTGACAGCCCCGTTTTTATTTGTTATCGCTTTTGAATTTGTATCCCACCCCGCGTACGGGTTCGATATTTTGTCCATAGCGCCCTATCGCCTTTTTCAGTCGGCTTATGAACATGTTGACTGTGCGGTCAGACGAGCTGCCGGAGCTGCGAAGCTGCCTGGACAGCTCATCGCGGCTGAAGACCTTGTCCGGGCTGCTTATCAGCAGATACAGCAAAGCCGTCTCCTTTGGCGTGATATTGAGAGGCTCGCCGTCAAGCTCAGCGTGGTACTTTGAAATATCCACTAAAAGCCCGCCAAAACTTGCCGGAGGGCGGTCGAAGCCTGACACTGACACCTGTGTGCGCGCCTGCGCGGCGCGTATCCTGGCTACAAGTTCGGCAATATCCAGCGGGCGGCTCATGACGTCAGCGGCACCCAGCTCTAAAGCAGTCAGCCGACCGGAGTAATCGCTTTCAGAAGTCAGTACTATTACCGGAACGCCAGCCGCTTTCATCTGACTGAGCACGGAATTCAGCTTGTCACCGGCAGTGCCGATATCCAACAGCGCAAGATGAACTGTATTCAGCCTGATCGCACCAAGCTCACTCAGCGAGCGCACGCATTCCACCACGAATCCGGACGCAGTGAGATAGCTGTTTATCAGCGTATTCATGCTGGAAAAACGGTCTATCAGCAGTATAGTCCCTCTGAACATCGCACACCTCCTATAATAAAGCGCCGGGGCTTTATGCTCCGGCGCCTCTTGTGATGTCTGTCAGCTATCAGCCGAGAACTACCTCAACGGTGTGCTCGCCACCGTCCATTACAGGGATAACATTGCCATCTACGGGCTTGCCGTCTACGGTCATGCTCTTAACGCCCTTGCAAACGTGGTTCGGGTTCTTGACTGTTATGTCGTAGGTAGCGCCGCGGAACTGACGTGTAGCCTTCATGCCGTCCCACTCGTGAGGAATGGACGGGTCGATCTTCAGGCCGTCGAAGTCAGCTGCGATACCCAGAATGTACTGGGAGATAGCAACCATGTTCCATGCTGCTGTACCGGTCAGCCAGCTGTTCTTGCCCTGACCGAAGTTGTCGCCCTGCTTGCCGATATCAGCGCCTGCGTCCTTACCGCCGATCATCTGACCGTAAACGTAAGGCTCGGTCTTGTGGATATCGGAAGTGTCCTCGGTGAACGCCGGAGCGATCTCGGAGTAGTACTTGAACGCCTGGTCGCCCTCGCCGGCGTATGCGGCAGCGCAGATGATCCATGCGTTGTTGTGAGTGAAGATACCTGCGTTCTCCTTGTATCCGCCGGGATATGTGGAGATCTCACCGTACTGGATATAGTACTTGGTGAATGCGGGGTTGTTGAGCACCAGACCGTACTGGGTGTTCAGTCTTTCGTCGATAGCCTTGAGGGTCTTTTTGGAAGCCTCTGCGTCGATGTCGGACATGATGGCGAAGCCCTGCGGCTCGATGAAGATCTGACCTTCCTCGCACTCCTTGGAGCCCATCTTCTTGCCCTCAGCGTCGTAAGCTCTGAGGAACCAGTCGCCGTCCCATGCGGAATCCATCATAACCTTCTTCATCTTGTCGATCTCTGCCTGTGCCTTTGCAGCCTCATCGGTCTTGCCGAGGTGGTTGAGTATCTGAACATAGTTCGGGCCTGCATAGGTGAACAGCGCGCCCACGAATGCGGATTCTGCAACCTTGGAGTAGCCACCCTCTGCCTTGAACTTCGGGTTGGTGTAGGTCTGGAAAGACTCACCGGGAGTGTCGGAGTAGCAGGAGAGGTTTATGCAGTCGTTCCAGTCTGCGCGCATTGCGAGGGGCAGACCGTGCGGGCCGAGGTTGTTTACGATGTGGTAGAAAGAAACCTTGAGGTGCTCGAGCATGGGCTGTGCAACGGACATATCATTGTCGTAGGGCACCATCTCGTCGAGAATGCTCCAGTCGCCGGTCTCCTTGATGTAAGCGGAAACGGAGAGGATGAGCCACAGCGGGTCGTCGGAGAAGTCGCCGCCGATGTCTGCATTGCCCTTCTTGGTGAGGGGCTGATACTGATGGTAGCAGCCGCCGTCCGGGAACTGGGTAGACGCGATGTCGATGATACGCTCTCTTGCTCTGTCGGGGATCTGATGAACGAAACCGAGGACATCCTGGTTGGAGTCACGGAAGCCCATGCCGCGTCCGATACCGCTCTCAAAGTAGGAAGCGGAACGGGAGAGGTTGAATGTAACCATGCACTGGTACTGGTTCCAGATGTTGACCATGCGGTTTACCTTGTCGTCCGGAGTGTCAACGTTGAGGATTCCGAGGAGCTTGTCCCATGTCTCTCTCAGCTCTGCAAGACCTGCGGCAACCTTCTCGGGAGTGTTGTACTTCTCGATCATTGCGTTGCTCTTTACCTTGTTGATGGTCTTGCCGTCAGCTTCGAACTTCTCAGCAACAGGCATTTCAACATAGCCGAGGATGAACACGAGTGTCTTGCTCTCGCCTGCCGCAAGGGTTATCTCCTTGTAGTGGGAAGCGATGGGAGACCAGCCGTCAGCGAAGGAGTTGGTAGCCTTGCCGTCGAGAACAGCCTGCGGATTGTGGAATCCGTTGTACAGACCGATGAAGGAATCGCGGTCGGTGTCATAGCCGTCGATGGTGTCGTTTACGGTGTAGAATGCGAAGTGGTCGCGTCTGTCTCTGTATTCGGTCTTGTGGTAGATGGTGGAGCCTACTACCTCAACACGACCGGTGGAGAAGTTACGCTGGAAGTTTGTGCAGTCGTCCTGAGCGTCCCACAGGCACCACTCTGCAAAGGACCACAGCTTGAAAGTCTTTGCGGAGTTGCTCTCGTTAGTGAGAACGAGCTGCTGCACTTCTCCGTCGTAGTTCTGCGGAACGAAGAAAGTAGCCTCAGCCTTGAGTCCGTTCTTCTTGCCGGTGATGATGGTGTAGCCCATGCCGTGACGGCACTCGTAGCTGTCGAGCTCGGTCTTTACAGGGGACCAGCCGGGGTTCCAGATGGTGTCGCCGTCCTTGATGTAGAAGTATCTGCCGCCCATGTCGATGGGGACGTTGTTGTAGCGGTAACGGGTGATACGGCGCAGACGAGCGTCCTTATAGAAGCTGTAGCCGCCTGCCGTGTTGGATATCAGAGAGAAGAAACCCTGGGTTCCGAGGTAGTTTATCCACGGATAGGGGGTGCGGGGTGAAGTAATTACATACTCACGATTTTTGTCATCAAAATGACCGAATTTCATCAGTGACCTTCCTTCCTTGCTTGCTCCTGTAAGGAGCCGAGGGGGGTCTGCCCCTCGAAGCTGGTTATTCCGGCTTATTTTGCACTTTCCGCAGATGAACGTTCCGGAAAGTACGAGCCGCTATAAATAAGTATACAATATTACTGAAGATTTTACAAGGGCTGAAAACGATAACAATTTTTTTTGCTTTGGATTTTTACTTAAAAACCGAAAATCAGGGGCAAATATTAGTAATATTGAACAAATCCAGTGCGTGTGTTTGCAATTCATATTTAAAGGAAAAATCACCAATTTGCCACGAAGCACGCCGCAGATTTTGTTGATTTCGGAGAAAAAACGTTTTGTTCTGACTGTTGCGCAACAGTTATGCAACAAACTGTCCCTTATAGGACGTAGTGGTGCTGATTGTCCATTGAAATAAAAAGGAAATCCAGGTATAATTACATATAGGTGTTGCTGAAAAGCGGTGCCCGAAGGGAGCGTATAATGCAGAACGACAATAAAAGCCCCTTGAAACAGTCCACCTGGGGAAAGATATATCAGGTCATCATCACCTGGATAGTGTATTTCCTTTTCAGACCTAAGGTCGAGTGGGTCGACAAGTCCGTTAAGAAGCAGCTAAAGGGCAAGCCCGCAGTGTTCGTGTTCAACCACACGCACCACTTCGACGGAGCTTTCACAGGCGCAGTACTGGGACGGTACAAGCCATATGTACTCGTTAAAAAGAGCTGGTTCGACAAAAAGGGCGTCGGCACGATGATCGGCTGGTGCAGGTGTTTCCCCATCGACCTTGACGGCGCGGACGCGAGCTGGTATGCCACCGCGGAGGAGCTCATCCACCGCAACGGCTCTCTGATAATCTTCCCGGAGGGCGGTATCGCCAGGGAGGGTAAGATCGAGAAATTCAAGCCCGGCGCGGCGCTGGTGTGCGCTTCGACAGGCGCGTGCGTAGTTCCGGCGGCTATCTACGGCGGCTATCACATGGTATTCGGCAGGCGACAGAGGCTGCTAGTCGGAAATCCCATCGAGAGCAATTGCCCGGATAATATGCGCCACTCGCAGTACGCAAAGCAGCTGATGAAGCAGGCTGAGGACGAAACCAAGCGGCTTTACGGCATTCTGGAGCAGAAATACGGCAAGACGGACACCTATTCCGAAAGCTATGCTCCGGAGGAAAACAAGTAAACAAGCGGAATTTCCGCAGGACAATTTTTATTTTTGAGAGGTATTAATTATGAACACAGAGATCGCAGAGAAGATCAAGAACATGCTGGTAGAGAACCTGAGAATCCCCGCTGACGAGCTGGAATACACCAGCGAGCTGTTCGGCGACGACATCGGTCTTGACTCCATCGACTCCATCGAGATCATCGCAGGTATCGACAACCTGTTCGGCGTTCAGATGACCGGCGCAGCAAGAGAGAACTTCCAGACCATCGAGACCCTCACAAAGTACGTTGAGGAACACATGGGTGCGTAATATGAGCGACAGAAGGATCGTTGTAACAGGTCTCGGACTTATCTGCGCGCTCGGCGACGGCACGGACAAGTGCTGGAGCGCTGCGTCCAACGGCGTCACCGGTATCCGCGAGGTACAGTCGGTCAGCACCGAGGGCTGCTACGCCAACAAGGGCGCTGAGGTGGCTGAAAGCTCCGAGCAGCTTTCCGGCGAGGATTACGACCGTAGCTCCCTGCTTTGCATAAAGGCGGCGGGCGAGGCTCTGGCGGACGCAGGCTACACCGTGACTGCGGATAATTCCGACCGCATAGGCGTTATCGTCGGCAACTGCGTCGGCGGCGCCGCAAGCATTGACAAGTACTACACCGATGAGCACAAGACCGGCTCCGCTAAGCCGTCCGATATTCTCAGAATGCCGGCTGCCGCTATCGCCAACAACGTTGCGAAGCACTTCGGGCTGAACGGCGCTACCGCCAACATCGTAAACGCATGCGCTGCGGGTACGATGAGCCTTTCCTATGCCGCTGACCTTATCAGAGCGGGCAAGGCTGACGCATTTGTTGCGGGCGGCTCTGACAGCTTTTCATCGCTGGCGTTCGCGGGATTCCACGCTCTGCACGCTCTGGCGGCTGACGCATGCTCCCCGTTCAACCACAGCAACGGTATCACCCTCGGCGAGGGCGCAGGCATACTTATCGTAGAGAGCTACGAGCATGCAAAGGCTCGCGGCGCGAAGATATACTGCGAGATACTCGGCTCCGGCGTAAGCTCCGACGCGCACCACATCACCGCTCCCCGTCCCGACGGACAAGGTCAGATGAGCGCCATCAGACGCGCAGTAAAGACCTCCGGTCTGGAGTTCACCGACATCGACTACATCAACGCGCACGGCACAGGTACAGCCAAGAACGACGAGGCTGAGTTCCTGTCCCTGCACACACTGTTTGACGAGAACAAGCACCTTTCCGTAAGCTCCACCAAGTCCATGACTGGTCACTGTCTGGGCGCGGCTGGCTCTATCGAGGCTGTGCTTACCGTCAAGTCTGTATGCGAGGACGTTGTTCCTCCGACCATCGGCTATTCTGACGAGGACCTTGCGGTGCTCAAGGAAAAGGCTGGCGAGATAGATTTCGTTCCGAACACCAAGCGCGAGAAGCCTGTTAATTACGCGGTTTCCAACTCCTTTGCGTTCGGCGGCAACAATGCAAGTATCGTATTTGCAAAGAAGCCCCACGAAATTCCTGACAACACAAACGCTGAGAAGCTCTATATCACCGGTATCGGCGAGGTAGTCGGCAATACGGAGGAAGAAGGCAAGGGTATCCGCGCCGCTATCACCTCCGACGACTACAAGGAGCACGGCATAAAGATGGCGTTCTACCGCAAGCTCGACCGCTTCAGCCAGATCCAGCTGATAAGCGGCATGAGAGCGCTCGCAGACGGCAAAATCACCATCGACGAAAGCAACGAGAACGATATCGGCATAGTTGTTGGCACTTCCGACGGACCCATGACCGAGATCGTTGGGTTCCAGAAAGCCGTTGTCGAGGGCGGTACTGCTAACGGCAGTGCGTTCTCTTTCCCGAATACGGTTTACAATGCCGCTGGCGGATATTTCAGCATTTTCGCCGGTATCAAGGGTTATAACGTTACCGTTGCGAACAGCGTTCAGGCGGGACTGCAGAGCATATGCTACGCCGCTGACGTACTCCACAACGGCAGCGAGAATATCGTGGTTGCAAGCGGCACGGATGAGAACACCGATGTAGACGCAGAGCTTTACGGCAAACTGGGTCTGCTGGCTGAAACAAAGCCCTACTCCCTGGAGAAGCCCGGCTTCGTGCTCGGCGAGGGTTCGGTCTCCCTCATCGTTGAGAAAGCTTCCTCCGCTGAGAAGCGCGGCGCCGAGAAGTACGCCGAGGTAGCAGGCTGCGCAATGGCTCACCACGCGGTTGAATTCGGCACTGTAAGCGGCTCTGAGGACGCACTTGCAAAGGCAATCGAAACTGCGTGCGCTGACGCTGGTATCTCCATTTCTGACATCGACGCTGTAAGCGGCTTCGCAAACGGTCACAAGACAATAGACGAGCTGGAACTTTCCACTTATAAGAAAGTGTTCGGCAAGGATATCCCTGTTTTCGCAGTAAGGGAGACCATCGGCGAAGCAAGAGCGGCTGCAGGCGCAGAGCAGGCGGCTTACGCTGCAAAGCTCCTGGCTGGTAAGCTCGGCGGTACCGCTAAGGCATACATCGGCGGCAAGGCTGCCGACGTTGACGTCTCCGGTTACAAGTATGTACTGGCGGCGGCATGGGGCGCAGGCGGGTCTTACTCCGCAGTAGTGCTCAAGAAAGCGTAATATTTCAAATTCGGAATCCGGAATTCGGAATGCGGAATTATGGTGTCGCTTCGCGACGGATTTTAATTCGCCTGTTATATGCAGGTGCCTGGATTCCGTTCAGAGTTTTAGGGTTCCGAATCGTTTTTAAGGAGGACAAATGGAAAAGGTAGCACTGGTAACAGGCGCTTCCCGTGGAATAGGCAAGGCTTGCGCGCTGCGCCTGGCGGAATGCGGCTACGATATAGTGGTGAATTACAATTCTAACGAGGCAAAGGCGCAGGAGGTAGTCTCCGCAATAGAAGCGCTCGGTCAGAAAGCGGTTGCAATAAAGGCGAACACTGCTGACCTCAAGGAGGTTCAGAACATGTTCCGCGAAGCCCACAAGGCTTTTGGAAGACTTGACGTGCTGGTCAACAACGCCGGCGTAGTTGATGACGCATATCTGCTGATGATAAACGAGGATTCCCTCACAAGAAGCCTTGATATCAACATCAAGGGCTATTTCCACTGCGCACAGCAGGCGGCGCTCAAGATGATGAGCAAAAAGCAGGGCGTTATCATCAACGTATCCTCTGTAAGCTCCATCCTCGCCGTTGACGGACAGGGCGTTTACAGCGCGACAAAGGGCGCGGTGAACTCCATGACCGCCACCCTCGCAAAGGAGCTTGCCCCCCGCGGGATACGCGTAAACGCAGTAGCTCCGGGATTCATCGAAACCGAAATGCTGGACGCTATCCCCGAGGACAAGAAAGAGGAATATCTCAAGGCTATCCCGATGCACCGCCTTGGCACAGCTAAGGAAGTCGCTGACGTAGTTGCACAGCTCTGCTCCGATTCGTTCGCATACGTCACCGGACAGGTAATAGTTCTTGACGGAGGTCTCAGCTTATGATGAATCTTCTTGAAATCAACCAGCGCATAAAGCAGCGCCCGCCCTTCCAGATGATAGAGCGCGTGACCGAGCTTGTCCCCAACGAATCCGCAAAGGGCATCAAGTGCGTTTCCGTCAACGAGCCGTACTTCATGGGACACTTCCCCGAGACGCCGATAATGCCCGGCGTGCTGCTCATTGAGAGCGCCGCTCAGCTTTGCAGCCTTGTTATCGCACCGGACGGCGCCGCAGACGATGAAAACAAGCTGTACGTCCTGCTCAAAGTCAAGGACTTCAAGTTTGTACGCCCGGTTATTCCCGGAGACAGGCTGGAGATAGAGGTAAAGGCTACCATGGCTGCCGCCGGAGCCTATGAGTTCTCAGCTGTGATATCCGCTGACGGCGTTGTTAAGGCAAAGGGAAGCATGCTGTTCACCTCAATGGATAAGAGCGCGGTATATGGCTGAACTTAAATTTGACTGGAGCTCCTGCATAGTATCAGGCGGTGCGGAGCTCATTCATCGAGTAGAAGCGGCTCGCGCTGAGTATTCAGGCGTATGCGCGGAATACTTCGACTACCTCGTTTCCAAAGCCGGAAAGTCCGGAGTACACGGCGACCGCTTTGAGGAGAGCGCCTGCGGCTTTCTGCTGCTAGATAACCTCCTGAAAAAGAACGGTATAGACCGCCGTGACCTCTCGATAACCCGCGATAACAACGGCAGACCCTGCATCATTAACCGCAGCGATGTGGATTTCAGCATTTCACATTCAGAGGGGGCGGCTATGTGCTGCCTTGCGACAGGCGCTGACGCGTCTGTGGGCGCGGATATCCAGTACGCGCGCGAATCCAGCGCAGAGCGTATCGAGGAGCTCGCGAAAACATTCATGGAGCCGCGGGAGCTGCACAGTCTGCAAATATGCTCCGGAGCGGAAAAGGCGGACATGTTCTACCGCGAATGGACGCGTCGGGAGAGCTACTATAAGCGCTGTGGGCAGGATGATTTCCCTATGTCCGGGATATTCAGAGAAGGTATCATCAGAGCGTGCGGAGGGGTGTATTACTACAGCATATCCCTGCCGGAAAACGACGATTAAGGAGAATAAATGAGAGTATTAGTATTGAACGGAAGCCCCAAGGCGGAGCGCAGCAATACCCTGAACATCACAAAGGCGTTCCTGAAAGGCTTTCCTGAGGACACAGAGGTCGAGCAGGTAAACCTCTATAAAAAGGACATCAAGCCCTGCCTGGGCTGCTTCTCCTGCTGGAGCAGGACCCCCGGACAGTGCGTTATCAAGGACGACATGCAGGATATCTACGAGAAGATAAAGGCTGCGGATATCGTCATCGAGAGTTTCCCGCTGTACTTCTTCGGAATGCCGTCGCAGATGAAAGCGACTACAGACCGCTGCCTGCCGTTCATGCTGCCGTACATGGGAAATCTTGTCGAAGATAAGAATGCAAGCTTCCATGAGCTGCGCGATGAATCCATGCATGACAAGCGCCTGGTGGTCATCACTACCTGCGGCTATGTTGACGAAAAGCCGATGTACCCTGCCCTGCTGAAGCAGCTTGATCTTATTGCGGGCGAGGGTCACTATACGGCTATCCTATGTCCCGAGGGCGAGCTTTTCATTGCGGAAAAGGCAAAGCGCCAGCGCGAGGGCTACCTTGCAGAGATAACCAAGGCAGGCGCAGAGTTCGCTCAGAACCGCGCGCTTTCCGAGGAAACCAAGAAGCGTATCGCTAAGCCGATACTTTCACCGAAGGGATTCGAAACGATAACCCTTGCACACTGGGAAATGAACAAGTGATATTTTCTGCATTTCCAGGGTGAGATATTGCAGACGTTGATCTGCGTATCGATCTGTTATAAAGAATCAGCCGCCTGTCACTTTTGTGAAGCAGGCGGCTTTTTTAGGTGGTGTGGTATAATCAAGCGGACACGGTGCAGACTATCCATGAAAAGGAGTGATAGTTATGCCAATTAAGGTTGAAAATCTGTGCCGTTATTTCCGGGTAGGAGGGAGCACAGTCAGGGCTCTGGATGGAGTTTCCCTTGATATTACGGACGGTGAATACGTCACCATCTGCGGAGCGAGCGGAAGCGGAAAATCCACGCTGATGAACATACTAGGATGCCTGGACGTGCCAACCTCCGGGCGGTACTATCTTGACGGAGAGAATGTGACTGCGCTTTCGGACGATAAGCTCAGCCATATTCGCGGGAACAAGATAGGATTCGTGTTCCAGAGTTTTAATCTGATACCGTACCTTACAGCGCAGGAAAATGTCGAACTACCTCTGATGTACCGCGGAGTTCCGCGCAAGCAGCGCAGGGAGGCCGCGCAGGAAGCTCTTGAGCAGGTGGGGCTGCTCAACCGCGCAGGGCACCGACCTTGTGAAATGAGCGGAGGTCAGCAGCAGCGTACTGCAATAGCGCGTGCTATTGCAGCGAGACCATCGATGATACTCGCAGATGAGCCCTGCGGTAATCTGGACAGCCGCTCGGGACGGGTGGTTTGTGAAATACTTGAAGCGCTGCACATGTGCGGAAAGACCATCGTGATGATAACCCACGATGAAAACACTGCAAAACATGCAGAGCGCCTGATACGCATTGCAGACGGGAAAATAGCATGCGTTTAATCAACGCTCAATACTAAATTCCAATTCACCTTACAAGCATAAAAGCCAACCAGCCAAACGCTGCAAATATCAGCAGACTCACTGGCAATCCCACGATCGACGTTATGAAAGCATTACGGTCGAAAACGCATCGTTTCCCTCTGCCCAGCCGTGTCACCCTTACCACAATTTCACGTTCCGGCTTATACAGCTTTTCGCGAAACACGAATTCCGCCGGGAAAACATTACAGTATTCCTCTCCATCGATCGAATAGACCGCAGCTTCAAATCTATTCCCGCGTTCAAACCTGGTGAAATGCGCTTTCTTCCTGACTGAACACAGCAGCCCCGCCCAGCACACCGCGAAAAACACCAGAGTGAACAGCGCTGCGAGCGCCACCAGTCCCGCAATACCTATAATGATATACGAAAGGCTGACCCCGGCAAGCAGCAGTATCACCACCACCAGAACTAATCCTATAATTATTCCCATCCATTTGCTCCTAAAAAAATCACAGAAATATGCAACTTTTTGTCACTATATCCTGTTTTATAATTGCAAGGACATTTTCCTTCGATGCGTTTCTCCTGATTTTCGGCTGCGCTTTCCCCGGCGCAGCCTTTTTCTTTCTACAGTATATCACAGTTTCAGGTCTTTATCAACAGCCATACAGAATGCTTAACGCCCTCAGTTTTCCGAGGGCGTTATTTTTAGGGCAATACCGCACAAAGATTGTGCGTGTATTGCGCAGTCAGATTTTTCGTCATCTTGCTAGGACGAATTGTGCAAGATGACGAAAAATATGCAAGCAAGACACGTACAAAATCCAATAAATGGTCTTTGTGCGGTATTGCCTTAGTTCATAGTCAGCCCGACTGTCTGCCAGCCTGACTCCGTGTTCACGGCGTATATCGTATTGTCAGCAGGATAACTGTAGGTTTCCCCGCCGTAATATACGTTGTGAACATAACTTACGCGCACTGCAAAACAGGTATTTGAATACTGCGTCACACGCTGTACCTGCTCCTCAGTGAAGTCGTAGCCGCTGTGATAGGTGTAAAACTGCCCCTCGTACGTCCGCAGGTCATCATAAAGTTCCGTATCCTGCGGAATATAGCCGGAAATTGCTGAAAAATATGCGTCGTTAGCGATATATTTTGAGTACAGCTCCGAGAACTCCAACGCATACTCACCTGCTTTTTCGGCAAGTCCGCCATCCGATACCGGAAGGTCGCAGCTATATGCGCCATTGTTGTCACGCCGCGTTACTAACGCCTTTCCGGCTCCGTCGGAGAACTCCACCTCCGGCTGGTACATCAGCCCGGTCACTTTGTAGCTTTCCATCTTCGGAGCACTGTCAAGGTAATACTCAAACTTAGCCGCTTCTGGAATTTCATCAATTTCATGCTCCGACCAGTCGCAGAGCTCTACGCCGTTTATCTTGGCGATACACCCGGTCGGAAAGGATATCCTCACACTCTCGTTCTGCGCCAGCTGAATACCGTAAACGCTCTCAACTCCGAAAATCTCAAAGCCGTAAAGCTCGTCCTTTCCGGTCTGCGCCAGTTTCGCAAACGCTATAGGGTCATCTCCGCACAGTATCGTGTAGACCGGATTTTCCTTGGTGCTCTCCTTGATGTTCTTTTTAAACGTGAATTCTCCGGCGAAACGCTCGGATAGCTGACGCTGCGCCGCTTCCTCTGTTTCGTAGGGAGATATTGGGCTCTCAATACCGCTGTAAAGCAGGTCAAGTTTACCGGAATTCAGTTCGGATGTCACCGCGTCGATGGTGTGGTAGACCTGACAAGCCTCATAGTGCTGCAAAAATTCCCACAGCTTTCCCAGCCCCACTACGGCGGCGGACAGCACCGCCGCCAGCAGCACGAAATATATCGAGTAAAAAACTATCGTCCCGTTGCGGCTGCGGGATCTCTTTGCAGAAAGTTCTCCTCTCACTGTGCTTCACCGCCTTTCACAAGTATCGCGGTGCACATCTTGCGCAATCCGATAAGGCTAGCGTTCTGGTTTATCATCTCTCCGTTGTAGATCATGCTTGTGGATGAGCCGCCGTCAAGATTCGCGGCGTTGACCGCTCCGAAATCCAGCATTACATCCCGTACGTCCGCAAGGCTAGCGCCGATGCTGTTGGACTGCCTGCCGTCTATCGTCAGCAGCAGCATTGCTCCGTCCGCCCGCTGACCTATCGCGGTACGGGGATTCAGTCCGCTTCCGTCGCCGAATGCCTCCACCGGCTCGCCGTTTACAATAAGGATCGGTCCGAACTTCACTGCGTCCCGCACACCCATGTCAACAGCTTCCTGGACGGTCATCTTTCCTACTACAAGCTTGTTGTCGTAGGTTATCCCGATGGTGTCCCAGGTATAGTACATCGGAGTCCCCCAGAGTACCTCTCCCTGCGACATGACGATACCCCAAGGTTCGCCGCCGGTCATGTGCCCGGGGCGGTCGTCAAAGCCGCCGCCGTTTATGGCACCGACAATGTTGTCGTAGGAGTCGTATATTTCCGGCAGTGTCTTGCCCTGTTCCTCAAGTCCGAACTTTCCGGAAATCCCCACAAATACCCGGGACGGGTCGTAGACAACCATCATCTTTCCCTTAAAAGTGGAGCCGCTGACGTCGATTATGTCAATACCGTCGCCGTCCGGGTCGATTTCCGGGTCGGAGCCTGCGGCGTCCTTTATTTCCTCCGGAGCGGGTATTTTTACAAGTCCCGGGTCGGTTATGTCGTCGGTTTCCTGAATGGCGTTCTGCGCTGCAATGAGCTCCACCTGCTCGCTGGAAAGGAAGATATTCGGCACCCATTTGATGGCACTGGTTTCACGGCAGGATATGACGAAAAGATTACGCGCCGTTTCCGACGGACCTTTCTCCATGACGTACACCACGCCCAGCAGCGCAGCCAGCACTGCGAGTATAACGGTCAGCAGCACCAGCAAAATACGCCGGACAACGCACGCTGCGCGGCTTTTCTTTTTCTTTTTGAACCGCGGTCTGCTGCGCTGCGGTCTTTCTTCAACCATATTATCGGTCACTGGCTGCTCCTTTCAGTCGGCGTAGACCCAGTCGCGCTGTATCCCGAAACTAATGAAGAACAGCACTGTATCCACAATTATCTTGATCAATGTCTGCCATATGCTAGCTCCGCCGCCGAACATCATTGCAAGTCCGCTGACGCACAGCCAGGAAACCCCAAGCTGACACGCCGCGAGCGTGTAATACCGTACTGCGGCGCGCCTGATGTTTTTTCCGGAGCGGAACACGCCGTTCCTGTTCACCAGGAAATTCACCAGCGAAGAAACTACCCTTGCGCCCACCGTTGCCGTGAGTATACGCAGTTCTTCATTGCCGAACAGCGGTGCCGTCAGCAGGTTTATCAGCGTAAATAACCCTATATCTATGAGCGAGCACAGCCCGGAGCTCAGCATGAACTTGAATATAACGGCGTATATCTTGATGGAATCCCGAAGCGGATGGAAGTGCGACCCGCTGTTTTTGTCGTTGTAGATGGTCTGTATTTTCACTTCATCGAACGGCAGTCCAAGCCTTTTCATCTCAAGCAACATATTGGTTTCATACTCGAAACGCTCGCCGCTGAGTTTGGTCAGAGCAGGGAGGTAACTCAGCGGGAGCGCCCGCAGCCCGGTCTGGGTATCAGTTATTTTTATTCCGCAGAGAGCCCGGAAAACGAACCGCGTGCAATTGTTGCCGAATCGGCTGCGGGGAGGTACGTCGTCGCAGCTGAAATCCCGCGCACCCAGCACTGCCCTGCCGGTCTGCTGCATTTTTTCGGCGCAGCGGAGGATATCCTCAGGCGCATGCTGACCATCGTCATCGGTGGTGACTACGCCCGGGCAGTCAGGGAGATGTTCCAGTATATAGGTGAATCCGGTTTTGAGCCCGCGACCTTTCCCGCGGTTCACATCGTGATGGAGAACGGTGCACTGTGGCATTTCCGCAAGTTCCAAAAAAATCGGTGCACACTCCGGACGGCTTCCATCATCTACGATCACCAGCCGTTTGAATCCGACGCTGACTAATCCGCTTACTACGGCTATAATTCGTTCTGTCGGGTCATATGTAGGTATCAGTATCGGTACATTCACAGCATTCACGACATTTTCCACCCCATTTCGATTTTTACAAGGGTATTATAACACAACTGATTTACTTTGTAAACCCATTACACAACATTGTAACCATTTTGTAACAAAGGTGCCCGGGCAGTCCAGTTTGTTGGAAAAGGCTAATTGGTTGAAAAACTATAATTTAACGTTGCAGGATGTTTCCAATTTACTGCTACCCCCAACTGGGAGTCAAGGGGGGCGCGCCCCCCTTGCAGGTCGAGGGCAGCGCCCTCGTCGCCGTAAGGCGAAATACTCCGTGCGAAGCACGGAATAACGCCAAAAAAGCGCTAAAGGGGTGCAGGGGGAAAACAAGAGTTTTCCCCCGCTGGCTTAGAACGCGATATCCTCCAAAACAGTCCAGTGGACTGTTTTGGAATAAGTGTTTATCCGCTTGGAAAGGCACTCAATAAAACTGTGCCGTGTAAAGCTTTACGTCAGGTAATTTATAGAGACTGTGGGGGAAAACTCTAGAGCGATACCCAAAGCGCACACTAATCGACTTTCCCAATAAATCTGTAGGTAACCTCTAAAAACCCCTATGAAAAAGAAGAAAAAAGTGATATAATAAGGATATGAAACAGAAAACACTATTTG
>CAKSEO010000054.1 GCA_934446565.1 uncultured Oscillospiraceae bacterium | reverse complement strand
GGGGACTAGTCCCCCTCTTGACTCTCCCAATTAGTGATGCAAACTCCAACGTTCCTACAAACATAAATTATAGTTTACTATCTATAAGACTAAAAGGGACTGTAAATCACAGCCCCTTTCATTTCCGATTAATCAGCGTATCAACCCAGCTTTATTTTAATAAAATCAGTAATTATATCCACACACTTCTCAAAGCCAAGATCGCCGCTATTCAGGCAAAGATCATAATTCCTTGCGTCTATCCACTCTCTGCCAGTATGCGTCTTGTAGTAAGCAGCGCGCTCCTTATCGGTGGACGCGATGACCTTGAGAGCCTCCTTGCGGTCGGTTATGCCCTTTACGTCCGCTACGTTCTTCACACAGGATTCTTCGTCAGCGTAAATGAACACGCGGATAACTGACGGGTCGCCCTTGAGCACATAGTCGGCGCAGCGTCCTACAATAACACAGGACTGCTCGGAAGTTATCTGCTTGATCACCATTGCCTGATAATTAAACAGATTCTCCTCGGAAATAAATCCGGATTTTCCGGGAGCGATGACCTCGCCCTTGTAAATCCCGGGCTTATTGAAAACGCTGTTCTTGGTCTTTTCATCGGACTGCCCGAAAAGCGCCTCATTGATACCGCTGGCATCGGACGCCATGCGGATAAGCTCCTTGTCGTAGAACTTTATACCCAGCTTGTCAGCGAGCATTTTACCGATGGTCTTGCCGCCGCTGCCGAAACCGCGGGCGATAGTAACTGTAAACTTCTTATCCATAGCACCCTCCTGTTTATTCACCTAGGTAAGCTTTCTTTACGGAATCGTTGTTCATCAGCTCATGAGCGTCACCGGAAAGCACTATCTTGCCAGTTTCCAGAACGTAAGCGCGGTTCGCAATGGACAGCGCTTTTTTAGCGTTCTGCTCGACCAGCAGAACAGTCGTACCGCTCTTATTTATCTCCTGAATAATATCAAAAATCTCGCTTACATACAGCGGAGAAAGTCCCATAGACGGCTCGTCCATGAGAATTATCGACGGCTTGGACATCAGCGCCCTGCCCATCGCGAGCATCTGCTGCTCGCCGCCGGAGAGCGTACCAGCCGCCTGTGTGCGGCGTTCCTCAAGTCTGGGGAAACGCTTGAACACGTTAGCCAGGGAGTCCTGTATCTCAGCCTTGTCCTTGCGTGTGTAGGCTCCGAGCATCAGGTTTTCGTAAACGGAAAGCTGCGCGAATACGCGGCGTCCCTCGGGGACGTGCGCCATTCCCATTGAAACTATCTTGTGCGCAGGGGTCTTTGTGAGATCCTTCCCGCCGAACATTACAGAGCCGTGCTTTGCCTGCACAAGTCCGGTGATGGTGTGGAGTATCGTGGTCTTACCTGCGCCGTTGGCGCCGATGAGTGCGATTATCTCGCCCTGCTCAACATCGAAAGAAATGCCCTTTATCGCGTTGATAGCGCCGTAGTATACCTGTAAGTCCTTTATTGACAGCATTGACATGAGCGTTTCCTCCTTATTCTCCGAGATATGCGGTGATGACCTTCGGGTCGTTGAGCACCGCAGAGGTCTCGCCCTGTGCCAGCTCCTGACCGAAGTTCAGTACGGTCAGTTCCTCGCATATACCGGAAACAAGCTTCATATCGTGCTCGATGAGCAGTATCGTCATCTTGAATTCGTCGCGGACGAAGTGTATCGTGTTCATCAGCTCGGCGGTTTCGTTCGGGTTCATTCCGGCTGCCGGCTCGTCCAGAAGCAGCAGCTTCGGGTCGGTCGCCAGTGCACGCGCGATCTCGAGCTTTCTCTGCTTGCCGTAGGGGAGGTTCGCCGCCATCTGCTGCGCCTCGCCGTCAAGCTCGAACACCTTGAGGAGCTCCATTGCCTTTGCAGTGACGCGCTTTTCTTCCTTGAAGTAGCGCGGAAGCCTTAATACGCCCTCGATTGCTGTGTAGTTGGTGTGGTTGTGAAGTCCAGCCTTTACGTTGTCGAGAACGCTCATGTTCTTGAACAGGCGTATATTCTGGAACGTTCTCGCGATACCAGCCTTGTTGATGGCTATCGCGGGCTTTCCGGTGATATTTTCGCCGTCCAGGAGTATCGTTCCGGAGGTGGGCTTGTACACGCCGGTCAGCATGTTGAACACTGTGGTCTTGCCTGCGCCGTTCGGTCCGATAAGTCCGTAGAGCTGTCCCCTGCGGATAGTCATGTTCAGCCCGTCTACCGCGCGCAGACCGCCGAACTGTATCGAGAGGTTCTTTACTTCGAGAATATTGTTATTTTCAGCCATTATCCGCACCTCCCGCTGTGTTCTTCTTCCGGGTGAAAATTCCCTTTATCTTCTTTACCGGGGCAGAAGCGCCGATTCTTTCACGAATTGCAATGAACGCGGGTGCGTTGTTGAATATCATCATCAGTATCAGAACGACTGCGTAGATGAGCATTCTGTAGTCGCCAAGCTCGCGGAATATCTCAGGAAGCGCGTACAGGATTATCGTAGCGATAACGGAGCCGCGCAGGCTTCCCAGACCGCCGAGCACCACGAATACCAGAATGAGTATCGACAGGTTGTAGTCGAACTTCTTCGGTGCGAGCATGGTGAGGGAGTGGGAGTACAGAACTCCGGCAACGCCCGCGATAGCAGCGGAAAGCGTGAACGCCATGAGCCTGAACTTGGTTACGTTGATACCAACGGACTGAGCCGCGATGTAGTTATCGCGTACCGCCATGCAGGCACGACCGGCACGGGAGTTGATGAAGTTCATCAGTATCACCATGCAGATCATCAGCACGATAACGACGAGAACCAGGTTAGTGTCCTGCGGGGCTTTGATACCCTTTGCACCCTCGAGGATTATCTTGCTGGTTTCCTTGTCGGCGTCGGAAACCGCCGAAGCAAAGCTGAAATGCAGCCCGTTCTTGTCCATGGTGAGGTAGATGTTGTTGGCAAGCGCCTTAATGATCTCGCCGAAACCGAGGGTGACGATAGCGAGGTAGTCGCCGCGCAGACGGAGCACCGGTATACCGATGAGGATACCGAAGATTGCAGCGGCAATGCCGCCGACGAACAGCGCGAGTATCATTCGCAGCCAGGAGGGGTTGATGCTCTCCTGAGTCATCAGCGAGAAGATACCGCCGACGTAAGCGCCTATGCACATGAATCCCGCATGACCCAGCGAAAGCTCGCCGAGGATACCGACCGTGAGGTTGAGCGAGATGGATAGGATGATGTAAATACCTATCGGGATGAGCAGTCCGGAATACTGGCTTCCGAGCACGCCGGTCATGGAGAGCACACCGAATATGATGAACAGTCCGAGGGTCATTCCGCAGGTGATGAAGTTGTTCTTGGTTGTTTTTGTCATGTTCCTGCCTCCCTTAAACCTTTTCGCGTATCTTCTTGCCAAGGATACCGGTGGGTCTTACTACAAGTACGATAATCAGCACGAGGAACACTATCGCGTCAGAAAGCTGGGAGGATATGTAAGCCTTTGCGAGCTGCTCGATTATACCCAGCAGAACGCCGCCTATCATCGCGCCGGGAATGGAGCCGATACCGCCGAATACCGCTGCAACGAACGCCTTGATACCAGGCATTGAGCCGGTATAGGGGCTGAGCTGCGGATATGCGGAGCACATCAGCACGCTTGCAACGCCTGCGAGGGCGGAGCCGATCGCGAACGTAAGTGAGATAGTTCCGTTGACGTTGATACCCATGAGCTGCGCAGCGCCCTTGTCCTCGGCTACTGCGAGCATTGCCTTACCTGCCTTGGTCTTGTTGATGAACCAGGTCAGCGCCGCCATGATGATCAGCGAAACGACAATTGAGAGGAACGTTTCCATTGATATCTTGAGCGAGGCCTGAACTCCGGGCTCTATCGCGGTGAAGAAATGCGTGCCGTTTTCGGTTACGGTGAGGAACGGCGGCATTCCATCGACAACAGAAGTGAAATTCCGAGCTGCCGAGCCAAAGATGAGCAGTGCCAGGTTCTGGAGAAGGTAGCTGACGCCTATCGCGGTGATGAGCACGGCGAGGGGAGGTGCGCTTCTGAGCGGCTTGTAGGCTATCTTTTCGATGACAACGCCAAGCACTGTGCACACCACAATGCCGATAATGACGGAAAGCCATACCGGGCACCATGCCGTTGACATAGCCGTAAATACTGCGTAACCGCCGACCATGATGATATCGCCGTGGGCGAAGTTCAGCATTTTAGCGATACCATAAACCATCGTGTAACCCAGCGCGATGAGCGCGTAGATACTCCCGAGGCTTATTCCGCTGATGAGGTAAGAAATAAAGCTCATAAAGAACCTTCTCCTTTCGGAAATTTATTCTGCCGCATATCAAAATAAACTCTGGGTGATCTGTAGCCTTTACCGCATGTCCGGGTTTACTTTGATCTACGGCAGTGTAGCTGCCGTAAAAAAAGCCGTAATTATACAAATAAGACCCGTACAGTTTCTTCGGAAAATTCCGGAGAAACCATACATACGGGTCTGTATCTGCGTGTTAGTTCAGTTCAGATGATCACTGAGCGGAAACGTAAGAACCTACGCCGTCAGTAACAACGATCTTCATAACCTGAGGAGCCTTGGTGGGCTCGCCGTCAGCGGTCCATGTGGTGGAGCCTGTTACGCCGTCGAGGGTGATCTCTGTCATAGCAACCTTGATCTGGTCGCAGAGGTCAGAAGCGCTGATGGAAGCGTCAGTAACGCCAGCCTTCTCGATAGCGAGCTTGATAGCGTAAACTGCGTCGTAAGCATCAGCAGCGAACTGGATCGGAACTTCGCCGCCGGTCATCTCTTCGTAAGCTGCGGTGAACTTAGCGGACTTCTCATCAGGAGAAGAAGCTGCGAAAGGAGTCATTACCAGAACGTCCTGAGCGATGTCTACCTTGTCGCCGAGCTGGTCGATAAGGCCGTCAAGACCGTCGCCGCCGAATACTGTCATGTTCATACCAGCGGACTTAGCCTGCTGGAGGATAAGGGAAGCTTCCTGGTAGTAGATCGGGAGGAAGAGCAGGTCAGCGCCGCTGTCCATAACCTTCTGGATCTGTACGGAGAAGTCAGTCTTAGCGTCTGCTGTGAAAGCTTCCTCAGCAGATATCTCGATTCCCTTTTCAGCAGCCTCAGCCTTGAAGCCGTCGAGGATACCGGTGGAGTATACATCGGAGCTGTCATAGATGATGCCTACCTTGGTAGCGAGGGCGTTGTCAGCGATGTAGTCAGCTGCGATCTTACCCTGACCAGGGTCAGTGAAGCATACGCGGAAGCAGTTGTCGCCGGCGGAGATAGCGTCCAGAGAGGAGCCGGACGGAGTCAGCAGGAACATGTTGTCCTTAGCAGCCTCAGCGCTTACTGCTACGCAGGGAGCGGAGGTAACGGTACCAACGAGTGCCTTCATGCCAGCGTCCTTAAGGGTGTTGTATGCGTTTACGGACTTCTCGGGGTCGTGCTCGTCGTCCTGGAAGTTCAGCTCAAGCTGCATGCCGTTTACGCCGCCGTTTGCGTTGATCTCGTTAACTGCGAGCTGGGCGCCGTTCTTAACTGCGTTGCCGTAAACTGCTGCTGCGCCGGTGATCGGACCGATACCGCCGAGAACCAGTGTTCCGCCTGCTGTGGTGTTGCCATCAGCTGCGGAGTCGCCTGCTGCGGAGGAATCGCCTGCCGCAGAGGAGCTTGCGTTGTTGGAGCAGCCTGCGAAAGGAACTGCCATTGCTGCAACTACTGTCAGAGCTGCAACCTTCTTCCAAACATTTTTCATTTTGAGTTTCTTCCTTTCCATGTTCATGTTCTGGAACGATACCGCGAAAAACAGCACCGATTCGCAAAACATGCCGTCTTACACCGATTGCCTTTAAAAGGAAAATGGTGAGACGAAAATTTTTCTTTGCAATAATATAATAACCTTTAATTCAAAATCTGTCAATGATAAAAAGCATTGATAATTCATGATTTCAGATTCAATTTTTGTGTACTTTTACCTAAACATCACTTTTTTATAACAAATCTTCACAGATATGCCACAATCGCAGCTGATTTGTATACCGGAATTATGATTCCAATGCTCCATCATGCATTATTATAGTATATCATACTTTAAATAAAAAATCAAGTATACCGTCAAAATAAGTTTGTTCATATATTTGTGTATAATGAATATTATTCATCCTCAGTTTCGGTAACAATTACTAGTGACAGCCGTGCAAACTTCGTGTATAATTAAAATAGAAATGTTCATGATATTTAAAACAGTGAACCGGAGGTGAGAACATGGAACAAAACACATACATGTGCATAGATCTCAAGAGCTTTTTCGCCTCGGTTGAGTGCGCGGACAGGGGGCTTGATCCGTTCACGACTAACCTGGTGGTCGCCGACCCCTCACGCGGCAATGGAGCAATATGTCTTGCGATAACGCCTGCGATGAAGGCGCTGGGCATTCGTAACCGCTGCCGCATTTTTGAGATACCTCCCGGGGTGCAGTACATCACGGCGCTGCCGCGGATGCGCCGTTACATGGAGGTTTCCGCGCAGGTCTACGGGACTTATCTGCGGTACATCAGTCCGGAGGATATCCACGTTTACTCGATAGACGAATGTTTCATCGACGCCACGCCTTACCTCGAAATGTACGGAATGACCCCGAAGCAGCTGGCGCAGACGCTGATGAACGCCGTCTTTGATGAAACGCGCATCTGCGCCACCGCCGGTATCGGTACGAATCTGTTTCTTGCTAAAGTCGCGCTGGACATCACCGCGAAACACGTCCCCGACCACATAGGCTGGCTGGATGAAAGGGAATTTCAGAACAAGCTCTGGGGACACCGTCCGATAACCGACTTCTGGAACGTTGGAAACGGCGTTGCGAGGCGACTCGCTAAGTACGGCGTTTATGACATGGGCGGCGTCGCCGGAATGAACGAGGATATCCTCTATAAGGAGTTCGGTGTCAATGCGGAGTTCCTCATCGACCACGCTCACGGCAGGGAGCCCTGTACAATGGCTGAGATACAGGCGTACGAATCGAAAACCAAATCGTTGTCCAACGGGCAGATACTTTTTGAGGATTACAGCTCGGATAACGCGCTCATCGTGCTGAAAGAGATGGTGGATACCCTGATACTGGAGCTGGTGGAGAAAAGGCTTGCGGCTGGGTCTGTGTCGCTTTCCGTGGGGTACTCAAAGGATGTGTTCCCGCCCACCGGTGGCACACGGAAACTCAACGGATTCACCGGGTCGCGCAGGAAACTTACGGAGGAATTCATCTCGCTTTACAACGAAACCACTCGCCGGAAATATCCGATACGCAGCATAAATATCGGGTTGGGAGGGCTGGTTGAGGACGTGTATTCCACCTTTGACCTGTTCATGGACCCGGCGGCTGAAGAAAAGGAAAAGAACATGCAGGATGCGATAATCGACATCAAGCGGCGGTTCGGGAAAAATTCCCTGATAAAGGCGATGAGCCTGCAGGAAAAAGCCACCGGAATACGCCGCAACAACATGGTAGGAGGTCACAATGGAGGGTGAAAGACGTCACGCCGACCGGGCGCGGCAGTTCATGCCGTTCGCGTCGCTGCGCGGTTACTACGACTACATCAGGGAGCAGGAGCGCGTAAAGGAGCCCCGCCGGGAGCTTTCCGAGGACGGCGCGGAGGAGCTCTCAAACGTCCTGGGCGGGATATGCCGCGGGGATGTGGTGAGGGTGGTGTTCTACGACAAGGATCATTACGAAACGGCTGAGGGACTGGTGTCGGAGTTTGATCCGGTGTTCCGGAATTTGCGGATAGTCCGGCGGAAGATATCATTTGATGATATTTACCGCGCAGAGATACTTGAGGTACTGGACAAATCTTCCGGATAGTGTTATAATGAGTTGAAAAAACACCGGAGGTAGGCTATGAAATTAGTGATACAGCGCTGCGAAAGGGCAGATGTAAAGGTAGACGGAAAGACAGTCGGCGAGATAGGAAAGGGATTCCTTGTGCTTCTGGGAGTAGGGCAGGAGGATACCGAAAAGGACTGCGAGCGTCTGGCAGCGAAGATGATAGGTCTGCGGATATTCTCGGACGAGAACGACAAGATAAATCTCTCGCTGAAGGACGTAGGCGGTTCGCTGCTGATAATATCACAGTTTACGCTGTACGCTGACACCCGCAAGGGACACCGCCCGAACTTCCTCATGGCAAAGGAACCAGGCGAAGCTAACCGGCTCTATGAGTACTTCTGCGAGGTTTGCCGCAGGGACATACCGAACGTGCAGACCGGGGAATTCGGGGCGGATATGAAAGTGAGCCTGGCAAACGACGGACCGTTCACGATTATACTTGAGTAACATAACAAAATCCCCCTTTTCGCAGGAAAAGGGGGATTTTTCAGGAGCAAAACCTGAATCAATACTTGTTGGAGTGAGCCTTGATGTACTCAACAACTTCCTCAGCGTAGCAGAATGCCATGCTTACGCAGGTATCAGCGCAGCCGTAGTAGATTGCGATACGTCCGGTGTCCTTGTCGCAGAGAGCTGCGCAGGGGAATGTAACGTTCTGAACGTCGCCGACGGTCTCGTAGATCTCGCGCGGATTGATGAGGTATTCACGGCAGCGATACTTTACCTTCCAGGGCTGATCCTTGTCGAGGATGCAAGCGCCGAAGCTGTAAACGAAGCCGTTGCAGCTCTCGAGAACGCCGTGGTAGAATACCAGCCAGCCTTCGCTTGTCTCAATCGGGATAGGACCTGCGCCGATCTTCTTGGACTCCCAGCCGCGGTCAGGAGCCATAACGTGTCTGTGCTTGCCCCAGTAGGTCATATCCTTGGAGTGGGACAGGTACATATCGCCGAAAGGAGTGTGACCGGAGTCAGAAGGACGGGAGAACATTACATACTCGCCGTTGATCTTTCTCGGGAACAGAACGCCGTTTCTGTTGAAAGGCAGGTATGCGTTCTCCATCTGGTGGAATTCCTTGAAGTCCTTGGTCCAGCCCACGCCGATAGTAGGCTTCCAGCCGTATGCGTTGCACCAGGTGATCCAGAATCTGTCCTCGATCCATACGCAGCGGGGATCGTAGCCGTACTGCCAGGGGTTAGCGGCAGCGGTCTCGGGATCGTCGTTGATCCACTCTACCTTTTCAGGGTTGATGTTCCAGTGAATGCCGTCCTCGGAGAAACCAGCGTGGATAGCCATGTTTCTTTCCTTGTCGTCAACACGGAATACGCCTGCGAAGTGACCCTTGTCGCTCTCGAAGGGAACTACTGCGGAGTTGAAGATGGAGTTGCTGGTAGGGAGCAGGTCGCGGGGAATGATCGGGTTAGCGTTGTAGCGCCAGATAACGTCCTTGCAGCCCTCGGGTCTGTCCTGCCAGGGCATGTTAGGAATGCTCTGACCAATGATTTCTAAGCTCATGTGTGTACCTCTCTTGATTTAATTACCGGTGCGGAATTTCCGCCCTCATTGATTACTAGTATAGCAAATATCCACAGATAATTCAATAGTGTTTTTGACTAAATCTTTGGAGTTTATCATGTGCATGTTTACTTAAAAAATCGGATTTTATTACTTAACGGCAACGGCACCGATTTTTTCAAGGTATTCCTCACCGGGAATCGGGCGGCTGTAGTAGTATCCCTGGAGGTGGGCAACGCCGCGCTGGATAAGGAAATCAGCCTGTTCTTTGGTTTCCACTCCCTCGGCTACGATGTGAGCGCCGAGCTGGAGTATCATCGCGATGCAGCTGTTGAGAATTACCATGGGTTCTTCGGGACTTTCGCCGAATGCCGGCCAGATGAGGCTCTTGTCGAGTTTGACCAGCTCAAAGTGCACCTTTGCCATCTGCGACAGGTTGGAGTAGCCTGTCCCGAAGTCGTCCATCGAGAAATGGCAGCCCATGCTGCGCAGCCGTTTCATATTGGCGTCGAGCAGCTTGCCACCGTCGATGGAGGCGGTTTCGGTTATCTCAAGGTTGATGAACTTAGGTTCTATCCCGTATTTCTGCATAACTGAGGAAAGCTGCGCCGGGAGCGACGGGTCCACGCTCTGCATACCGGATAGGTTGACCTCTATGTAACTTACGCCCTTTTCCCAGAGGCGGTTTTCTGCGGCGAAGCTGCACACTTTCTCAAATACGATGTTTCCTATCTCGTCTATCATTCCCTGCTCCTCCGCGAGGGGAATGAACACCTCCGGGGAAATGAACCCCAGGTCGCCGCAGTCCTGTAATCTCACGAGCGCCTCAGCGGAGGAGAATCTGCCGTCCGGAGCCGACCATATCGGCTGGTATACAACGTTGAACGCCTTGTTCTGGACAGCTTTTGTCAGCACTGCGAGCACCTGCTTGCGGTAGTCCTTGTCCTTTATCGTGTCCTCGTTTACCCAGAACACCTTGCCGTTTTCGTGATGATGGTGCTGCGTATAAAGGAAGTCTACCGTGTCGTATATCTCGTCCGGGGTAGCGCCGTATTTCGGGCATTCCAGTACTGAGATGTGATATTGCGGATGGAATGTACCGCTGCCATAAGGAACTTCAAAATTGGCGCTTCCGGCGCGTTTCAGCAGCGCGTCCAGCTGTTCGCGGTCAGTGATGAATACTGACAGTGTATTGGAGCGGGAATGGAAAAACCTCGATTTGGGTATAACGGTCTTGAGCAGGTCTGCCGCTTTGCGGAGTATTATTTTCATCTGGTCGTAGCCCATGCTTTTGGCAATCTGTTCGTTATCGTCGATGGTGAAGTTGACCAGCCAGAAGGTCTTTTTCCGCGCCAGCATTTCCGGTACCATTATGTGGTATGCCTGGCGGTTGAGCGTGTCCGTTTCCTCGTCGGCGAAACGCTTTGGGTTCTCAAAGTTAAGGTAGATGTACAGCAGCATGAGGCAGTTTCCGATGGAGGATATCAGCCAGTACTTCGAGATGAACTGTAACATTGCAACTACTATCCATATTCCAAGACCGACGGTAACGGTGAACCGAGCCTTACGGATATCCTCTGCAACGTCGCTGTGGAAGTGCCTTTTGTTCTTCTTGAACAGCAGCACGAAGGTGAGCAGTACATATATGAATATAGATGCGTAAAGCAGTAATACCGCCGAACCGGACGAGTAGGCGCCGTTTTCGTCCACGATGTACTCAATGGGGGTTATCGCGGAGCCTATCGCCGCAATGAAGAACGGTATAGCCGCAAGCGCTACCTGCCGTTTGGAAAAACGCGTCTGCGCTCCGTATAGGTAGAAAACATAAAGAAACAGGCACACGGTCAGCAGCTCGATGCTCCCGATGAACGCAATGTGCGTCAGTCTGTTGAGCCAGAGTGGCAGCGACCTGTAATTCAGCAGCGTGTAGTATGACGCGATATCCGCTATAAGATTGAATGCTCCCACGAACAGAAAGCACCCGAATACGAGCGTTGACCTGAGCGGAAGCTTTTTGTTCCTCACAAAGTCGATTATCAGCAGCACTACCACGCAAAGCGCCAGAGTCTGGCATTTATAGCTCGCATTAAAAAAGTTTATCAATTCTCCATTCATACGATCCCTCTCCTAAACCATAATTGAACTCTTGTTAATTATACCACATATGAATAAGAATTTCCAGTCCTTTTTATTATATAGTATCTTACAATTTTGCAATAGAAACACTAAACCCCCGTGATCTCTCACGGGGGTTTAGTGCTGGTTTGGTTGGTAATTATATGAAAATGAACGGTGTCTGATTCAAGGAGCGGAACAAACTACGTCATTCCGTTTCCGTGTAAATAGTATAGCCGGGCAGAGTGAATATATGATGTGGTATTTGTGAAAATTGTGTGAAAAGTTGACCTGTGTTAAAATTGGCATCAGATACTTGCCTGCGGATGGGCAATTTCCTTAAAATTCCCCTTTGTGTATGTAAGGCAGGCGATGACCGTTCCGGCAGTGAACGCCGCGAGGAAGCTTCCGCAGCATATCAGTGCAGCAGCCCACAGTGGGAGACCGAAGCCGTAATCGCCAGTTGATGAACCGAACGTCGTAACTACAATAATGAACGGCAAGTAAAACAGCACCACGAACGCCGCGCCCAATCGCATGCACATAACGATACAACTTACCAGCGCGAATATCCCGCCGAAAATCCCGGTCAGCATCAGAATATCGGAAACATTGCTGATATCTCTCCCGGTGATGAGGATAAACGTTGCGTAAACTGCGTCAGTCAGAACGCTCCACCCCAGCGGGACAAACGTGGAAAACAGCGGTATTCCGTGCATGTAAAGGCTTTTTGCGCAGGGGATGGAACGCATGAAACGATTTCCAACAGTATCCTGCACCATGAATATTGTCGGCAGGAAAACCGCCATCATCATCGATACGAGCGCACTGACCTTGCAAATGATATAATCGGCGGCGTCGCCGCCTGCGTCCTCATGAAACAGCATCACAACAGCCATCATCAGAATAAAGAACACTGATACTCCAAGAAGTGTCCATTTATGCGATAAATAACGCCTGAACAGCAGTTTCAGTGCTGTCATCGTACCTCACCCCATTTCTTTTCCGCAACGCGGATAGCGTAAATAAAACCTGCCAGAAATACCGCGACTGCAATAGTGCCGGCAGCGATGACCGTGACGATATTCTGCGATAAAAACTCCAGCGCGGTGAATCCGTCAGCTTCGCCTGAACCGTCCAGGAACCCCGCCGAGAATCCGAACAGGCACAGTACTCCCATCATGGCTATGATGCGCGCTGTATTGTTCCTGACGTATCCGGTGAGGTTGCAGACTCCTGCCGCGAGGAACAGCAGCACTATCCCAAAGAGCGATGATCCGTTGTCAACTCCGATGAGCAGGAAAAACACGCTGACAAACGCAATCAAAACCAACCCGGACAGTATCCCGAGGATATTTCCGGCTGCGATGGCGCGGCGGAAGTGCGCTGCGCCGTCCGGCAGGGACTTGAAATACTTATATCCCGGCGTTAACGGTGAAATATACTGATACAAAGCGTTGAGGAATATTATCCCGAACACCGCGCTCATGGCGCTCATCATGGAATATACTCCCTGCATGAATCCGTCCAGAAAATCGTTGATTGGCAGCGCCGACAGGACGCCGCACAGTATAGCGGTCCCTGCGATAATTGCGGTGAATATCAGCATGGCGCGTATCTGGCAGCTTCCGAAAAATATCCGGAACGACTGAATGTACTTTCTCATCTGTGTTCCTCCGCGTATTTCAGCAGCCCTACGCTGAGCTGCTGGAGCGTGGGAGCGGCGCTCTCCACGCTCATTGCCGCGAGTTCTGCGGCGTGCTCCGCGAGCGCAAGCCCGTCAAATGTGGTGCGGTTGTGGCTGCCGCTCATCAGCAGGGGCTTTGCCTGCTCCCAGGCTTCAGCGTCGCCGCTTACTACTATGTATTTTTCCTTGAGTTCCTCGATGAATCCCTGCTCTATGACGTGTCCCTTATCCATGAAGATGGCGTAGTCTGCGGCGTTCTCCATATCGGCGATGTTGTGAGTGGAGAAGATTATTGATTTCCTGCCGTCGCCGATGTCGATGTATTCCCGCATGCGGTCGCAGAGCCGGTCGCGCATCAGCGGGTCAAGGGAGCTTCCCGGCTCGTCCAGCACCAGCAGTTCAGTTTCGCGGGCGAAAACAGCCGCAAGGCAGGTGCGCATGCGGTTGCCGTCGGACTGCTTGTACATGGGGCGGGGCTTTTTCGTGTGCTCGCTGTCCACCTCGAATTTTTCGCAGAGGTCGGCAAATTTTGCGCGGTCAAAGCTCTTGTAGGCTATCTCCATTGAAACGGCAATGTCCTTTGCCGTGAATCCCAGAGGGAAAAACGCATTGCTGGCGCAGTAGCCTATCCTTTCGCGAAGCGCCGGGTCGGAAATGTCATTTTCGTTTCCGAAGTAGGCGACGTCTCCGTCCGTGCGGTGAGTTACTCCGCAGAGGATGTCTATCAGCGTGGTCTTACCAGCGCCGTTTGCCCCTATGAGCGCCGTTGAGAATCCCTCCGGGATATCCAGGTCAAGCGCTCCCAGCGTGAATTTGCTGTATTTTTTCGTAAGCCCTCTGACGCTTACGCAGAAATTGTTTTCCATATCAATTACTCCCTTACCGCCTGTGCTCTCTGCGTTCCTTTATGAAAAAATATACAAAGAACGGCAGGCATATCATATCTATAATGCCAATTGACCATATCGCTAAGTCAGGCAGGAAACCTCCGGCTAAGTTATTTACCGCCAGAAGCAGTCCGCTTATGCCCATTAAAATAAGAGCTATCCTGGATATCAGCTTGTTCATATCCACCTCACAGCCGATATGATCTAGCGCCGTTTTCGAATGCCGCAAATATCTTTTCCAGTTCGTCCATGGCGGCCTTTTCGTCGGAATATGCTGCAAGTATGCCGTCGTATGACGTACCGAATCCTGCGGAGCCTACCAGTACATACTTTCCGTCTCTTCCGCCGCCAAAGTTCCTCTGCACGGAAACAGAAACGCAGTCAGCTATCTTTTTCCTGTCCTTTGAGAATATAAGCATGTTATAACCCTCCTGTCTGGTCTGTATCGTAAAGCACTTTCAGCATTTCCGCCAGCTCCTCCCGGGAAACTCCGGCGAGCTTTGCCGCTTCCATCGCGTTTTGCAGGTGCTGTTCCAGCAGACGGAGCTGCTGTTCCCTTACCATCTCGCGGTCCTGTGGATTCACGATGTAGCCCTTGCCCTGTACCGGGGCTATCATGCCCTCCTGGGTCAGCAGTTCGTATGCTTTCATCGTGGTTATGACGCTGATTTTCAGGTCCTTTGCAAGCCCGCGTATCGACGGGAGATATTCTCCTTCGGCTATGCGACCGTTCATGATATCGTCCTTGAACTGTGACGCTATCTGCCGGTAAATCGGTACGTCTGAATTCTGGAGTATCTTCAATCCGGTTCCTCCTTTCTACGCGTTTATATGTTATATATACAGTATATACTGCTTTTGCAATTTTGTCAAGAGGTGTATAAAGAAAAAGTTAAAAAAGAAATAAAAATCGTAATTGCTATTGATTTTTAAAAGCCAATATGATATAATGTCATCAGATAGGAGCTGATTTTATGATAAAAAAGTCTGATAAGGCAAAACTGATATTTTTGATTCTGTATTTTCTGATACTTACTATAGAACGTGTGATAAGTCTGGCAACCGTATTTACAGGCGATATGGGGAGCTATGACCTGCTGGATCTGTACATGACTGCGCTTACGGCAGGGTCTATAATAGGAGCGTACGTATATATTTTTGTAAACTGTCGGTTTACTGTGAGACATTACAAGAACGGAAAGGTATCCGCGATCCCCACACTGGAACAAGGTGTTTTCGGGAATCTGGCAGTTGCAGCCGGGATACTGCTGCTCGGAGGCATGGTGCATATCGAGGGCACGATACCGCCGATACAGTTCGCGGCTTACGGAATGATACTGGTATCCATGGCGATACATACCGCGCAGTGCGTGAAGCGATACGGCGGAGGGCTCATAAGGTGGCTTTCGTTCGGGTATATCGTGGCGTTCTCGATGTCCATTCCGGTGGTGTATCATACCTCGATAGAGCTGTCGGCACTGTTTATTCCGCTGGAGATACTGGTTTCAGCGGGAATGGTGGTGCTGTTCACGCTCATGCTTAGAAGATTCTACAGCGGCGACGGCGAGTACGCGTTTCCGGCGGCTCCTTTCGCGGCTGCGGTGGCAGGTGACGCGGCGGTGCTCATGCTGCGCTGGAGCGAGGAAATTAATATGTTTGTGCTCATTTTTATTTGTGCTGCATCCCTGCTGTTCATTGCCGGAAAGATCGTGAGCAGGTCAAGGACTGAATAGATCTTATATAACCTAATAGAAAATGGACGCCGGTTACTACCGGCGTCTCAGCTTGTCGAAAAAGTCCAGCGAAAGCTGGGCTTTTTTACGTAAATATGGTATAATAAAAAAGGG
>CAKSEO010000053.1 GCA_934446565.1 uncultured Oscillospiraceae bacterium | reverse complement strand
GGGACTAGTCCCCCTCTTGACTCTCCCAATTAGTGATGCAAATTACAATGTTCCTAACAAACATAAATTATAGTTTACCACACCACCGTCAAACTAATTATCCCCGATTCCGGCTCATTACCGCTCCTACCGCCGTGAATCCCGCAAACACCAATATATTCACGCAGACTATACTTGCGCCGCCCGGAGTTCCGAACTCATAGGATATCACCATTCCCGCAACAAACGTCACAACCGATATCACCGCCGAGCACACCGTGACCGCCTTGAAACTCTTGAAAACCCTCATACTGCACAGCGCCGGAAATATGATCAGGCTCGAAATCAACATCGAACCCATCATCCGCATCCCCACAACGATCGTTATTGCAGTCAGCAGAGCTATCAGCATGTTATACATGCCCGCCTTGGTACCGGTCGCCCTAGCAAAGCTCTCATCAAATGTAATCGCAAATATCCTCGTGTAAAAAAACACGAAAAGTATCAGCACCAGCAGCGCCAGCACAACGCTGACAACAACATCTTCGTCGCTTATCGCGTAAATGCTGCCGAATAAGTAACTGTCAAGATCGCTGTTCATTCCGGAAAGCGACACCGCCATGACGCCTATCGCAAGCGCTCCGGTAGATATCAGCGCTATCGCGGAATCTCCCTTTATCTTACTGCTTCCGGAAATTCTCAGCAGCAGGAACGCCGCTGCAATAACTACCGGAATAGCCACCGCCATCGGCGCCCAGTTCATAACCGCAGCTATCGCGAGCGCGCCGAATCCCACGTGCGAAAGCCCGTCGCCTATCATGCTGTAACGCTTGAGCACCAGACTCACGCCAAGAAGCGCCGCGCACAGCGACACCAGTACGCCCACGATAAGCGCCCGGAACAGTATAGGCGTGCTGAAAAACGCAGTTATAATGTCACCCATTGACCGCGCCCCCTTTCAGGAAATCCGAAGCGCTGCTCGTAAGGAACTCCTCCGGAGTGCCGAAAAACCAGCTCTCCCGGGTCAGCCCCTGCCGCATACAGAGGATACGCCCGGCATACTTCAGCGCCGCATTGATGTCGTGAGTGACCATCACGACCGTAACGCCGCTGCGGTTGATATCGGCGATCAGCTCGTACATTTCGGCAGTCACCATCGGGTCAAGCCCGGATACCGGCTCGTCAAGCAGCAACAGCTTTGATGTAGCGCACAACGCCCTTGCAAGCAGCACTCGCTGCTGCTGACCGCCGGAGAGTTCCCGGAAACTGCGCTTTCTGAGGTCGGTTATGCTCAGCCGCTCCATATTTTCAGCCGCTTTCCTGCGCTCGCGCTCAGTGTAGAACGGACGGAAACCCATAGAGTTCAGGCAGCCGGAAATGACTACCTCTTCCACACTCGCCGGAAAATCATGCTGCGCTCCGGTCTGCTGCGGCAGGTACCCTATCTCGTTCCGGCGAAGCCCGCCACCGAATGTGATGCTCCCGCCCACCGGCTTTTTGAGCGACAACAGCGACTTAACCAGCGTGCTCTTTCCGGAGCCGTTCTCGCCGACTATGCACAGGTAATCCCCGCTCTCCACGGCGAAGCTAAGCTCCCTGACCACCGTCACGTTTTCGTAGGACAGCGTGAGGTTTTCAACTTTTATCAGATGTTCACTCATTTGTGTCACTTGCCTTTACAAAATGTCAGAAAGTACCTTGTAATTACGCTCCATCAGGGAAACCCAGGTTTCCCCCGCCGCGAGGTCGTCCGCCGAGATATTGTGGCAGGTGTGGAACTCCACCACCGGAAGTCCCGAATCCTCCGCCAGGACCTCGCCCAGCCGCCTGCTCGAAAGCTCGATGCAGAACACCGCCGGCACTGCGTCAGGCTGTTTCAGCTTATCCAGCAGGAACGTCATAGTCTGCGCGGAGGGCTCGGTTTCACTGCCGCAGCCGGGGAACGCCGCATAATAATTCAGCCCGTAATGCTTGAAAAAATAAAGCAGCGGGAACCTGTCGCCGAAGATGAAGTAACGTTCCTCGCCGTTCAGCAGCTCCGCGAATTTCGCGTCTATCTCGCCTATCTTCTCAGCGTAGGAATCCGCATTAGAAGCGACCGTATCCGCATTTTCCGGGAACAGCTCCGCAGCGCGCTTTCCGAGCGCCCTAACTATCGCGGAGGCGTTATCCGGTGAGGTCCACACATGCTCGTCGTATTCCTCGCCGTGTTCATCGTGGTCGTCATGATCGTGTTCCTCTGCGTTCTGCATGCCCTCGGTGACTTCCTCGTCCAGCAGCGAAACCGCGTCCGTCATGCGGAAAGTCTGCGTATCCGGCGCGGATTTCAGCACGCTCTCCACCCACTGGTCGGACTCGCCGCCGTTATACACGAACAGGTCGCAGCCGCTTATCTCCACGATGTCCTTTGCGGAGGGGTCGTAGCTGTGGCTCTCCTGACCGGGTTTCAGCAGCATTTTCACGTCCGCCGTGTCGCCGAAAACCTGCCGCGCGAAGTCGTACGCCGGGAATATCGTGGTTATCACTTTCAGCTTGCCGCTGCCCTCTGTGTTCTCCTGACCTGCACAGCCACACAGGGAAAGTCCCAGCGCTGCGGCGGCAGCTATCGCAATTATCTTTCTGAATCTCATTTGTTCTCCTTGCTCTGTTTCTCTTGCTCAACGGCGCGCTGGCAGTCGCTGCACAGTCCGTATATCACTGTTCTGCCCACATCTACTGCGAAGCCGTGGTTCTGTTCGATGTGCTGCTGCATTTCCTTCATGAAGCCGCAGTCCATGTGAATCAGCTTCTGGCAGCGGTCGCATTTAAGGTGGAAATGGCTGGAGCATTTCTGCTCGTCCATCAGCTGGTAGCACGCGCCCGAGCCGTCCCCGGTGAAGCGCTTCAGCACTCCCTGGTTTGCAAGCTTGGTGAGCGTCCGGTACACCGTTGCTTCCCCGACCGTCACCTCGCCGCTGGTGATTATATCCTTGGCGGTGAAACAGTTCCCGCGATGGCGGCTGAAAAACTCAACGATCTCATCGCGCTGTTTTGTGTTGTAATTGTTTCTGTCCAAAGCGATCAGCTCCTGCGAAATTGATTTTGATTTTCACTTTCAGTTTCATATTATAGCATACCGCTCCTCAATTGTCAAGAGGCGGGGAAAAATTTGTTGATTTTTCTAAACATGTGTGCTATAATAAAATTGTACCTTATATAAAGGCGGTGATAATTTGCTGGATTACTGCATGTGCCCGAAATGCGAGCGCATGATAATGCTGGATTCCGATTTTGAAACGGGATTCTGCCTTTACTGCGGAACCCACATATCCTATAAGGAATCCCGTGAATTCCTGCTGGAGGGGCTGAAAAGCGCCGTCCCGGACGACATGAAAATCGAAGCCGACCTAAGCGAGTTAATCGACGAGGACGACGCCTACGACGACTCCTACGGCACGGAGGAGTGCCGCGAGGAATGCTCAAAGGCGCAGGAATACATGGGGAAATGGGACTTCGCCAACGCCTACAAGCACTACGAAGCAGCTCTGGAATGGCTCCCGAGAGATTTCGAAGCGTGCTGCGGAAAGCTCACCGCAGGTATCCTAAAGCTAAACGACGTGGAAAACTGGGGATCCCGCCTGAAAGCCTGCATCTCGCTGATACGCTCTCAGTCCGACTGGAACATGGCGCAGAAATCGCTGGAATACTCCCTGGATATCCTGAAACGCTTTCTCTCAAAGGGGGGCAGATTCGTATCCCCAGCGTACACTTACGGCTTCTTCAAGGAACTGTGCGACAGCTTCCCGGCGCTGCGGACACAGGCGGCGGTCATTCTGGCACACTGTGTGAACATCGACAACGCGCCCTACACCGACGCTGCGCGTCTGGACCACGAGACCTCCCGCTTCGCGGTGGGGAGCTACCCGCCGGAGCCTGACAAGGAGCTTGCGCGTCACCTGCTGCTTATAATGAAATACCACCCGGACGACCGCGCAAAGCACACCCTGATACGCGCGCTGTACGTCTACGACCGCGCCGTGTGGCTGCGAAACCGCGACAGCGCCCGGATAGACGATGTTCTGTACTTCCTCGAGCAGATGTTCTCCGACAGCTACTCCACTGAGGACCGTAAAGCCGCCCTTGACGCCTGCGCAGACCTGCTGCTGATGAGAGCGCTGGAGCCTGCTTCCACGCAGCGCGAAAAACTGATGTTCCTGACCGGAGTGTACACTTTCGGGCAGGTCAAGCGCATGGAGCGCTTTTTCAGCGGCAGCGCGTTTTTCAACAGGCTGTACCTTGAGATCTACCTCAAGCAGCCCGGAGCCACTCCGCTTTCTGCGGAATACCGCCGGGTCGAAGCAAAACTCAAATCACTGAACAGTTAAGTCCGGAGTGCTGAACAAAACGCACCCGCACATCTGTCTGTAGTAAAGGAGCTAAACATGGCTAACATGAAAAAACTTACCCGCGACTACGGGGAGATAATCTGGACCGGCAAGAAATGCATAATGGGCATGCCCATTTCGTTTACCCGCTACATTCTGACTGACAGCAAGCTGATAACCCGCGTTGGTCTGCTGAACCTGAAAGAGGACGAGATAGAGCTATACCGCGTATACGACAAGTCGATGAAGTTGCCGTTCGGTCAGCGCATCGTCGGCTGCGGAACCATCACGCTCCTCTCAAAGGATTCCGATACCCCCACAAAGGTGCTGCAATCAGTAAAGCACCCGCGCGACGTCAAGAAACTGCTGGACTCCACGATACAGGAGCAGCGCGACAGGTACAGCGTCCGCGGCAGGGACATGATGGGAGCCTCCGCGCACATGGAGGACAGGGACGGCGACGGTTTCCCCGACCCGCCTGAATTCCCCGGACGCCCCATGAACTAAACAGAAACGAAGTTTATTCCACAAACCCCGCATGATTGGGTGGCAAATAATTGCAAAAAACACTTGATTTATTCTGCGCCGTGATATATAATATATTTATATATTTTCCAAAACAGCGCCGCGTGTGCTGACCTCTGATAAATCGAAGGAGTACAAACCAATGTCAGACAAAAAAGACGGACTGAATGTCTGCCTGATGAACGACTCGTTCCCTCCTGTTATCGATGGAGTTGCAACGACGATACTTAATTATGCAGAAATAATCAACAACGGACTCGGAAAGGCGACCGTAGTAACGCCGGAATATCCCGGCGCAAAGGACGATTTCCCGTTCCCGGTAGTGCGCTATACCAGCATGTCCATCACCGAAAAGATATGCAGCTACCGCATGGGTTATCCGTTCTCCGCGAGCAAGCTGGATTCGCTTACCAGCAGCGGATTCGACATAATCCACACTCACTGCCCTTTCGCCTCGATGCTGATGGCAAGGGTGCTGCGGATAAAGACCGGCGTTCCGATGGTGCTGACCTACCACACCAAGTTCGACATTGATATCCGCCGTGCTCTCCCGACAAAGCTAATGCAGGACCAGGCGATAAAAATGCTGATATCCAACATTTCCTGCGCCGACGAAGTGTGGACAGTAAGCGAGGGCGCTCGCCAGAACCTGCTCGACCTCGGCTACGAGGAAAACGAACACCACCGTATCCGCATAATGGAGAACGGCGTGGACTTCCCCCGTGGGAAAGCCGACCCGGAGGACGCCGCCGAACTCCGCGCTGAGCTCGGGCTGGAAGGTCACGGACCAGTGTTTATATTTGTCGGACGACTGCTGTGGTACAAGGGTATCCGCGCCATTCTCGACAGCCTGAAGATCCTCGACGAAAAGGAAATCGACTTCCGCATGATGTTCGTCGGCGACGGCGCTGACCGTGCCGAGATAGAAGCCTATGTAAACGAGCTGAACCTCGGTGAAAAGGTGCTGTTCACCGGCGCGATATACGACCGCGAAGAACTGCGCGTGTACTACACTGCCGGCGACCTGTTCATCTTCCCGTCGCTGTATGATACAAATGGTATCGTTGTCCGCGAGGCAGCGGCGTGCGGAGTTGCCTCCGTGCTCATTAAGGGAAGCTGCGCCGCCGAGGGAATAACCCACATGCGCACCGGTATCCTGACCGAAAACGACCCGCAGGCGATAGCCGCCGAGCTGGAATTTGCCGCGTCCCACATTGACGAAGTCCGCCAGATGGGCGACCACGCAATGAACGAGGTGTACATGTCCTGGCAGACCTCCGTTGAGAACGCGTACCGCCGTTACGGTGAGATAATCGAGGAATGGCGCACCGGCAACACCTGCAACCAGGAAACCGAGCTTCAGCAAGACCTTTTCACCGGGATAAGCCGCGTGACCGACGCAGTGCAGAAGTTCCGCAGTATCCCGGCGGTTTCCGCGATACGCGAGAGCAACAGCCGCTCCATCGCGAAGCACCGCGCCCGCAAGGAAGAAAAGAAAAAGCAGGAAACCGACTAGTTCCCTGCTAAGATAAATCCCCTCAACGCTGCTGAGGGGATTTTTTATATGCAGTACTCCGCGATAACGCGATACTTTTCCAACATTTCTGCTTCGGAAATCGTTCGGTTCGCCGGGCTTGTGGACGGCAGGCAGACCGCTCTCATTCCGTCTGGGAAAAACCGTTCGTACAGAGCCTGCGCTTTCTTTCCTGTGGTGAAAACCGCCCGGATATCCGCAGCCTGGAATATCAGCTCCAGCCTGTTAGGAACGGCGTTCTTTATGCTGCTGTCCGCGGCGCCGTCTATGCTGCATTCAGCAAGCACATCCCACAGCGCCACACCGTGCCGCAGGCACATTTCCCGCCTGCCCGATATATCTGCTGGAAGTTCCTCGCCGAGTACCTCGCTCAGCATTCGCCAGAAGCGGTTCTGCGGGTGCATATAGTAAAACCCCCGCTCTCTGGACTTAGGCGAGGGTATCGTCCCGAGTATGAGCACCCGGGAACGCTCATCAAAAACCGGCGGGAATTCATGCTCCACCCGTCCGGCATGTTTTTCAGAACTCATAGTCAACGCTGTGGGATTCGGTGCGGATCGACTTGCAGAACTTCGAAACCTCAACGTGAAGCGGATTCGTCGAGTACGCCTTGAGAGCCTCGAGGCTGTCGAACTCGCTCACCAGAACCGCGTCAAAGCTGCGGTCGGAGGGATTCATGTTGATCCCGACCTCCATCGCGCGTATCTCCGGTATCTGACCTTTCAGCGCAAGCAGCCTGTCCCGGAAAACCAGCATGTTGTCATGCTCGCCTTCCTTGAATTTCCACATAACGATGTGCTTTATCATGCTATACCTCTTAAATAACGATGTACCTGCCCTGGGTCATGACCGGGGCGGTTTCAAGTATGTAATCCCTGTTGCGGTGTATTCCCTTGCCGTGCAGATAATCCACCGTGCACTTCTCAGCAGTAGCCGGAGTGTTGTTCTCCGGGCTGAGGTGCCCCAGTATCAGCTTTGTTGTGCCGCTTGCTACCAGTTTCCCCGCCATCTCCGCCGCTGCGTTGTTGGAAAGGTGTCCTTTTTCTCCGGCGATACGGCGCTTCAGGTCAGTGGAGTAATTCAGGTTCTTCGCCAGCATTGCCGGGTCGTAGTTGCTTTCCAGCAGCACTGTGTCGCAGCCGAGCAGGTTCTTCTCGACCTCCGCAGTGACCTTTCCCAGGTCGGTGCAGACAGCTATTTTTTTCCCCGCATACTTCACAATGTAGCCAACGCTCTCCGGAGTGTCGTGCGGCGTGTGGAACGCCGTCACCTCAAAATCCGCGCTCTGGTACGGCTCATGAACTATATCATACATGCGGACGCTCTCCGAGATAGTTTCGCGGACGTCCCTGCGGAGCGCCTGTATCGTTCCCGTGCTCGAAAATATCGGGATATTCGTGTGCTTCGTGAGCTGGAACAGACCCTTGATATGGTCAATGTGCTCATGCGTGATGAACAGCGCCTCTATCTGCGACATCGACGTGTCGATAAGCTCGAGCGAATTTTTCAGCGCACGGAAACTGCACCCGACGTCTATCAGGATACCGTGACCTTTCGTGCCGATAAACGTCGCATTTCCGCTGCTGGAACTGCATATCGGGAATATCCTCGCCATTAAAGCGCCTTTCTGAGCAGCTTTTCCTCTGCGGTGGGGTCCGGCTCGTCGACTTTCTGGATATCCGCGCCCAGGCTGCGGAGCTTGACCTCCATGTTTTCATAGCCGCGTTCCACATGGTGGATGTCATAAATCTCGGTAACGCCCTCCGCTCCAAGAGCTGCAACGATAAGCGCAGCGCCTGCACGCAGGTCAGTTGCCTTTACTGGAGCTCCCTTGAGCCGCTCAACGCCCTCGATGACGGCAACTCTGCCCTCTACCGAGATGTTCGCTCCCATCCTGCGCAGCTCGTCAACATAGCGGAAACGGTTATCAAAAATGCTCTCCGTAACCATGCTGGCGCCCTTAGCGCAGGTCAGCACGGCTGCCATCTGCGGCTGCATATCCGTGGGGAATCCGGGGTGCGGATTGGTCTTGATACTAGTGCCGAAATACTCCGGACCGCCGATAACGCGCACGGAATCGTCAAACTGCTCCACCTGCACGCCTATCTTCACCAGCTTCTGGGTGATAGGCTCAAGGTGCTTGGGGATAACGTTTCTTATAAGGATGTTGCTCCTTGCAGCGGCAGCTACAGCCATGAACGTACCCGCCTCTATCTGGTCGGGGATAACGCTGTAGGTGGTACCGTGGAGGTACTTCACGCCGCGTATCTTGATAACGTCGGTGCCCGCTCCGAGGATATCCGCGCCCATGCTGTTAAGGCAGTTCGCGAGGTCCACAACGTGGGGCTCCTTAGCCGCGTTTTCGATTATAGTAAGACCGTCAGCCTTTACCGCTGCCATGATGGCGTTGATTGTAGCTCCGACGGTGTTCTTGTCAAAGAAGATCTGCGTTCCGACCAGCTTGTCTGCGCGGAGGTTCACCATTCCGCCGTCTATCTCGTACTCTGCGCCCAGCGCGGAGAAGCACTTGAGATGCTGGTCTATCGGGCGGTCGCCGAGATTGCAGCCGCCGGGCATGGAAACATGCGCGCTGTGGAAACGTCCCAGCAGCGTCCCGAGGAAGTAAGTCGTGGCTCTCATGAGCTTAGCTTTCTCATAGGGAACAGGAATATTCTGGAGCTGACGGGTATCTATCTCCACTGTAGTCTTGTTCAGCATGCGTATTTTAGCGCCCATCTCGGACATTATCTGTAAAGTGATGCTGACATCGCTGATGTTGGGTATATTTTCAATAATGCAGGGTTCGTCGGAAAGAATCGTACACGGCAGTATCGCAGCGACCGCGTTTTTCGCGCCGCTTATGAACACCTCTCCGCTCAGCTTTTTTCCGCCCTTTATAACGTATTTTTCCAAAACTGCACTTCCCCCTTGCCCCCGTTATTACAGGGACATTTTTATATATGCAGCCGCCAAGGCAGCCGGATATGTCGTTATGTAAGTCAGGGCATAGTTATCCCTTACAGATTTACACCATTACATTATAACACACAACCGCAGAAATTTAAAGCGCAAATTTCAAAAAAATACTCCGAGCAATGCATTTTGTTATTTTCAACAAAAATCTTTGTGATAATTAAATAAATTTATTGATTTGTATTTCATGTTTCGATATTTGTATTATTGTCTTTCATCCGAATTTTAATCAGTGGAAATTCAATATTCCGCATATTACCGCCAATGGAACGAGTTTTCACAATGTTGCTCAAAACTAGCCGGATTAATTACCAAAATCAGACTGTTGATTTTGTGCAGTATTACCTCTTGCAATAATTTACCCGCTGTATTATAATGTTTATTGAACATTGGAGAAATTTCTGCTTCCCCGCAGCGATTTCCCGAAATGGGCGAAAGCCCGCTTCACGCAGTTTTACTGCAAATTATTAGGAGGAATCATCACATGAAGATCAGAAACATCGTTTCCGCAGCTGCCGCTTGCGCAGTTGCAGCCGCTGCACTGGTTATCCCCACCTCTGCTGAGGAAAGCTATGTTGCAGGTATCACCTGGCAGTCATCCAGCTACTATTTCCGTAACACCATCGCTCAGTCCGAGCTCCTTTACTGGGACAACGACCTTGGCGAGGCTGCTCCTCTTGAGGGCGCTACTTACACCGACGCTACCATCACCGGCGACGGCGAGTACACCGTAACTCTGGACGGCGTCAATGACGGCGGCTGGAACATGCTCAAGCTCGAGAGCAACATCGACCTCGACGCTACACCTGACGTAAAGTTCGAGATCACCTCTGTTGAGCTCAACGGCGTTGCTGTAGACTTCGACAAGGACGCTGCAGTAATGAGCGAAGACGCTGCCACAAAGAGCGACGATTATTCCGATTGGGATTTTGATATCAAGAACACCGCTCGTATCCAGCTCATCAATGTATACGACAACCTCGCTGCTATCCCGAACGACACCTATGAGTCCATCAAGGTAACGTTCAACGTAACCGGTCTTGGCGGCGGCGACGCAGCTGCTGACGACACCGCAGCAGCAGAAGATACCACAACTGCTGTTAACACCGGCGCTGACAAGGGCTCTCCTGACACCGGCGTTGAGGGCGTAGCTGCTCTCGCTGGTCTTGCCGTAGTTGCAGGCGGCGCTCTGGTTATCTCCAGAAAGAGAAAGTAATTCCTCTTAATAAGCATTTATAAAGCCCTCCTTTTTCGGGAGGGCTTTTTTCATTTTGTTTTCTGCTTCATTTTACGGCGAGAAAGCTCCGCGTACTTCCTGCGCGTTGCCTGACCTCCCCGGAGGTGGCGCTCCTGCTTGTTTTTCTCTAGGACCGCCTTCACCTCGTCGTGCAGCTGACGGTTCACCTGAGCAAGCTTTGTAGTGATATCCTGATGAACTGTGCTCTTACTTACGCCGAATTTCTTTGCCGCCGCACGCACTGTCGCGTTGTTTTCAACTATGTAATGCCCGAGTATGACGCATCTTTCCTGGTCTGTTTCCCCTGTCGCAGCTTTCTTCAATGTATATAGCACCCCCATTGCATAACATACCTTTTCACTCTCCCCTGCCCGCAGGGAGTCCGCGGGCGTTTCCTTTTTCACAGTTTATGAGGAAAAGTCTGTTTTTATGTATGTTATGCTGGGAATGTGCTCAATCGTTCAGCGCGCAGAGCCCTCCGGAGCCGTCCCGGGTATCCAGCCAAACCGCGAAACGCTGCCCGCAGAGGGTACACCTGACCTCATGGCGGTAGTATCCGTTGGGCTCCCCGCGCATTTCCTCCAGGGGAACGGTCGCGCTTTCGACAGTCATGTCGCCGCAACTCACCAGACCCCGTATCTTGCTTATCTCATGCGCGTATTGCAGCGTTGACCTGAACCTATCGTAAAAATGAAGCTGTCCACAGCTTTGGCACATAATATACCTCCGAAAAGAAAAAGCCCGCCACTATCGCGGCGAGCTTCATCTTTAATTTATTATGGATTACTTTCTGGACTTCTTGGTAGCAACCATTACAGCGCCTGCAACAGCAGCAACGCCTGCAACACCTGCAACGCCAGCTACGCCAGTATCAGGAGAACCCTTGCCGTCCTCTGCGGGAGCAGCAGCCTCAGCAGTAGCAGCCTCAGCAGTTGTAGCGTCCTCAACGGTTGTTTCAGCTGTTTCAGCCTCTGCAGTGGTTTCAGCCTCAACAGTTGCAACAGCCTCTGCGGTGGAATCAGTAGAAATTGCAACTACCTCGTTAGTAACCTCAGCGGTTTCAGCAGATGCAGCTACGGTGGTAGCAGCCATTGCAGCTACGACAGCAGCGGTAACGACAAACTTAGAAATCTTCATGATAAGTACCTCTTTTGTTCGATATTTGCCGGCTTTTTGATATCCGGCATTTCTTTTTACGATTTGTATTTTAGCACTTTTCCCGGAAATTGTCAAGCGATTTGCCTAAAAAAATATTGTGAATGTTGTACAAATCTAACAAACACAAGCCGGATAAATTTGACAGCATTTTTTTACAGTCAGCGTATAATCCTCCAGAAAACTGCAATAATATATCCAAAAGCAAAGGAGAGATGATCATGGAACTAAAAGGTACCCGCACTGAAGCTAACCTCCGCTCGGCGTTCGCCGGAGAGACCCAGGCGCGCAGCAAATACGACTACTTTGCGAAAGCCGCCGAGAAAGAGGGATTCCAGCAGATAGCCGCGATATTCCGGGAAACCGCCGCCAACGAGGAGGCTCACGCGTTCCTCTGGTTCAGCCAGCTCGGAGCGCTTTCGAACACCGCGCAGAACCTTATAAGCGCGAAATCCGGCGAGCATTTCGAGTGGGCGGAAATGTACGAGGACTTTGCCAGGGTTGCCGAGGAAGAAGGCTTCACCGACATCGCAAAAAAATTCCGACAGGTAGGCGCGGTCGAAAAGGCACACGAGGAACGCTTCCTGCGGCTGCTGAACACCGTGGAAATGCAGAAAGTCTTCGAAAAGACGGATGAGATAATGTGGCAGTGCCGCAACTGCGGTCACATTGAGTTCGGGAAAAAAGCCCCGGAGCACTGCCCTGTCTGCGGCTACCCGAAATCCTATTTCCAGCAGAAGCCCGAGAACTACTGACAAAAGCACCGGCATGAAACCATGCCGGTGCTGATCTTATGCTGCTTCAGGAACCGCGCCATCCAGCGGGTGTATCTTTTCCGGGATAGGCTCCGCCATCTTGTTGGTGGCTTCACTGGTGAGGTCGTATCTGTACCACAGCTCGTCGCAGCCGCTGCTTCCATCGGTGCGGTATTCCATCCAGACCATCACGCCGTTCCAGCCCTTTTCGTACGCCGACTGGTACTTTTCGGCGCAACTCATGCCGCTTTCCGCGTCGTCATCGTTAGAGGTCTCGCCGACCAGAGACGGCTTCGTGCCGTCCAGCCCGAACTCCTCCGGGGTCACGTTGAACGGGAACCCGAACCACGGCTTCTCCCACATGTAGTAATGCGTGCTGTAGAAATCCACGCACGCCTTGTCGCTGCCAGCAGCCTCTGTCATGCGCTGGTCGGATATCATATTGCCGTTGTACTTATCAGAGTTGTACTTCACGATACCGAGCCCGACAGTCACCAGCATGTCGCTGTTCTCGTGTATCGCCTGAGTGCACTTCGCGAAGAAATATGTCAGGTCATCCCAGGAGAGCTTACCGCACTCGTCGTTTTCGTACACCCAGTCCGGCTCGTTCATAATATCTACGCCGAATATCCACTCGCAGTCAGCGTAGCGCCGCGCGAATTCCGCGCAGTACTGCTCCGCGAATTCGTCGCTGCCTGTCCGGGAGGTTATCATCGTGCGGAAGTTCTTCGCTCCGGTGTTGCCGTCCTTGAAGTGGTCGAATGACATCAGCGTGGGCATTACGTATATCCCGTACTTCTCGGCGAGCGCGAACAGCTTGTCCAGGTCGTTCCAGTGCTCCTCGTTGATGTTGTACACGCCGCCCTTTTCGTCCACGCGGACTACTCCGGTGCCGTTGCAGTTTATCCATATTCTGGTGCAGTTGATGTTATCCTGCTTGAGCAGTGCGAATGTGGATTCCCATGCGGCTTCGTCCATGTTCCCGCAGAAGTCGTTCCAACTCTGCCATGGGGTGTTTACGCCGTTTATCCACAGTTCCTTGCCGTCTACCATGAATTTTGTTCCGTCGATAGTTACGCGGGCGTTTTTCTTTACCTCAGGAGCGGGAGCTTCCGCAGTCTGCTGCGGCTCGGAGCCGCTTACCGCTTCCTGCTTCGCCGCGCAGCCTGTCAGCAAGCATGCCGCGCTCAATATTATTGCAAGTAGTTTCTTCATGTGTTCCTCCCTGAAATTAGTTTTCTTTAATTGTATCCATTTTCGGCGGTTTTGTCAATAGAAAATGCGGCGTATCTTCCGGAGAAAATACGCCGCATTATATTATTCAACTTTTACTGTACCGCATATGTTGAGAACTTGCTCAGCACCTTGGTCTTTGCGATAATCTTGATGATAACAACGCCGCACACAAGTCCGAACGCGCCCTGAACGAGGTTGCCGGGAACGCTAGCCGCAGCGCCTGCAAAGCTCTTTCCGAGGAGCAGCGCAGCGTACAGGTAGTAACCGCCGACCATTATGATCTCGCCGGCGAGCGCGCTTACAACGTAAGCAGAAACGTTGAACTTAGTCAGCTTTTTCAACATCGCGCGGCAAATGAGCGCCGCAGCGACAGCGATGAGCCCCTTGATAACGAACGTGCCAGGAACGTAGTGGACGTATCCGGTGAACAGGTCCGCAAGCGCAGAGCCGATTCCGCCTGCTGCGAAACCGTATACCGGTCCGAGCACCCATGCGGCGATGAGTATGAAGCAGTCGCCGAAGTTAACGTAGCCGTTCAGCGGCGAGGGAATCTGTATCAGCATCGTCGCAACGCAGATGAGCGCCGCAAACATCGCCGTAACGCATATTTTGAGCAGTTTGTCCTTTGATGATGTCTTTTCCAGATTAGCCATAGTTGTTCTCCTTTTGCGGCTTATGCCGTTCTATTTATTTCATTATATTATACTACTGCGCTGAACATAGTTCCAGTATCAGAATGCTACGATTTGATAATACCAGTTTCCGGTACAGGGATGATTTTGGTTAGCTTAATGTTATACCATTATGCAGATGTTCCCAGCATTGCGCGGTGTTTCTTTCTGTTTCTGGAATGTGATATTCCCGATTTGGAACATTCAAAGCAAATCAATAAGTCCAGCATGAAATGTAGGAATACAACTTTCCGAAAAATTGCAATAATTTGTGTAAATAATATAAGAAAAAAATCTGCACAACCCCTTGAAAACGTTTACAAGTTATGCTATAATATCATACAGACACAGGAATAATCCTGCTTAAAGTATCAACGACAAAGCAATAAACCGAAAGGAATCACGACCAATGGAACAGAAAATCTATTCAATCGAAATGGGCGCGGCAAAGTGCGCCGTTGACCTCGGCGACGGCAGCGAGCGCGGCGAGTACGTAGACCAGGACTACATACTCCACAAGATGGGCAGACCCCACCGCGCAATAAGCCTGATGTACTGCTACTACCCGCTGGACAAGACCTGGCCGGCACGCGCACGCGACGCATTCGCAGACCAGGAAGTCAGCTTCCAGTGGGATTACCCATACGATGACTACTTCACCTACAAGGGCGGAATCGGCGGCACCACCGACGGCGAGCCTTTCACCTGCATGAAGGACGTGCGCCGTCACGGTCAGGACGTTATCCTCACCATGACCGTAGACCCCAACCTCACCGACGACTACCTTATCAAGATAGCGCAGGAGCTGCGCACCTACGGCAGAATGCAGCTTCGCATCAACCACGAAGCTACCGGAAACTGGTTCAGCTTCACAAAGCGCGCTACCTACCAACAGATCGCTGATTTCTACGTTCGCTTCCACAACATCATCAAAAAGGAAGCTCCGAACGTTTCCACTATCCTCTGCATCGGCGGCGTTGAGCACCCCGAAAAGGGCGGCGAGATAGAGATGGAGAAGGAGTTCGCAGACGCAGTACGCGCTACCGACATCTGGTCCGTTGACAAGTACATGAGCCTCCACTGGGGCTGGCCCTACGACGTTGCAGATGTCGGCGGCACAAGCTTCAGCAGAAGCAAGGTTTCCGACACCTACAACCTCACCAAACTCTCCCAGAAGCGCTATAAGGAACTCTGCGGCGGCGTTCAGAAGCCTATGGTAATGAGCGAATTCAACGCCGACGGCGACGTTACCGGTCCCTACGACCAGGCTGCTATGATAAAGGAATTTTGCGACATGCTCAAGAACGACACGGAACAGGGCTGGTTCAGCGGATTCACATTCTATCAGTTCCGCGACAGGGGCAGACTCGGACTTGAGATAGAGGACCCGAACAACAAGAACGTCGGAATCGAGCAGCCCGCGCTCCAGACCTACAAGAAGATAATCCACGACGACTACTTCTACCCCGCAATGAAGCAGGGCGAGGAGCAGCAGTTCCCCGTTACCCTCCGTTGGGGCGGCAGCGAAGACGCTACGGGTATCGCTATCCCGCTGCACTTCGATAAGAGCCCGGTATTCTGCGAGGCAACCTTTGACGAGCCGCTGAACCTCATGATGGAGATAAACGGCAAGTGGTTCTACAAGAGCCCCGAGGCTAAGACCATCGACTTCATGCCCGCATTCTTTGAAAAGCCCCTTGACGGCGCGGCTGACCTGACCCTCAAGATATTCGCACCTCCCGCGACCGGAGAGAACGATCCCTCCCAGGGCGCTGACTGGCAGACCAACTACTACACCACCATCACCAAGCTGCCTAACATCCGTATCAGATTCGCTCCCATCATCGAGGGCTGATCTGAAAGTTTTCGGCAAAATAAGCAGGGACGTTTCCGTCCCTGCTCAGCTTGTCGAAAAAGTCCAGCGAAAGCTGGGCTTTTTTACGTAAATATGGTATAATAAAAAAGGGTGATAAAA
>CAKSEO010000052.1 GCA_934446565.1 uncultured Oscillospiraceae bacterium | reverse complement strand
ATGGAGCGGATTACGAGGCTCGAACTCGCTACCTCCACCTTGGCAAGGTGGCGCTCTACCAGATGAGCTAAATCCGCTTAGATGGCGACCTGGATGGGACTCGAACCCACGACCTCCGCCGTGACAGGGCGGCGTTCTAACCAACTGAACTACCAGGCCATTGGGTTTGGTACTTCCCTCAGGGCTGAACCATTGGACACTAAAGGAGAATCGAACTCCCCGCCTTGCGGCGCTTACCAAAGTCAGTGATATGGTGGAAGTTATAGGGCTCGAACCTATGACCCTCTGCTTGTAAGGCAGATGCTCTCCCAGCTGAGCTAAACTTCCATCGTATTTCGTTCAGGTTTTTGTTTCTTTCGTTTCTCCCTGACGACTATTGTATTATACACTATTTCTTCCGATTTGTCAATAGATTTTTGAAAAAAATTTAAAAAAATCTTAAATTATATTTTATGCGCGTTAAACCCGCATTATACTGCGGTTTATAAAACTATGGCAGGAGCCGAGCCCCTGCCATAGCAATTATTATCTTACGGAAAATTCATAAATGGTGGTAAATCTGTAGGTCTGACCCGCCTTGTAAACGCAGCTAGGGAACTGCGGCTTGTTCGGGGTGTCCGGAGAGAACTGGCTCTCAAGGCACAGTCCGGCGTACTTGTTGTAATTCTTGCCGTTCTTTCCGTTCTCGCCATCCAGACCTATTCCTATATAGAACTGAATTGCAGGTTTGTCGGTCTTTACGGTCATAACTCTGCCGCTCTCGGGCTCGTAGACCTCTGCGGCGGTGCGCATAACGCCTGGCTCGCCGAGTATGAAATTGTGGTCATAGCCGTTCGGGAGCTTTCCGTTATCCATATCCTGACGTACAGGCTTGGGATTCTTGAAATCAAATGCAGTTCCGGTCACGAATGCAAGCTTTCCGGTAGGTATCAGCAGTTCGTCAACAGGCGTATACTGGCTGGCGTTTATCTGGACAACGTGATCCTTGATGTCGCCGTTGCCTGCGCCCTTGAGGTTGAAATAGCTGTGATTGGTAAGGTTTATCACCGTGTCAGCGTCGGAAACAGCGGTGTAATCAAGAACCAGCGCATTGCTGTTAGTCAGCGTGTACTTTACGCTGATCTTCAGAGTTCCCGGGTAATTTTCCTCGCCGTCAGGGCTGATGTAGCCGAATGTTACAGAGGGTTCTTCTCCGGCGTCCATCGCGTCCACTGTCCAGACGCGCTTATTGAATCCGAAATTGCCGCCGTGCAGATGGTTCACCTTATTGTCGTTTGCAGCAAGCTTGTATTCCTTTCCGGAAACGGTGAACTTTGCTCCTCCGATACGATTGGCGTATCTTCCGACAAGCGCGCCGTGGCTGGAATTGCCCTCAACGTACTCCTGGAGAGTATCGTAACCCAGAACTACGTCAGCGTTTACGCCGTTCCTGTCGGGAACTTCGAGTCCGACTACAGCTCCTCCGAAATTTGTCAGCCTTGCGACTGCGCCGTTGCCGTTGGTGAGCGTCACCAGCCAGCACTTATAACCTCTGAAAAATCCAAATTCAGCCTTGGAAATACTCATATCAGTTTCCTCCATCAATATTTATCATCGTCAAGTACGATGGTTCGCTTGGGTGCGGGAGCAGCGGGCTTTACGGGTGCGGGAGCCGCAGTTGCAGCAGGTGCCGCAGGCTTGGCAGGCGCGGGAGTCTTCTTTGCAGGCGCCGGAGCGGGCTTAGCGGCTGCCGGAGCTGCGGGTTTCTCCGACTTTGCGGGAGCGGGAGCAGGCTTTTCCGCCGGCTTTGCAGCGGGGGCTTCCGGCTTCGCTTCAGCAGGCTTCTTTGCTTCGGTGGCAGGCTTTGTTTCAGCTGCTGGGGTGGGTGCTTTCTGTTCAGCAGGCGCTGACGGAGCGGAAGGTGCGGAGGGCGCACTGGAATCTATCGCTTTCTGTGCTGCCTTTGCCGCTTTCTTTCTCTTCTTCTCGGCAGCCTTGTCTGCCAGCTTGAAACGACGTACCAGATCAAGCAACACGTCTGCCTGACCGGAAAGTTCCTCTGCGGAGGCTGCGCACTCTGCGGAAGAACCGCTCGTCATCTGAACGGAAGTGGAGATCTGATCCATTCCGACAAGTATCTGCTTTACGCTGTCTGCCTGCTCCTGGGAAGCTGCGGCGATCTGGTCGATGACCTTTGCGGTGTCGTCTGTTTCGCTGACGATCTTGGAGAGCATTTTTGCAGTTTCGTTTGCCATAACAGTGCCGTTTTCAACAGCGGCAAGGGATGTCTTGATGAGCGCAGTTGTGTTCTTGGCAGCCTCAGCTGTCTTGCCAGCGAGCTGACCGACCTCTCCGGCAACGACTGCAAAGCCCTTCCCTGCTTCGCCTGCTCTCGCCGCCTCGATGGACGCGTTGAGGGACAGTATATTCGTCTGGAAAGAGATGTCCTCGATGGTCTTGATGATATTTGCGATCTGGGAAGATGTTTCGTTGATCTCCTCCATAGCGTGGAGCATGTCGGTCATCTTGACATTGCCCTCGTCCACTATCTTCATGCAGTCGTCCGCAAGCACCTTTGCCTTTCCGGCGCTGTCGGCGTTGGCGGAAATATTGGAGGATATCTCAACTATGGACGCGTTGAGCTCCTCGACAGTTGCAGCCTGCTCAGTAGCCGCCTGGGAGAGCGTTGTGGAATTGTCGCTCATCTTGCTGGAGCCGTCCGCAACGAGCTTGCTGGAGGCTTCTATCTGACGGATAACGTCGCTGGTGCTGTCGATTATACCGTAGAGCGCTGCCTTTATCGGAGCGTAGTCGCCGATGTAATCAGCGGTCGGCTCGGCGGTAAGATCCTCGGCTGCGAGCTTTTCGGAAACCGCTTCGATATCCATTATAATAGTATTGGTGTACGCCGCCATGCTGTTCACTGCGTCGGCGAGGGTTTCAAGCTCGTCGCCGGTATGTACCTCGATCTGGTCGCCGGACAGCTTGCCTTTCTCCATATCGAGTATCTTCCCGTTAATGGCGTTCAGCGGAACGATGATACGCTTTACGAACTTAGTGATCACCAGCGCGCCGCCAACAAAGCTGATAGCGGTGGTGATTATCATGATGAGCACTGCTATAGACGCGTTGCCAAGGAATTCCGAGGCGTCGCAGGTAACGACCGCGGTCCAGTCGGTGCCGAGTATCTGGCTCGCAGTTACGATGCGTCCCCTGCCGTTCTCAGTGATGGTGCGCACGTCGGTAACATTCATGTACCCAGCGACCTGATCAGCAGACAGCGAGCCGTTCATGGAGGCAAGCAGTCTGCCGTCGTTCGTCATGAGATAAAACTCTGTCGCGTCGGAGGTGTGCATGGTTGTGATGATATTTCCGAGCCACGCTGTGCTTGTTGTGATAGACGCGGTACCCTTGGAGTAGGTGCTGGTAACAACTATGTAGCCGTCGGAGTTCGTCGTGACTCCGGTGGAGCCCTCTGCGTGGGTGTTTATCTCCACGATGTTGGAGTCGCTGGCGATGATGTCGTTCGCCTGCGCGGTCGTGCCGTCGAGGGTGGCAATCATGCTGTGATAATGCTGGATAGTCGAGCTAAGCAGGTTGGAAGCAGACGATACGCGCTCTGACATCGAGTTTTTCATATCGTTGTTGCTCTGCTGGATAAGGCAGACCGTTCCGGTAATGCCGGCGGACAAAATTCCGTATGCAAGCACCGCCATAACGGCAATGATGATACGCGTTCCTAATGTTTTTTTCTTTTTCATAAATGGACCTCACTTCATGTGACGCTGCTGTTTATCAGTAGTTATAATTATTTTACCACACTTTTGCTATAGTGTCAACAGATTTTCTGGAATAACTTGTGTAGATTCAACATCTGTCTGGTGTTTCAGCAGCTTATTATTCAACTAACTCAGCATTTCCCCGTACTATGGAGAAATTATTCACACTGCTTGACATCGTGACCTCTGAAAGCAGTATAGTGACATGCTCGCCGTCAGTCCGCGGCTCAACTCCAGTCACCTTTATGGAAGGATTCACTTCCTCCGGATAGTATACGCCCTGGTCAGCATTGTAACGGTAATTCATCACCGGAAGTAATGCTCCCTCGTCCGGAGTGAACACAACGACCTGCGCGATATCCGCCTGTTCAAAACCAAGCGTTCCGGAAATCCTGACAGTTCCCTCAAACTCTGCGTATCCGCTGGAGAACCAGCATTCATCCGCATGAATACCAGTTCCCTGCTCGTTATCGGCGTTAAACACGCATCCTGCGTCAAACAGCGTCAGTCCGCAAATTTCTTCGCCAATGCCCACTCTGCGGTACTCTCCGCCGGGCTCCGCAAGGTAGGTGAATCCGCTCACCTCTGCCTGGCGCCAATTGGTCGCGGAAATCCCATTCGCGATATAGTCCGCTTCGTCGGAAGCGTCAACGCGGGTTATCTCGTCTGCGGTCACTCTGTCGCCGCCGGGTCCGACAAGCGCGAACTCTGCTGCGGGCGCTTCTTCCGTTGCCCTGTTTTCCGGGGTCTCCGGCTCAACAGTGTCCACCGTCCCGGAGGGAGTCTGAGCGGTTGCAGTAAGCTCCTCGGCAGAAACGGATTCTTCAGTCGTCTGCGCCTGTTCAGGCGGAGAAGTCGTGCTTCCTGACCCGGCAGTATTTGCAGAACATCCTGCAAGCAGGACCGAGGCAGCTATCATCGTTAGTGCTGTGATCTTTTTCATTTTCAGTGCCTCCTGATTTTTGTTCTTCATACTATTATAATACTCTGCCCCGCCATTGTCAAGACTCCTTAACATCAGCTGAAAGTCTGTAGCAGTTTTTTGACACGTCCTTCACATGGGTTCACTGACAGCCGTTCGGTGCAAACCAAAATTACAGTTGACTAACCACTTTTTATATGCTATAATCTGAATATAATGATTTTACAAAAAACGGAATGGAGAAAAAATGTACCGAATTTACATAGCAGAGGACGATGAGAGCATTGCCGGGTCCATCGCCAGAGGGCTTTCAGCCTGGGATTTTGAAGTTCGCACAGCGGAGGATTTCCGGAATATATCCGGCGAAATAGCGGAATACGACCCTCATCTGGTGCTGCTGGATATCACCCTGCCGTTCTACAACGGATTCTACTGGTGCGGGGAAATACGCCGGGTCAGCAAGGTGCCGGTGGTCTTTATATCCTCTGCGGCGGACAATATGAACATCGTGATGGCGATGAACATGGGCGGGGACGACTTCATCGCGAAACCATTCGACATGTCGGTGCTCACCGCGAAAATACAGGCGGTGCTGCGCCGCAGCTACGACTTCGCGGAGCAGGTCGGGATCATCGAGCACAACGGAGCGCGGCTGAACACTTCCGAAGCCGCTCTGTATATCGGTCAGGAACGTATCGAGCTGACCCGCAACGAGTACCGTATTCTCCAGACCCTCATGGAAAACAAGGGCAGCGTAGTCAGCCGCGAAAAGCTGATGAACAAGCTCTGGGAAACCGACTGCTTCATTGATGAGAACACGCTCACCGTTAATGTCGCAAGACTCCGCAAGAAGCTGGACGCCGCCGGTCTGCCCGGTTTCATCGCGACCAAGATCGGAATGGGGTATATCGTTTCATGAGGGGTTACATCAATGCGCGACGGCGGGTAATAGCGGCGTTCCTGCTGTTTGCGGCGATTTTTGCAGTGGTTTTCTGGCTGGGCGGGGTTCCGGTCGGCGCGGTAGGGTACGCATTCCTTATCTGCGCAGTGCTGGGACTTGCCTACGGCTGCGTTGATTTCCTGAGATTCCGGGAAAGATGCATAGTACTGCGGAAATTGCAGGAGGAAATAAACATTTCAGCCGACAATCTACCCGAACCGCAGAACGCCGTTGAGGAATGCTACGCGGAGCTGATACAGACTCTGTTCCGCAGCCGCGCCGAAATGCAGGCGCACTATGAGCAGAGCATTTCCGACATGACGGATTACTACACCATGTGGGCACACCAGATAAAGACCCCCATCGCGGCAATGCGGCTGTCCCTGGCGGAGCAGGATTCCCCGGAAAGCCGCGCCCTCTCCGAGGAGCTGACCCGTATTGAGCAGTACGTTGAGATGGTTCTGTGCTACGTCCGGCTGGAAAGCAGCGACACTGACCTGGTGATAAAGCAGCATCGCCTTGAGGATATCGTCAGGGCTGCGGTGCGGAGATTCTCCGGGCAGTTCATCCGCAAGAAACTAACATTGGAAATGAGCGGGCTGGACTTCACTGTGCTGACCGATGAAAAGTGGCTGCTGTTCATTATCGGGCAGGTGCTTTCCAACGCGGTGAAATACACCCGCTACGGCGGAATTACCATAGCCTGCGAAAACGGCGTGCTGAAGATCTCCGACACCGGAATAGGCATAGCCCCGGAGGACCTCCCACGGATCTTCGAAAAAGGCTACACCGGCTGCAACGGCAGGTCCGATATGAAAGCCAGCGGACTTGGGCTGTACCTCTGCAAGCGTATCTGCGGAATGCTGGGACACGATATCTCGGCTGAAAGCAATTCTTCCGGCACGACTGTATTCATCGACCTTAACAGCAACAACGTTGACTTTCGGGATTAATAAGCATGTTACAAAATCGTAAGAATACTGTAAGACGATTCGATTGCGGCACTTCCTTGAACGTGATAGAATAATTACAGACGGAAACGGCGGGCGCAGCTACCCTCCCCCAGCCGCGTGCGCCGGGACTGTCAGAAAGGAAGGACGACATGCCGATATTAGAGATCACCGGTCTAAAAAAGACCTACACCACCCGCCTTGGCGGGAACCGCGTGGAGGCGCTGAAAAACGTAAGTTTCACCGCCGAAACCGGGGAATACATCGCGATAATGGGCGAGAGCGGCTCTGGTAAGACTACCCTGCTGAATATCCTCGCCGCGCTGGATAAGCCCACCGGCGGCAGCGTACTGCTTGACGGAATGGACCTCGCGAGGATAAAAGAATCAAAGCTCGCGGATTTCCGCCGGGATAATCTGGGGTTCGTTTTCCAGGAATTCAACCTGCTGGATACGTTCACCGTCCGGGATAATATACTGCTCCCGCTGGTGCTGCGCGGCGAGAAGTACCACGAAATGCAGCCCAAGCTGCAAAGCACCGCAGACCTGCTCGGGATATCCTCCCTGCTGGATAAGTACCCCTACGAGATATCCGGCGGTCAGAAACAGCGTACAGCCGCCGCCCGCGCGATGATAACCGAGCCTAAGCTGCTCCTTGCGGACGAGCCCACCGGAGCGCTCGACAGCCGCAGCTCCGACGAGCTGCTGGCGCTGTTCGGCGAGATAAACAAGCGCGGTCAGACCATACTTATGGTCACGCACTCCGCAAAGGCGGCAAGCCGCGCTAAACGCGTGCTGTTCATCAAGGACGGAACGGTATTCCACCAGCTTTATCGCGGAGACTGCGGCAGCGATGAATTCTACCGCCGCATAACCGACGCGCTGACGCTGCTGTCGTCCCCGGGAGAGCCGCAGAGCCTCCGCATACGGAGGGAGGGCGGCGCGGAATGAACCTCTACCCCAGACTTGCCGCAGGCGGTATCCGCCGCAACAAGCGGCTTTACGTCCCGTACATCATGACCTGCTCGCTGATGGTGATGATGTACTACATCACTGACGCGCTTTCCGGCGACGAAATGCTGAACGGTATCCACGGCGGCGAGATCATGCAGGAAATGATGATCATCGGCAAGATCATCATGGCGATATTCTCCGCGATATTTCTGTTCTACACTAACTCGTTCCTGATAAAGAGCCGCATGAGGGAATTCGGTCTGTACAACATTCTCGGCATGGGCAAGCGCAACATCGCCAGGATAATGACCTGGGAAACGCTGATGGTCTACGCTCTGTCGATGGTATTCGGAATCGGCGCGGGTATCCTGTTTTCAAAGCTCGCTGAGCTGCTGGCGCTGAAAATAATCCGCAGCCAGGCTACCTATCAGTTCTCCGTCAGCGGTCTGGCGCTCACCGCTACGCTTATCATCTTCGCGGTGATATTCCTGCTGATTTACCTGAATGTGCTGCGACAGGTGTTCTTCTCGAAGCCGGTGGAGCTTCTCCGCTCGGAAAACTCCGGCGAAAAGCCCCCTAAAGCGAACTGGTTCGCGGCTGTCCTCGGAGCGCTGATGCTTGCCACCGCATACTACATGGCGGTCACCATCGAGGAGCCGCTCGCCGCGATGCTGGCATTCATGGGAGCCGTGATACTGGTCATCGCCGCAACATATCTGCTGTTCATCGCCGGGTCGGTGGTGCTGTGCAAAGCGCTCCAGAAAAACAAGGCGTACTACTACAGCACCAACCACTTCATCTCGGTGTCACAGATGTCCTACCGCATGCGCAAAAACGGCGCGGGACTTGCCTCAATATGCGTCCTCTGCACCATGGTTCTTGTTACGCTCTCGACAACGATATGCCTTTACATGGGCGAGGAACAGATGCTGTACCAGCGCTATCCCCGCGATATAGTGACGGCTGTGTACGACCTTCCTCAGGATGAGATACCTGCGTACCGGGAAAACATCGAAAAATTCACGGAAAGTCGCGGCGCCTTTCCCGAGAATACCCTTGCATATTCCTACGCCGATATTTCCGGCGCGATAATCGGAAACCGCCTGGATATGGAGCATGGCAATTCCGATGACATGACACTCGACCTGCGTTCGGTGTACGTCGTCCCGATAGCCGATTATAACGCGCTCTACGGAACTGATATAAAGCTTGCGGACGGTGAGGCGGCGGTCTACTTCAAGGGCAAGGGCTTCGGCTACGACGACATTCAGCTCGACGACTGGGGAAGCTACCGCATTACACAGCGCCTTGACGAATTCACGATAGTCGGCACGGATTCCGCTACGGTTTACGACACGATATACCTGTTCGTGAACAACTATTCCGACCTTGTGAGCCTTAGCAGCTACCAAAACCACCTGACCGACGAACACGGCGGGATATACTCCTACACAGCTTTCTACTACTGCTTCGACCTCGACTGCGACGACGACGCAAAGCTTGATATCTACTACGCTATGAACGATGGTGCCATGAAGTTTCCGTTCGAATATACCAGATTCAATTCCGAATGCCGCGTTCTCGAATATGAACAGTTCCTGGGACTTTACGGCGGGCTGTTTTTCCTCGGGATACTGTTCGGCGGGGTATTTATCCTGGCGGCGGTGCTTATAATGTACTACAAGCAGATAAGCGAGGGCTTTAACGACCGTGCGCGGTTCGATATCCTCCGGAAGGTCGGGATGAACGACCGTGAGATACGCCGCGCCGTAAACTCCCAGGTGCTGACAGTGTTCTTCGCGCCGCTGCTTGCGTCCGGGCTTCACATGGCGTTCGCTTTCCCGCTGCTGACCAAGATACTCGGTCTGTTCAGCATGAGGGATACAGGATTCCTCGCTATGGTGACGCTGATATGCTACGCGGTATTTGCCGCGCTGTATGTTGCGGTCTACACGCTGACCTCCCGCAGCTACTACAGGATAGTCAGCAGCAGGAACTCATGAAGCGTGTTTTAAAGGCGTTCTGTATAGCGCTGCTTGCTGTTGCGGCTGTTCCGGCGGTGTTCTTTATCTGCATACTCTGGGCGATATTCCGGCTCACTGACCTCATCATGAGAAAAACGGAAAGGAGAAACGATGAAAACTAAGCGCATAGTTATCCGGGTGATACTGATGGTATTTGTTACGCTGCTGTCGCTGGCGCTGACGGCAGTGGGAATATTCGCAGCGATCGGCTGGAGCATGCACTCCGACGCGATAGCCGCAAGACCTGTGCGGCAGGTCTACGCAGACGCCTCAGCTGAAGAGCACTTTGTCAGGTTCGACGAGCTTCCGGAGTTCTATGTGAACGCAGTCACCGCCGTTGAGGACCGCGATTTCTGGGGTCACAAGGGAATAGACCCCTCCGCGATAATCCGCGCACTTCTCCACGACCTTGCCGCGATGGAATTTGCAGAGGGCGGAAGCACCATCACCATGCAGACCGCCAAGAACGTCTACTACACCCAGGACAAACGGCTAGAGCGTAAGGCGGCGGAGATCTTCACAGCATTCGAGCTTGAGGAAAAGCTTACGAAGGAGCAGATATTCGAGCTATATGTCAACACCATCTATTTCGGCAGCAACTACTACGGGATATATGCCGCCTCGATGGGGTACTACGGAGTCCCCCCGCAGGAACTCACCGACCAGCAGTGCGCTGTCCTGGCGGGTATCCCGCAGGCTCCCAGCGCATTCTCCCCGGATAACTCACAGGAACTCGCCGACCAGCGCGCAGAGCAGGTGCTGAATTCCATGCGGGAATGCGGATATATCGAATAAAAATGACCGTCCGGGGATCCCGGGCGGTCTCAGTTTATTGAAAAGTCCAATTGGTTAAAACTATGATTTATTCAGGAAGAATATAAATCATAGTTTTCGGCGGGCGCATTTATTATTAATTGAGTATCTTATTTTTCTCATCCTGGATGAACGCCTGGTCGAACAGCGACATGTCGAAATGATCGATGGCGTCGTAGATCTCCTGAGCGATATCTTCCGGGATGTCCTCTTCCTCCGCGAAACGCTGGAGCGCTGTGACGTAGCTACGGCGCAGCAGCATGCGGTCTTTCAGGCTGACGTGCATTTTTACGCGGTCTCCGGTGTCGGTGTTGGTCAGGTGATTTATGTCGTAGTCTATGTTCTCCATTATTTCGGTGATACGATCGGCGGACCTCAGCCCGAAAACCATCCTGTGATAAGCCTCTGCCTTGCAAAGCGCGGGGATGCTGTATTCCTTCGGCATGCTGTTGAATATCATCGTCAGAGTGAACAGAAAATCCTCCAGCGAAGCGTAGCTTTTGGATTTGCCCATGCATAGCGTCATGCTGTCGATCCCTGCGTTAGATACTTTCAGCGCAGTGTCCAGCGCAGTCTTTTTGCCGTCCATCGGGCAGATATCCACAGGAACAGTGAATGTGTTTTTCGCACGCCATACCAGCTCCCTGGACTGCTCGATGGTCATGAAGTCGAAGCTGTTGCGCACTCTTACCATTGAGATAGGACCTGAAATGAAATTCTGCGCCAGAGCCTGTAATTTACGGGTAAAGCCCTGGAATTTCGGTATTTCAAGTATCACGGGCGTATTTCCAATATTGATCGGATCCTTGATGTCGTGCATAGTGACAACCACATAACGAAAATCGAACGCCTGGGTGAGTTCCGCAAACATCGGGTCTCCCAGCCGGAATATATACTCCACGCAGTCCGGGAGCTCGTGCATTTTCATTATCGTCCGGAAATCCAGCTCGACATATTTAACTCCGGTCTCGGCGAGTGCCTGGATATATCGGCAGATGAGGGTCGGGCTGACTCCCTCGTCGATGGGGAGCGTGCACAGGCTGTTGTCGATAATTACTGTTTTCATCAGCCTTTAAGACCCCTCGACTGTCTGTCCATGTCCTCAACTACGATGTCGTATATCTCGCCGAGGGAAGCGCAGTATTCCAGCACTTTCCAGGGCTCGTTGGTGTGGTAGTGGAGCTTGATGAGCTCGTCATCGCCGACTGCGAGCAGAGAATCACCCTTGAAATTGGTGCGGATGTAGTCGTTTATTGCGTCCTCGTCAAGATTTTCGCCCTCGATAAGCAGCTGCGTGTCGTATCTGAATTCTATCATCTGTCAATCCTCGTCTTTCCTGTCGTTGTTTATTTCGATACGGACCTTGTTAACGCGCAGGTCCGCAGCGTCCAACACTGTTACTGTGAAATCATCGGTCCGTGTGATATCGCCGCTTTTCGGGATACTTCCGAACAACCCGAGCACCCATCCCGCAACCGTATGAGCCTCGCTCTCTATCTCCGCCGGGATATCGCGCGCGGTGAAGAATCTCCGGAGCGAGTTAAGCGAAACATCCCCGTAGACCTCGAAAGTGTTTGTGCCGACCATTGTTACCGGGGATTTCACCTCGTCGCTCTCGTCCCATATTTCGCCGACAAGCTCCTCGAGGATATCCTCCATCGTCACAATGCCGAGGGTACCTCCGTGCTGGTCGAGCACAACGCTCATGTGGCATTTCTGCTTCTGCATGGTGCGGAATACCTCGGAAAGCTTCTGCATCTGCGGAAGGTACAGCGTTTCCTGCATAATGCTGCGGATAGTGAAATCCGCGCCCTTTTCGTACTGCTTGAAGAATTCCTTTTCGGTTATTATACCGATGATGTTGTCAAGAGTGCGCTCGTAAACCGGCATGCGGGAATATTCCTCCTGGAGGAACTTCTGCCGGACGCCCGCGATATCCTCGCCTATCTCCACGGCGGTTATGCGGACGCGCGGGGTTATTATCTCGTCTACTGTTATCTCGTCGAATTCCAGCGCGCTTCGTACAAGGTTGCTTTCCTGCTGTTCGAGCACGCCCTCGTCCTCTATCTCGTCTATCATGACCTTCAGCTCTTCTTCGGTCATGCTGACCTTTCCGGTGCTGTGGAGCAGCTTGGAAACTCCCTTTTTGAGCAGGATGAACAGCGCTGAGAACGGCGTGAACACCACCATCAGGAACGAGATTATCCCGGAAGAAAGCATTGCGATCTGCTCCGGATAGTCCTTTGCGATGCTCTTGGGCATTACCTCGCCGAATATGAGCACGATGACTGTGGTCGCGATGGTGGACACCAGCGAGCCGTACTTCTCGCCGACCAGTGATATCGCAAGTATCGTCGCGATGGACGAGCAGGCGATGTTCACGATATTGTTGCCGATGAGGATAGTCGTCAGCGCCTTGTCGTACTTTTCGAGTATGTTCAGGGTGCGCTCTGCGGCGCGGCTTCCGGTATCCGACATGTGTTTCAGGCGTATCTTGTTTGCACTGCTTAGCGCGGTTTCCGTTGCGGAGAAGTACGCCGAGCATAGTATCAGGACGATTATAAGAACGATCTGCATATATTACTCCCAATTCTTCCAGATATCAGGGCAGTAGCCTACTGTAGCCTGCCTGCCGTTGCGGACTATCGGGGTCTTGTAGAGCTTCGGGTTTTCCTCAAGCTTTTCGGGCTTCGCGGAGTCAAGCAGGTATTTTATCTCGGCGTAATCCTTTGAATTTTCGTCGATAACTGCGTCTATTTTCCCTCCGAGAGCCTTTACAACGCTGTCAAGCTCGCCCTTGCTGAGCCCCTTTGAAAGTATATCAACTGACTGGAATTTTATTCCGCGCTCCTTGAAGTAGCGCTCTGCTTTCTTTGTGTCAAAGCACTTAGATTTACCGAATATCTGGATATTCATACGTTGCTTGTTTCCTCCTGTAATGCGTACTGGCGTATCGCGCGGAGCACTCCGTTTTCGTTGTTGCTGCGGGCAAGAAATCGCGTCATACGCTTGATGTCCGGGTGACCGTTTTCCATTGCGAAGCTCCAGCCGGCGTATTTGAGCATATCCGCGTCGTTGTAAAAGTCGCCGAAAGCCATGGTGTCCGCCGGGGAGATACCGAGATGCTCGCCGAGAGCTTTCAGGGCGCTGCCCTTGCTTACTCCAGCGCCCATTACGTCCATCCATATCGGACCGGACACCTGCACGTTGAGCCGGTCGCCGAAAATCGCGTCAATGGCGGGCTTGGCGTGCTGCTGAGTGCCTTTCATGTCGCAGACGGCGAGCTTGTAGATCACGTCGTCCACCGACAGCAGGTCGTCGCAGGGGATGTGGTTTTTGTAGTATTTTGCGATCTCCGCGCTGAATTCCTCGTCTGCGGTGAGGTGGTAGGTCCCCTTTCCCGCGCAGACCAGCACGCGCAGTCCGCCTATCTCCTCGCACGCCCTTATCAGCTGCTCGAATGTGCCGCGGTCCAGCGGAGTCACGCTGACCTGCTTTCCCTCGTGGATAACGTTCGCGCCGTTGTCGCAGATGAAATCCAGCCGCGTGCGGTATTCCTCGGGGAACAGGTGCGCCACCGCGTCAAAGGAGCGTCCGCTCGCTACGGTGAATTTTATGCCGCGGCGCTCCAGCTCTTCGAATACCTCGAGGAAGTCCCCGGGGAGCTCTTTCCTGTCGTTGAGCAGGGTGCCATCCATGTCGCTTGCGATAAGCTTTATCATATGTATTTCCTCGCTTTTGTTCTGCTTGTTTATCTATGGCTCTGATAGCCTTCACATTGTATTATAGCATATATTCCGCAATGTTTCAATAGGAATTTTTACATCTGCGCAACTGTAAATTGATTGACTTTTCATGGAATATCTGCTATAATATCATAATAACCACTGATGGAAAATGGAGGTACTGTATATGAAAAAGAAAATCGCAATATTAGCGTCAATGCTTCTGCTTACAGGCTGCGGGGCAGGGAATTCCGCCCCGGAAAGCAGCGCGGCTGACTCCGAATCTTCAGTGCAGACAACTCTGACCACATCGGAGCCGGGGACGGCGTCCGAGCCGCCGAGCACCGAGCCACAGCTTACCGGAGAGCCGGTCACGACCGTTGAAGCGACCGGGGAGCCGGTCCCGACCGTTGAAGCGACCGGGGAGGAGAGCGCGGAGAAACTCCCGGTAAAGGCGCAGTACATTTGGGAGGTACCGGAGCTTGGCGGGCATGACGAGTACGATCCCAATGACTACGCGTTGACCGTCCAGGTGGTGTTCACTGCGGAAAGCACCGTGACCGACTTCAAATTGCTGTCGATATCCATGCAGGACTACGATGACGCTGGGAATTTCGCGTTTGCTGTGGAGGAGGTGTACTCCCAGCCGGAGCTGACTCCGGAGCGCCCGCTGGTGGCAGGAATGGAATTTTTGGGAGATATCCCGAACAACGGAATATCGTTCACCGACGCGGACGGAAAAGTGAAGTACTACGCCGTGGATATGAGCGGCAGGGACAGTTCCCTGTTCCTATGGGAGATCAGCATAGCATGAATAAAGTGGAGATCGCCGCAGTGACATGCGGTGATTTTTCACATTTATCTGTTGTATTTTTCCCGGGGTGTTCAATTTTTATTGCCAATAATATCACCAAAATATCACGTTTAGTGGATATAATCTAATCGTAAACAAAAAGTGGCGCCTCCTACTAAAGAAAGACAGTGATATTATGAAAAAATCAAGATATATTGCGTTAGCATGCGCAGCGATAGTCGCCATATCAGCCACCGGATGCTCCAGCGGTACTGAAAGCTCTGACAGTTCAGAAAGTTCAGCGGTGACAACGGCGGATACAGCAGCCTCCCAGACATCCGAGACCCCGGAAGCACAGCAGTCCCAGAGCCACAAGACTGTAAAGGTTACAGCGGTGGACGGCAACATAATAACCGCCGATGAAGGCGAAATAGTTGTGGCTTCAGTGGACTCTGCACCCGGCGGAGAAGCTCCCGACAAGCCCTCCGACGGCGGCTCTGCACCCGGCGGAGAAGCTCCCGACAAGCCCTCCGACAATGGCTCTGCACCCGGCGGAGAAGCTCCCGACAAGCCCTCCGACAATGGCTCTGCACCCGGCGGAGAAGCTCCCGACAAGCCCTCCGACAATGGCTCTGCACCCGGCGGAGAAGCTCCTGCAAAACCCGGAGAATCCGGCAGCACGTTCGAATCCAATGGAAGCAGCATTGAATTCACAGTGACCGACGATACCGAGATAAACGTGGAGTTCCTCCAGGGAAGCAGCGAAGGCACTCTCGACGATATAACCGTAGGAAGCGTGCTTGCAGTTACGCTGAATGATGATGGTACCGCAGCGTCCGCGCTGGTTAAGAACCTTGCAGCAGGAAACGGATTCGGCGGCAGCAGCGAGGTAACTAACGGCACCTCTGCTAACACGATAACTGAAAACACCGAGGAGAGCGACACGGAATACACTTCCATCGGCGATGACGAGAACGCCTTACGCGTAGACAGCGCGGAAGCGGTGTTCAACAACATAACCGTTAACAAGAATGGCGGCAGTTCCTCCAACACGGAGAACGGTGACTTCTACGGTCAGAATGCGGGATTCCTGGCGACCAACGGCGCAAAGGTGACGATCAGCAACTCAACATTCAACACCAGCGCAGTCAATGGAAATGCAGTGTTCAGCTACGGCGAAGGAACTACCGTGACGATATCTGACAGCGTTATCCGCACTACAGAGCGCAATTCCGGCGGTATACAGACCACCGGCGGCGGAACTATGATCGCGAATGACCTAGACGTTGAAACGCAGGGCAATTCCTCAGCGGCGATAAGAACAGACCGCGGCGGCGGAACCGTAACGGTAAACGGCGGCAAATATGTTACCAACGGCACCGGAAGCCCGGCAGTATATTCCACGGCTGACATAACCGTAAACGACGCGGAGCTCACGGCAAACGCCAGCGAGGGCGTAGTCGTAGAGGGAAAGAACAGCGTAGTTCTTAACAACTGCACTCTTTCCGGCAGCATGTCAGGAACGTATAATGGAGATTCCGATGAAAATATCCACACGATAATGATCTATCAGAGCATGTCCGGCGACGCCGACATCGGAGAGGCGTATTTCACCGCAGACGGCGGCAGCATAACAGGTCTTGCCGGGGATATGTTCTATGTAACGAATACGGACTGCACCATTTCGCTGAAAAATGTTGAATTTACCCTGGCGAATGACACATTTCTACGGGTAGAGGGCAATTCCAGCTCCCGCGGATGGGGCACCGAGGGAGCGAATGGCGGCGACGTTATCCTCACGGCTGAGGACCAGACCATTGATGGAAACATACTTGTTGACAGCATTTCCAGTCTAGACATGACTCTGACGGATTCCACGCTTAATGGCGCGGTAAATCCTGACGGCGAGGACGGAACTGTAAAGGTAACTCTCAGCGGCGATTCGCATTGGGAGTTGACCGCAGACAGTTACATCACAGAGTTTGACGGGGATGTATCCCAGATCGTTTCTAATGGTTATCATGTATATGTCAACGGTGAGCAGATAGTATGATCAATTAAAATCCTCCATATAATATAACAAGACAAAGGGGCTGCATAGCCGCCCCTTTCAGCTTGTCGAAAAAGCCATCTTTCGTAGAAAAAGAAAGATGGCTTTTTGAATATTAAGCAGCGAGGAATATGAA
>CAKSEO010000051.1 GCA_934446565.1 uncultured Oscillospiraceae bacterium | reverse complement strand
GCAAGGGGGGCGCGCCCCCCTTGACTCCCGATTGGGGGCGCCTGCTAATTTAGCACTACCCGCATAAATTATAGTTTTTCAAAATACAGAAACATGAAAATCACTTCGCATTCTCCGCTTTTGTGCATTTGCTACAAAAACTTTTATCCCCGACTGTTCACTACAGATAAAACCTATAAAATTCATATGATTTCTAAAAAACCTATTGACAAAGTGGGAATTGTCTGTTATAATCATCACATAAAGCCTATCGGAGAGATAGGCAAAAGAGGAGGCGGAAATCATGAACGCAATATTCACAAAACTGCTCCGCAGGAATTTCCGCTTCGGACGAATGCCAAAGGCAGCGCCGCATAACTGACATAAAGTCATGCGTTAAGTATCATGCGGCGCTGCCAGACTTCCGGACGGACTGACGTGATTCAGTCCGGGAGCACAGATATCACGATGAGGTGAGGTAAAGCATGATACGTCTGGAGCACATAACCAAGACCTACGTCAACGCCGGCAGAAAATTCAACGCCGCGGACGATGTGAGCCTTGAAATAAAAAAGGGCGAGATCTTCGGGATAATCGGCTTCTCCGGCGCAGGTAAATCCACGCTGGTGCGCTGCATAAACCTCCTGGAACGCCCCGACGGCGGCAAGGTCTTTATAAACGACAAGGACATCACCGCCCTGCGCGGCGCTGAACTCCGCAAACAGCGCAAAAAAATCGGAATGATATTCCAGCACTTCAACCTGTTCGCGTCGCGGACGGTATTGCAGAACGTAGTTTTCCCGATACGCTACAGCGGTCTTTCCGCAGCGGAGCGTAAGAAAAAAGCGATGGAGCTGCTGGAACTGGTAGGTATCGCAGACAAGGCTGGCGCGTACCCCTCGGAGCTTTCGGGCGGTCAGAAACAGCGCGCAGCTATCGCAAGAGCGCTCGCAAGCGACCCGGAGATACTCCTCTGCGACGAGGCTACATCCGCTCTCGACCCGCAGACAACGGAATCTATACTGAAACTCCTGAGATCCCTCAACGCCAAGCTGGGACTGACGATAGTACTCATCACCCACCAGATGAACGTTGTAAAGGAAATATGCGACCGCACCGCCGTAATGGAAAACGGCAAAGTCGTAGAACAGGGCGACGTATTCGAGATATTCGCGAACCCGCAGCAGCCTGTCACACGCTCGTTCGTCGATACTACCTCATGCCTGAGCGGTATCAACACGCTTATTGAGGAAAAATCTCCGCTGGTGCAGCTCAAGCCCGGTCAGAAGATACTGCGGTTCAAGTACCTCGAAAGAAGCGCCTGCGAAGCGCTTGTCTCCACGATATCCCGCAAGTTCAGCATCGACCTCAACATCGTGTTCGGCAGCATCGAGATAATCGGCGACAACCCCATAGGCGGGCTGGTCGTTATCGCGGACGGAAACGAAAACGATATCCGCGACGCAGTAAAATATCTGTGCGATATCAACGTCGGAGTGGAGGTGATCCTCAGTGCGTGAGTTCTTTGAAAGCATCATGCCTAACGTTATCCCAAAGCTCCCGGCTCTGTGGAACGCTACGCTTGAAACGCTGGCGATGACCGGCATTTCCGCGCTGTATATACTCGTCATCGGAATGGCGCTGGGTATCCTGCTGACCGTGACGAAAAAGGGCGGTCTGCTTGAAAATGCAGTAGTTTATCGCGTGCTGGATATCATTATCAACCTTCTGCGTTCGATACCGTTCATCATACTGCTGTTCCTGCTTATCCCGCTGACGCGTATCATCAGCGGAACCTCGATAGGCGTTGCAGGTTCGATATTCCCGCTCATCGTCGGGACCGTTCCGTTCTTCTCGCGCCAGGCTGAGGCGGCGCTTGCGGGCGTCAACCCCGGTCTTATCGAAGCAGCACAATCAATGGGCTGCTCAAAGCTCGGAATCATTTTCAGAGTGTACCTCCGCGAGAGCATTCCGGCGCTTTCCCGCGGTATCACGATAACGCTGATAAACCTCGTCGGACTTACCGCGATGGCTGGCGCAGTCGGCGCGGGCGGTCTGGGTAACTTCGCGTATGTTCAGGGCGTTCAGCGTAACTACTACGATATCATCGTTGCCGCAGTTATCGTTCTGGTGCTCATCGTTCAGGTGATACAGATAGCCGGCAACATCATCGCAAAGAAAACAGAAAAATAACCAGTCAATGGCAACGTAGCCGACCGGAAATAAATACAACTAAACAAAACAAGTTCAAAGGAGAACAAATACCATGTCTATCAGAAATAAGTTCGCATTTTCCCTCGCAGCAGTTCTTGCCGCATTATCCCTGACCGCTTGCAGCGGCAATACTTCCTCCAGTTCTTCCTCCGCGGCTGACAGCTCCGCTGATTCCTCTGCGGCTGATTCTTCCGCAGCAGAGAGCGCTTCCACCGCTGAGAACTCCGACAACGCAGATAACGCAGATAACGCAGACAGCGAAGCCGCTTACTCCCCTGAGAACCCCGTTACCGTTAAGATCGGTCTCACCGGCAACGTATACGAGGACATCTGGAACCCCATCAAAGAGAAGCTCGCTCCCGAGGGGATAAACATCGAATATGAGCAGTTCACCAGCTTCAACATCCCGAACAACGCGCTCAACAGCGGCGAGATCGACATGAACGCATTCCAGCACCACGCTTACTTCAACAACGACGTTGCTTCCAACGGCTACGACCTGACCGCCATCGGCGATACCTACATCGTAGCAATGAACATCTACACCGCTAAGGACTACACCATCGAGAGCGCCCTCGCTTCCACCGACACCCTCAAGATAGCAGTTCCGAACGACGTTACCAACGAGGGCAGAGCGCTCAAGCTCCTCGAAAGCGCTGGCTTCTTCACCATCAATCCTGACGCAGGCGCTTCCCCTGAGATAAGCGACATCACCGACTACGTTGTACCGGTAGAGTTCGTTGAGGTAGACGCAAATCTCGTTTACTCCGTTATCCAGGACGTTGACCTCGCAGTTATCAACGGCAACTACGCTCTCGACAGCGGTCTTACCGCAGACGACGCTATCTACAAGGAGAGCGAGTACGCTGACAACAGCTACTACTGCCTGATCGCAGTACGCACCGAGGACGCTGAGAACCCTGTTTACAAGCGCATCGTTGAAGCTTACCAGTCTCAGGACACCATCGACATCTACAACAACGAGTTCAAGGGATTCTTCGTTCCCGCTTGGACATTAGGCTAATTCGGAATTCATAATTCGCAATTCGGAATCATGGTGCCGCTCCGCGGATATTCAAAATACCTGCGGACGGCGCCTGTGTTCCGAATTTTTATTGGAGGAATAGTAATGAAAGAGCTTCTGAATATAATTCCCGACCCGGAAAGAGTAAAGCTCGGAAACATAGAGGACAAGTACCTCTCCGACACACTGGGCAGACTCAAGGGCACAGCCGCAGCGCTGGTGTTCCCGAAGTCCACCGAGGAGGTCAGCGCGGTAATGAAATTCGCGAACGACCGCGGACTTCCGGTAACTCCGCGCGGCGCGGGAACAAACCTTGTCGGCTCGACCGTTCCCCACGGCGAGGGCATAATCCTTGACATGTCGCTGATGAACCGCGTGCTTGAAATAGACGAGGAGACTTTCACCGCAGTGGTAGAACCCGGCGTAGTTTTGCAGGATTTCCAGAAGCTGGTCGAATCCAAAGGACTGTTCTATCCCCCCGACCCGGGCGAGAAAATCGCCACCATCGGCGGCAACATCTCCACCAACGCAGGCGGAATGAGAGCCGTTAAGTACGGCGTTACCCGCGATTATGTGCGCGGGCTGGAGCTGGTACTTGCAGACGGCAGCGTAGTCAAGGCAGGCACAAAGAACGTCAAGGACGCGAGCGGACTTTCCCTCAAGCATATCGTCATCGGCTCCGAGGGTACGCTTGCAGTCATTACCAAGTGCATTCTCAAGCTTGTCCCCAAGCCCGAGAAGTCGCTTTCCGTAGTTGTTCCGTTCCCCGACCTGTCCACTGGTATCTCCGGCGTACTGAGCATTATCCGCGCCAACGCCAACCCTACCGCTATCGAGTTCACCGAGCGCACCGTTGTGGAACTCGGCGAGAAATTCACCGGGCTGAAATTCCCGGTTCCGGAAGCCGGCGCGTACATCATCCTTACATTCGACGGCACTGAAAATTCCGTTTCGGACAGCGCCGCGAGAGTACGCGAGGTAGCGATGAAAGCCGGAGCGCTGGATTACATCACTCTGGACGACCCCGCAGCCGCCGCGAACATCTGGAAAATACGCGGCTGTCTAGTAAAGGCTGTGGAAGCAGTCAGCGAACAGGAGCCGGTAGACCTGGTAGTTCCGATAAACCGCACCGCCGATTTCATCAAATTCGTCCACGAGACCGAAAAGAAATCCGGCATGCAGATGGTAGCATTCGGACACGCCGGCGATGGCAACGTACATCTCTGCATGGTACGCGGAACACGCTCCGGCGCTGAGTGGGAGCACGACCTCCACGAGAACATGACCACCGTTTACAACTACGCCTACTCCCTCGGCGGACTGACATCCGGAGAACACGGAATAGGCATTGCGAAGCGCCCGTACTTCCTCGGCGCGACTGCTCCGGAGAACCTCGAGCTTATGCGCTCCATCAAGACCGCATTCGACCCGAAGCACATCCTCAACGACCACATTTCTTATCTTAAATAAGGGGAACAGACATGACAGACCTTTCACTCAGAACAGCGGGATTTACTGATTCGGTAATTCGCCGCATGACCAGAATATCCAACCAGTACGGCGCGGTGAACCTCTCCCAGGGATTCCCGGACTTTGAGCCTCCCAAGGAGATACTGAACCGCCTCGCCGAGGTGACTAAGGAGGATTTCCACCAGTACGCGACGACCTGGGGTTCACAGAACTTCCGCGACGCTGTTGCCGCAAAGCAGAAGCACTTCATGGGCTACGATATCGACCCCAACTCCGAGATAGTCGTTACCTGCGGCTCCACGGAAGCTATGATGGCGGCTATGCTGTCCGTTACCAACCCCGGCGACAAGGTGATAGTTTTCTCGCCGTTCTACGAGAACTACGGCGCGGACGCTATCCTATCCGGCGCTGAGCCTATTTACGTTCCGCTGGTTCCTCCGGAGTACAACTTCGACGCGGACGTGCTTGAAGCTGCGTTCAGGCAGCACCCGAAAGCTCTGATTCTCTGCAATCCCTCCAACCCCTGCGGCAAGGTGTTCACCCGCAACGAGCTACAAATAATCGCCGACCTCGCGGAGAAGTACGACACCTACGTTATCACCGACGAGGTGTACGAACACATCCTCTACGCGCCGAACAAGCACGTTTATTTCTCCACCCTCCCGGGCATGAGGAAGCGTACCATTTGCTGCTCCTCCCTCTCCAAGACCTACTCTATCACCGGCTGGAGACTGGGCTACGTCATCGCTCCGCCCGAGATAACCGACCGCGTGAAGAAAGTCCACGACTTCCTGACGGTAGGCGCTGCGGCTCCTTTACAGGAAGCGGCGGTAGTCGGGCTGAAATTCGGCGACGATTACTACAAGTGGCTCCAGGACAAGTACACCCACATGCGCAAGCTGTTCCTTGACGGTCTTGACCGCATAGGGATCCAGCATAACGTACCCCAGGGCGCGTACTACGTCATGGTGGACGTTTCCGAGTTCGGCTACGAAAGCGACCTCAAGCTCTGCGAGGCTCTTGCTGAGCATGTCGGAGTAGGCGCAGTTCCTGGCTCCAGCTTCTTCCGCGAGCCGGAGAACCGTTACATCAGACTGCACTTCGCAAAGCAGGACGCTACGCTCAACGCCGCCCTGGAACGTCTCCAGGATATCCGCAAAAAGCTCCCCGCAGCGCGCTGATACCGAAAGTTGATATAATGTTGAAAAACTCCCGCATCCGCCGACAGTGAATGCGGGAGTTTAATCAACACCACACAAATATCGTGCGGTGTTGACTAAAGTTTTCCATGCGTTTATTCGCTTTAATATGCTCCGGTTAAAAAAATAGAATTTTTTTAAAAAAAGTGCTTGACAAAATGAAAACGATGTGCTATAATAGACAAGTCGAAACGAACAGAAAGAGCTCGACAGAAAATAAAGCTCTCAATAACAAGACATGGACAGGTGGCTGAGCTGGTCTAAGGCGCACGATTGGAAATCGTGTAACGATTAAACCCGTTCGAGGGTTCGAATCCCTCCCTGTCCGCCACATTTAGCCGCACTTATGTGCGGCTAAAATTATTTTACCGGCTGTCCGTAAGGGCGGTCGTTTTAGTATCAGGAAAAACTTGTTCTGAAAGAGGAGAAAACATCATGAGATACGAATTCACAAAGGAACTGGAAACTGGCAACCGCATTATAGACAACGAACATCGCGAACTGCTGAACGCAGTAAACGCCCTGCTTGAGGCATGCAGCGAGGGCAAGGGGCGCGCCAAGATGAGCGAGACCGTAAAGTTTCTCAACGACTATGTCGAACGTCACTTCACACACGAGGAGCAGCTCCAGAAACAGAGCGGATATCCCGGCTACGAGGCGCACCACGCGTTTCACGAGAAATACAAGCAGACCCTCCGGGAAATAACTGCGGGGATGTCCGGCGACGCAAGTATCGCAGACCTCGCCAAGCTCAACGGGCATGTGAGCCTGCTGGTCAGCCACATCCGCACCGAGGACAAGAAGCTCGGCGCATTCCTCAACAAGTAACATACACGGTGCGCTCCGCCAAGGGCGCGCCGTTTTGCTATAGGTGATTTCTATTGCCTACCCTGCCCCATATAAAAAGCTTGACAGCTTTCGCTGAATGTGGTATAATCGCAGCATAATACTTCCACGGGGAGAGATACTATGACATTGCAGCAGATGAAATACGCGCTTACTATTGCGGAACAGGGTTCCATGAACAAGGCGGCGGAGCAGCTTTTTATTTCCCAGCCGTCCCTGACCAGCGCAGTGCGCGAGCTCGAAAAGGAAGTCGGGATACAGTTATTCGTCCGCAGCAGCCGCGGAGTTTCCGTCACGGCGGAGGGCGCGGATTTCCTGATGTACGTCCGCCAGGTATATCAGCAGTATGAGCTGCTGCGCCAGAAGTACGGCACCTCCGGCGGCGCAAGGCGGAAATTCGGCGTGTCAACTCAGCACTACTCCTTTGCAGTCAAGGCGTTCGTAGAAATGGTGAAGAATTTCGGAACGCTGAATTTTGAATTTGCGATTCGCGAGACCAGGACGCTGGACGTCCTGAGGGACGTTGGCGGATTCCGCAGCGAGGTCGGGATAATCTACCAGTGCGATTACAATCGCCGCATGATCGGTAAAATGCTCCACGACCTGGAGCTTGAATTCGTGCCGCTGATAGACTGCCGCGCGTATGTTTACCTCTGGAAAGACCACCCCCTCGCAAACGAAAAGTCTATAGGGCTGGAGCAGCTTGCGGATTACCCCTGCCTTGTCTTTGAGCAGGGCGAGGACGCGAGCGGATTCTTCGCGGAGGAGATACTGACTGACAACGACTACCCGCGCATGATAAGAAGCACCGACCGCGCCACGCAGCTCAACCTGATGGTCGGGCTGAACGGATACACGCTGTGCTCCGGGATAATCTGCGAGGAGCTCAACGGCAGCGAGTACCGCGCAGTGCCTTTCCGTGAGGACGAGCACAACCGCAACACAGTCATGGAGATAGGCTACGTTGTAAAAAAACACAGCATCCTGAGCGACATCGGGGAGGTCTACATCAGCGAGGTGAGGCGCTATCTAAGCGGCTGCGAGGGCTACAAGGAGGAGAAGAATTGAGCTACAATTTCCAATACGACGAGGTGCTGGAACTGAAAAAAGCATGCGCTGCGCACTTCCCGGATCATGTGCATTTCCACGACGGCTGCGGCGGTCAGTATTTTTCCCTGGACAAGCGCAATGACGCGCTGCGCGAGTTCATTTCCGGGTATTTTGCTGAACGCGGATTCACCGCTGAATTTTCAGAGGACGGCATTGCGTTCACTGTTTCTAAAAAATGATTGGTAAAGCTCCCGCGTGCTGCGGGAGCTTTTCTGGTATTTTTGCCCAATGTAGTGTAAAAGTTCACTTTTTCTATTGACTTAAAGAGGAAAATATTATATAATATATGGTGTATAATTATGTATTATAGTTCGGACTGGTTTCCAGCCTGATATTATATTATCCCGGAGGTATTGGTATGAAACTCAGAAAAAGGATCGCGGCGGCGTTGACCGCGCTCGCCCTCATGTTCACATTGACAGACCCGGCGGCGCTCGGCGGTATTCTTAGTATTGCAGGCACTGCCTTTGCAGACATCTTTGCTCAGTTTTATCTGAAAAGCGCTATTCCTATGCCGGTACCCGAGGCATCCGCTTCATCGTTAGATAACTACTTCACCCCTAAGGACGGACCTGTCTCGCTTTCGTCTGTGACATGGTATCTCGGCTCTCCTGAATATGACAGCAACGGCGCTCTGAAAAATAAAGAGGCAGTAACCACATTCGGATACAACAAAACATACTACGCCGTTGCAAAATATACCACAACCGGTGGAAACACCCCAAGCTCAAGCGTGTACCTATACTATCAGAAGCAGGGCGACCCGACAACAATCCTTGCCAAAACCTGGGTGGATTCTACCGTGGTCAGTGCGCTTTTTGATTTCTCGGACTACACTACCCCCAAGCCCAAGGCAATGAATGCGTACTTTCAGGATGTCAGCGGCGCGACCAACGGCGACGACACTGTGTATTATACCAATCAAAACGGAAAACAGTTCAAGGCTCATACCGATATAAGCACTATTGATTCTGCTCTTCCGAAATCAGTAAAGATAAAGACCCAGGACAGTTCGCTGATCCTCAACGGCAGCGTAACCTGGCTGTCAAAGGACGGCTTCACATTCTCCGGCAAAAAGTACTCCGGCGACGAGATCAAGGAGGCCATCGACGGGCTCAGCTTTACAATAGTCGGAGCCGTTACCATCAACAGTGACGAGGGCGTCTATAATAAGCCAGACCAGGCGCTTGAAGTTTATGCCCAGATCGAGATCGCGCCTGCCGACAAGCTTGCAGACCCGGTGTTTTCCAATGAAACCCCATCAGGAAGGACATATGACAATATCGTCCGCGTCAAGCTGAACGCCCCGGCAGATGTCGGACAGTTCTATTATACGATAAGCACGGATCAGAAAACTCTTGAGAATCCTACCGGCGGCGCGGAGTCTCAGCATTACAACTCTGTTGACGGCATCCTTCTCGAGGGCGAGATAAGCAAATCCGTGACCTACTACGTCCGCGTTGTGTCTTACTACAGCGGATATCGGCAGAGTGGATATCTTGACGGCGTTTTCACCGTCGAGCGTAAGCCTACCTCAGCAACGAATATCCCGGAGATACATATCCTGATAACAGTCCCCGTAGGCGGAAAACCGCTTGATGAAACGGCTGAGCTCGACCCGGACAGGACCTCCTCCCAAGTATCTGAGAAGCTGGCTATATCCAGCTTTGGAGCCGTAGGATGGTCGGGAGGCTCCGAAAGCACCGTAGCCGACTACAACACCATCTACACCAGCACCGTAGAGATCGTACCCAGCACAAATTATCTGTTCCTCCGCACGACAGAGGTATACGTTAACGGTATCCGCGCCGTTGGTACCCCTACCGGAACAGGTACGTTCATCATAACATTCACCTATCCCAGGACGCAGAAGCTCAATAATTACGAGATAGTTTCACCGGGTATCGTGGATAACGTAAAGAGCGGTACGACTGTAACACAGATGGAGGAAAAGTCGCTCCCGACTACAGTAAAGGTCGTTGTCCCGAAGGATAACCGTATCGAAGAAAACTGCCGCGTGACCTGGGACCTCTCATCCGCCGTGATAGAGGACGGAACTCCGTATAACCCCAAGCTCGGCAACGCCCACCTCGTTACCATTACGGGTACGGTAACGCTCCCGAATTACATGGAAGTAAACCCCACTATAGGCTCTACCGTCACAGCCCAGGTCTACGTTGAGGAGGCTCAGAAGATGCCCGCCCCCACGGCGAACCCTCCGGACACAGACAGCAAGCTTGAAACCACCGTATTCAATTCCCCCCAGGATATCACGCTTTCGTCCTCCGTCAGCGGCGCAACTATCTATTACACGATGGAGTACTACGAAACATTGGCAGAAATAGATCTTGCTGATCCTACGGAAGCGGGCGGCACAAAATACATCGAGCCGATAACCCTTTCCGGCGTTCCCGGCAACTCGCTGTACTACTGCATAAAGGCGATAGCTACCGCGCCAGGAATGAAGCAGAGCAACGTTGCGACTTTCATTTACCAGGTGGTCATCCAGAAAAAAACTACTGCTGTTCCTACGCCGACTCCCGCACCCGGTCAGTACGACAGCTCGCTTACCATCACTCTGAACTCTGAGACCCCCGGCGCAAAAATATTCTATACGCTTGACCCCACTGCCACCAAGAAAAACGGCTTCATAGAATACACAGGTCCGTTTGACCTGACAGTCGCTCCTAATACCACCAAATCATTCGCGCTGCGCTGCTATGCACAGGCGCCGAACGACAGCTGGAAGGATTCCGATATAAGCAGCGATTATATTTATACCATAACCGTTCCTAAGGAAAGAGCTGCTGTTCCTGTGCCAAGTACTCTTGACACGGCAAGCGAATCCGCTATAACGCTCACGCTTTCCTGCGCAACGGCGACTGCTGATATTTATTACTCGCTCGATAAAGAGATAACCGCCGATTACCCCGGTATTCTCTACAAATCAGGAACAAAAATAAATCTCAAGCGCGTTGACAACGAGGTCGTTCAGTATAAGCTGTACACCTACGCTAAATCCAACGACCCGAACATGGACAACAGTCTTGTCAAGACCTATACCTACACGATAGGCGTGAATTACGGCGTCAAGATGATCGAGATCGTCAAGCGCCCCGCAAAATACTCCTATTATATGGGCGAAAAGCTCAGCGTCACCGGAGGCGTTATCAAAGTAACCTACGAGGACGAGACCAAGCCCACGCAGAATGTCTACATGACCGAGAGCATGATACAGGACTTCGACAGCTGGATACTCGGTCAGCAGACCCTTACCGTATACTACCAGGGCTGCACCACTGCATTCAATATAGTTGTTCGCAGAAGATCGAGCAGCACAACTGACGATAGTAAGACCGACGACGATAAAAAGGATGACAACACTAGCGGCGGCAAGACTGACACCAGCACGGACACCGACAAAACTGACACGGACAGCTCCAGCACTTCCGATGGAACAGTCACCGAGCCGACCATGGAGGGAAGCGCGGTAAAGGGATGGACGCAGCTCCAGAAAAAGATAGCCGCAGCCGCCAAGAACTCCCGTTTGAAGATCTACCTGAACGGCAATACGTCCGTACCGGCGGATATCATCAACACAGCGATGAAGAAAAAGATAACCCTTGAATTTGTCGTTGACGACATGATAAGCTGGGTGATAGACACAGGCACGCTGAAAAAGACTGTGGCAAGCGTGAGCGTCGGTCTGAAGAACAATGATGTATACATTCCGTCAGTTCTTATCGACAGCGCTGGCGAGAGCGAAATAACCCGAGTACACACCTATGGCGTGAACAAGGTCGGTGCCGTGCTTTATGTAAAGACCGGCAAAAAGGTGAACAACCGCTTCGCTAACCTGTTCAGATACAATGATGTGACGCACCAGCTTGATTTTATTGACACTTCCAAGATAATCGCAAGCACAGGCATTGCGCAGGTAGCCCCCACAGTCGGCGGAGATTACGTTCTGATGTACGATACAAGGACCATGCTCCCCGGCGACGCTGATAACAGCACCACGATAGACGCCCGCGACGCTTCCGCGATATTGAAGATGGTCGTTGGCATTATGGAAATGGACGACACCTGCGACTTCAACGGAGACGGCTTCGTGAATGCAATGGATTCATCCGCTATATTGCGTTCGGTAGTCGGACTCTACAGGTAATAAAAAAGCACGGAATAAATAGTTCCGTGCTTTTTATTTATAATCAAAACTATAATTTATGCAGGTGGTGAATAATAGCTTTCCAAAATCTGCATTTCGTTATTTGACCCCGCAGACCTTTTCTACTTCGTCCACCCACTTTTCAGGATAGCACGCAAGAAGCTCCTCATGACGCAAATCATGCTCATGGATGACCGGATGCGCGAAATGCTTGAGGTACCGCCCACGATACTGCTCCCCCATTTTCAGCGCATAGAAAATATGTATGTCGCCGTGCTTCGGGTCGATATTATCCGGCAGCGGTGTTATCATATCCGAACCGAACTGATTCGCAACGCTCTGCTTTGACACAAACGGCATTCCGTCACCGTTCGGACCTTTCATCATTCCCATGAATTTTCTGCCGTATTCCCCGTTTTCCCGCATGAACTTCTCCGAGCGCTTCTTCATGAAACCTTTCTTGAATTCACCGTCGTGTATCATCGGGTAAAATAACGGCACGCCTATCTTCACAAGCAGTCCAGTCTTGAATTTCCCCGCTTGGTCAAGGTCGGAGCTGCCAAGTATCCCGTGATCCATCGTTACACGCCCCCGCGCTGCAAGCAGCCCTACAAACGACCCTCCGAGCGAGCATCCGTACACCGCACAGATATGCCCTCCGTGCTTTTCAAGGATGTAATCCTCGATCTTTTCGACCTCCTCAAGCATCGTCGGGAATGTTGTTCCCTCAGTCTCGTCAAATCCATCATAGGAAACAGCGCACACGCGGAATTTTTCCTGTAGCATTGGTATCACATCGCCGAAGTTCATTTTCCAATAGCAGCAGGTGCCCGGCAGAAGCACTATTACCGGATTACTCTCATCACCGAATTCGTATACTTTCATTGTTTTCTCCTTGCATGTTAGATGTAGCTAACTCTGCGGTATGATCATCTGTATCATGATTATATCACACAATTTTCATTTTTGCAATACCCTTAATTGTGAAAACCACATGAAATGATAAGTGCCCGTAAACCGCATAGTAATGCGAGATTCGGCGTTGTTATGCGGTCAGAGTTTTGCAAACAAATTACCATGGTTAATTTAACTGAAAACGACTATGTAAATGAGCAAAAATATGTCAGAATAGCGGGTTTACAATAAAAAAAATATGTACTATAATAATAAGGCAACTAATCAATGCGAATGGCATGACAGAAACATAAGGAGGAAAAAGCATGATAAAAACACTAGCAGCGCAGATTAAGCAATACAAAAAATCAACGCTGCTCACCCCCCTATTTACAGTGCTGGAGGTCGTGATGGAGGTACTCATTCCTTTCGTAACGGCTAAGATAATCGATAGCGGCATAAATGCAGAAGATCTCACAAAGGTGCTGATATACAGCCTGGTGATGATCGTTATGGCGTTCATGAGCCTTGCTTTCGGCGTGCTCGCCGGAAAGTTCGCGGCTAACGCTTCCGCCGGATTCGCGTGCAATCTCCGCGACGCGATGTTCAGCAATATCCAGCAGTTCTCTTTCTCAAACATCGACAAGTTCAGCACCGCCGGACTTGTTACCCGTATGACGACCGATGTCACCAATCTCCAGAACGCATTCCAGATGATAATCCGCATCGCTGTAAGAGCCCCCATCATGCTCATAAGCAGCATCGTGATGTGCGTCATCATCAATGTGCGTATCAGCCTGATATTCCTGGGCGCAATGGTGATACTCGGTACAGTGCTTGCGATAATCGTCACCAACGCAACAAAGGTATTCGACAAGGTGTTCCCAAGGTACGACGACCTCAACGCCAGCGTTCAGGAAAACATCTCCGGTATCCGCGTAGTTAAGGGCTTCGTCCGCGAGGAGCATGAGAACGATAAGTTCGTGTCCGCTTCCGGCGCGCTCTACAAGATGTTCATAAAGGCAGAGAAGATCATATCCTGGAACAACCCCGTGATGATGTTCGTTATCTACGCCTGCATCCTGCTGATATCCTGGTTCGGCGCACAGTTCATCGTCAGCGGCACTCTCACCACCGGTGAGCTGACATCGCTGTTCAGCTACGTCATGAGCGCGCTGATGTCCCTGATGATGCTCTCAATGATCTTCGTGATGTTAACGATGTCCGTTGCCAGTACTCGCCGTATCTGCGAGGTACTCAACGAGAAGTCAGACATCACAAATCCGGATTCCCCTGTTATGGAGATCAAGGATGGTTCCATCGACTTTGAACACGTTAACTTCACTTACAAGCACAAGACCGACAAGCTCACCGCTAAGAAGTCCGACCTCCAGGGCGGCGAGGAGATACTCTCCGATATAGACCTGCACATACATTCCGGCGAGACTATCGGCATCATCGGCGGTACAGGCTGCGGTAAATCCACATTCGCGAGCCTTATCAGCCGTCTGTACGATGTTGACAGCGGCTCTGTACGCGTTGGCGGCGTTGACGTCCGCAAGTACGACCTGGAGCTGCTCCGCGACAAGGTCGCAGTGGTCCTCCAGAAGAACGTGCTGTTCTCCGGAACGATACTCGACAACCTCCGCTGGGGCAACGAGAACGCCACCGAGGAGGAGTGCGAGGAAGCTTGCAGACTTGCCTGCGCCGATGAGTTCATTGAGAGGATGCCCGACCGCTACAACACGATGATCGAACAGGGCGGTTCCAATGTATCCGGCGGTCAGAAACAGCGCCTGTGTATCGCAAGAGCGCTTCTCAAGAGCCCGAAGATACTTATACTGGACGACTCAACGAGCGCGGTAGATACAGCCACCGACGCCAAAATCCGCCAGGCATTCGCTGAGAAGATCCCCGGCACAACCAAGCTGATAATCGCGCAGCGTATCTCCAGCGTAAAGGACGCAGACCGCATAATCGTAATGGACGATGGACGTATCTGCGGCTTTGCTCCGCATGACGAGCTCATAAAAACGAACGAGATATACCGCGAAATATACACGCTCCAGACCCAGTCCGGCGGCGATTTCGACAAACCAAATGAATAAGGAGGCGGAAACAAATGGCAATGGGAAACAGACGTCCACCTGTTGATCTGAAGAAACAGAAGATGGATTTCAAAGTACTGAACAGAGTACTCGGCTATATGATGAAGCGCTATAGATTCCGCTTTATTCTGGTCCTGGTGTGCATCCTGATCACGGCTATCGCGACACTCATAGGAACACTGTTCATGCAGAGCCTTATCGATGACTATATCACGCCGATGCTCAACGTTGTAAAAGCGGGCGGCACAGCGGATTTTGCTCCGCTTTTAGGCGCGCTGACGCGTATCGCGCTTATCTACGCAGTTGGTATACTGAGCTCGTTCACCTATAACAGACTGATGATCTACATCACGCAGGGCACCATGCGCGACCTCAGAAACGATATCTTCACGCACATGGAATCCCTTCCGATAAAGTACTTCGACACCAACGCGCACGGCGATATCATGTCCATCTACACGAACGACGTAGATACGCTCCGTCAGCTCATCAGCCAGAGTATCCCGCAGATGGTGAACTCCCTCGTAACGCTGGTCATCACTTTCGTCAGCATGATCGTACTCAGCATTCCGCTCACTTTCCTTACGGTCGCTATGGTCGTTGTTATGATGCTTGTAGCCGGAAAGATCGGCGGAAAGTCCGCAAAATACTTCGGCGCCCAGCAGAAGGACCTTGGTATCGTCAACGGCTATATTGAGGAAATGATGGAGGGTCAGAAGGTAGTCAAGGTTTTCAACCACGAAGAAAAGAATGTTGAAAACTTCCGCAAGCTCAACGACCAGCTCCGCGTTTCCGCAGACAATGCGAACAAGTTCGCGAATATCCTGATGCCTGTCAGCGCTAACCTCGGCAATATCAGCTACGTTCTCTGCGTATGCGTTGGCGCGGTGCTCTCACTGGTACTCGGTTCTGATGTTACCGGGCTTACCCTCGGTTCGCTGGTCGCGTTCCTTACGCTGAACAAGAGCTTTTCGCAGCCGGTTATCCAGGTCAGCCAGCAGCTCAACGCAGTGGTTATGGCTATGGCGGGCGCCCAGCGTGTATTCAGGCTCATCGATGAAAAATCCGAGGTGGACGACGGCTATGTTGAGCTTGTAAACGCCAATATCGCAGAGGACGGCACTATCACCGAATCCGAAAAGCGCACCGGAGTATGGGCGTGGAAGCACCCGCACAACGCTGAAGGTACAGTATCCTACCGCAAGCTGGAGGGCAGCGTCGTATTTGACGGCGTGGACTTCGGCTATGACGACAAGAAAATGGTTCTCCACGACATCAAGCTCCATGCGGAGCCGGGTCAGAAGATAGCGTTCGTAGGCTCCACCGGTGCTGGCAAGACCACCATCACGAACCTTATCAACCGTTTCTACGACATCCAGGACGGTAAGATACGCTACGACGATATCAATGTCAATAAGATAAAGAAAGCGGACCTCCGCCGTTCGCTGGGACTTGTTCTCCAGGATACCCACCTGTTCACTGGCACGGTAATGGACAACATCCGCTATGGACGTCTTGACGCCACCGACGAGGAGTGCATCGCGGCTGCAAAGCTCGCTAACGCTCACAGCTTCGTAAAGCGCCTGCCTGACGGCTACAACACCATGCTGACCGGAGACGGAGCGAACCTCTCCCAGGGTCAGCGCCAGCTTCTTGCGATAGCGAGAGCCGCAGTTGCAGACCCGCCCGTACTGATACTTGACGAGGCTACCTCCTCCATTGATACCAGAACGGAGCGCCTTGTACAGGACGGCATGGATAAGCTCATGTACGGCAGAACAACGTTCGTCATCGCGCACAGACTGTCCACAGTACGCAACTCCGACTGCATCATGGTACTCGAACAGGGTCGCATAATCGAGCGCGGCAGCCACGACAAGCTCATTGAGGAGCAGGGTCGCTACTACCAGCTTTACACCGGAAATCCCGCAAAGAAATCCGCAGAGTGAGCTAAACCAAAATAGCATAGCAAAACGGCAGACCTTAACGGTCTGCCGTCAGCTTGTCGAAAAAGTCCAGCGAAAGCTGGGCTTTTTTACGTAAATATGGTATAATAAAAAAGGGTGATAAAAAT